>NZ_JAVKPP010000003.1:0-323351 GCF_040980965.1 Kocuria sp. CPCC 205231 | reverse complement strand
CCCCAGGCATGACAAAAGGCCCGAACCCACATCCGTGGGTTCGGGCCTTGCCGATGTCCTGAGACATCACATGGTCGGGATGACAGGATTTGAACCTGCGACCTCGTCGTCCCGAACGACGCGCGCTACCAAGCTGCGCCACATCCCGTGAAGCATCCGGACTCGACAGCAAAGCTCTCGGCCGGAAACAACTGCTCCATCATAGCCATCCGGCCGGGCGGGTGGGAAATCGGGGCGTCGGGACCGTGTCGCCCCCAGGGTTCGTCCCCCAACTAGTGGACAAAAGTTATTGACCGGTCGGTAACCCATTTGTGAGCATGTGCAAATCCGAGTCATTCCTCGATGACTGTGAACCGCGTCACGGCCGGGCTACCTCCCGGCCGCCGCTCACCTGGAGGTTCCATGCCCGTCCGCAAGCCCAGCCACTGGATCACCGCGGCCGCCCTGGCCGGCGCCCTGACCCTCACGGCGACCAGTGCCGTCGCGGCCCCCACCCGTGACACCAGCAACAACAACACCACCCACAAGATCACCCAGGCCGTGTCCCAGCAGAAGCTCACGGAGCACCTGAACGCCTTCCAGTCGATCGCGGAGGCCAACGACGGCAACCGCGCCTCCGGCACCTCCGGCTACCAGGCCAGCGTCGACTACGTGGTCGAGAGGCTGCGCGCCGCCGGCTACACCCCGGAGGTCCAGGCGTTCGACTTCCCGTTCTTCCAGGAGCGCACCCCCGCCACGGTCGCCGCGGACGGCACGCAGCTCGCCGCCGAGGATGTCGCGGTGATGACCTACTCCGGCACGGGCACCGTGACCGGCACGGTGCAGGCGGTCGACACCACCGGTGCCCGGGTGGGCAGCACGAGCGGCTGCGAGGCGAGCGACTTCGCCGGCTTCGAAGCGGGCGACATCGCTCTGCTCCAGCGCGGCACCTGCTCCTTCGCGGTCAAGGCCGCGAACGCGGAGGCGGCCGGTGCGAGCGCCGTGCTGATCTTCAACACGGGCCTGCCGAACGCCGAGGACGCCGTCGCCGGCACCCTGGGCTCCCCGGAGGCCACGACCCTGCCGACGGTCGGGCTCAGCTACCAGGCGGGCGTGGACCTGCTGGACGCCGCCGAGGTCACCGTCGCCACGGACACCGTCTCGGCGACCCGCACCACCTACAACGTCCTCGCCGAGACCGGCACGGGCGACCCCGAGAACACGGTGGTGGTCGGCGCGCACCTGGACGGCGTGCTCGAGGGCGCCGGCATCAGCGACAACGGCACCGGGTCGGCCGGCATCCTGGCCATCGCGGAGGCCATGGCCAAGACCAAGACCGAGAACAACGTCCGCTTCGCCTGGTGGGGCGCGGAGGAGCTCGGCCTGCTGGGCGCCGAGCACTACGTGACCGACCTGCGGGAGAACGACCCCGAGGCGTTCGAGGACATCGCGATGTACCTGAACTTCGACATGATCGGCTCCCCGAACTACGGGCGCTTCGTCTACGACGGCGACGCCTCCACCTTCGACCCCGGCGACACGAACGTCCCCGAGGGCTCCGCGGCGATCGAGGCGGCGTTCCACGAGCACTTCGCCTCGGCGGGACTGGCCTCCGGCGACACCGAGTTCAGCGGCCGCAGCGACTACGGGCCGTTCATCGAGGCCGACATTCCCTCCGGCGGCCTCTTCACGGGCGCCGAGGGCGTGAAGACCGAGGATCAGGCCGAGCTGTTCGGCGGTCAGGCCGGTGTCGCCTACGACTCCTGCTACCACTCGGCCTGCGACGACATCTCGAACGTGAACCTCCAGGGCATGGAGGAGATGTCCGACGCCGCCGCGGCCGTCGTCCTGCGCTACGCGACGTCCACCCACGACGTCAACGGCGAGGGCAAGCCCTACCGGCAGAAGGGCAAGGGCGCCGTCGGCCACCCGAAGGGCGACGACCGCGGCCACGGCCCGCACTCCGAGCACGGTCGCGGCCACGGGCACGGCCACGACAAGGCGGCCGCCTGACGGTCCCGAGCCCCAGCGAACGGCCCCGTCCCCGGCGCGAACTGCCGGGGGCGGGGCCGTTCGATGCGCCACAATCCGCCCAAGCGTTGTGCCGCCGACGTGCAGTTGAGATTCTGGGCACAGGGCTCCACCAGCACGATGGAGCCGACCCCACGGTCGAGCCCCCGATCGGCCCCTGCCCCGGGAGATCCCATGCGTCACCGCAACCACCACCACCCGACCGTGGCCGCCGCCACCCCGACCGCGACGGGGTGGTCCCGGTGACCGCGGCGGGCGTGCCCGTCGGGAAGGTGCTGGAGCACCTCGAGGTGTTCCAGGCCATCGCCAACGCGAACAACGCCAACCGCGCCTCGGGCACGTCCGGCTACCGGGGCAGCGTGGACTACGTGGTCGGCCGGCTGCGGGCCGCCGGCTACGCCCCGCAGGTCCAGAAGTTCACCTTCCCCTTCTTCCAGGAGACCGCCCCGGCCACGGTCAGCGCGGGCGGCCGGCAGCTTCCCGCGGCGGACGTGGCGGTCATGACCTACTCCGGCTCCGGGACCGTGACGGCGCCGGTGCAGGCCGTGGGGACGACCGGCGAGAAGGCCGCGAGCACCAGTGGGTGCGAGGCCGGGGACTTCGCCGACTTCGTGCCGGGGAACATCGCGCTGCTCCAGCGGGGCACGTGCGCCTTCGGGGTGAAGGCCGCCAACGCCCAGGCCGCCGGGGCCTCCGCGGTGCTGATCTTCAACACGGGACTGGCCGGGGCCGAGGACGCGGTCGCCGGCACGCTGGGCGAACCCGGCGGGGTGACCGTCCCCGTGGTCGGTCTGAGCTACGCGGCCGGCGTGGCCCTGCTGGGCGGGGGCGAGGTGACGGTCAGCACGCAGACCGTCTCCGAGAGCCGGGAGACGTTCAACGTCCTCGCCGAGACGGGCTCGGGCGACGGGCAGCGCACCGTCATGGTCGGGGCCCACCTGGACAGCGTCCCGGAGGGCCCCGGGATCAACGACAACGCGTCCGGCTCCGCGGGGATCCTGGCCATCGCCGAGGCGCTCGCGGGCACGGAGACCGCCAACCCGGTGCGCTTCGCCTGGTGGGGCGCGGAGGAGTTCGGCCTGCTCGGGTCCCGCCACTACGTCACGGACCTCAAGACCAACGACGCCGGGACGCTCGGGAACATCGCGCTGTACCTGAACTTCGACATGATCGGCTCCCCCAACCACGGCCGCTTCGTCTACGACGGCGACGCCTCGGCCTTCGGCCCGGAGGATGGCTCGGTGCCCGCCCCGGCGGGCTCGGCCGCGATCGAGGCGGCCTTCCACGAGCACTTCGGCTCCGTGGGCCTGGCCTCGGGCGAGACCGAGTTCAGCGGCCGCAGCGACTACGGCCCGTTCATCGCCGAGGGCATCGCCTCCGGCGGTCTGTTCACCGGGGCGGAGGGGATCAAGACCGTGGAGCAGGCGGCGCTGTTCGGCGGCCGGGCCGGCATCGGCTACGACTTCTGCTACCACGCGTCCTGCGACGACCTCAGCAACGTCGACCTCCGGACGCTGGAGGAGATGACCGGCGCGGCCTCCGCCGTCGTCCTGCGCTTCGCGAACTCCACCGAGGACCTCGAGACGGAGGGCCGGCGGCTGCTCGGCATCGTGGCACCCGTTCCCCCCGCCGCTGTCGACCAGGGCCGCGGCCCGAGCAACGCCGCCGCGCAGAGGCAGGCCGAGTGAGGCGGCCGCACTGAGGCCGATGCGCTTCCCGGCGCCACAATCCGTCCGGTCATTGTGCCTCTGACCTGGAGCTGAGATCCTGTGCGCAGGACTCCACCCGCCCGATGGGGCCCATGACGGACACGGTCGAGCCCCCGATCGGCCTCAGGCCCCGGGAGGACCCATGCCGCACCCCACACCCCGCCGATGGACCGTGGCCGCGGCCCTGGCCGGCACCCTCGCGCTCACCGTGCCGAGCGCCGTCACGGCGGCTCCGGGGGAGGCCGGCGACGCCGGAGCGCTCGCCCCGACCGCCGCGGCCGTGCCCGTGCAGCAGGTGCTGGACCACCTCGAGGTGTTCCAGGCCGTCGCCCACGCCAACGGCGGCAACCGGGCCTCGGGCACCCCGGGCTACCGGGGCAGCGCGGACTACGTGGTCGGCCGGCTGCGCGCCGCCGGCTACGCCCCGCGGGTCCAGAGCTTCTCCTTCCCGTTCTTCCAGGAGATCGTCCCGACCACCGTGGCCGTGCCCGGCCCGGACGGTGTCCCGCGGACCCTCACCGCGGCGGAGGCGGCCGTCATGGTCTACTCGGGCTCCGGCACGGTGACGGCCCCAGTGCAGGCCGTGGACACCACCGGCGCCCCGGCGGCGAGCACCAGCGGTTGCGAGGCCGAGGACTTCGCCGGCTTCACGGCGGGCAGCGTCGCCCTGCTCCAGCGGGGCACGTGCACCTTCGGGGTGAAGGCCGCCAACGCCCAGGCCGCCGGGGCCTCCGCGGTGCTGGTCTTCAACACCGGTCTGCCCGGCGAGGAGGGCGTGGTCGCCGGCACGCTCGGGGAGCCCGGCGCCACGACCCTCCCGGTGGTCGGTCTCAGCCATGCGGCCGGGACCGCCCTGCTGGGCGGGGGCGAGGTGACCGTGACGGCGCAGACCGTCTCCGAGAACCGTGAGACGTTCAACGTCCTCGCCGAGACGGGCTCGGGCGATCCCGAGAGCACGGTGATGGTCGGCGCCCACCTGGACAGCGTCCCCGAGGGCGCGGGCATCAACGACAACGGCTCGGGCTCCGCGGGGATCCTGGCGATCGCCGAGGCGCTCGCGGGCACGGAGACCGCCAACACGGTGCGCTTCGCCTGGTGGGGCGCGGAGGAGTTCGGCCTGCGCGGCTCCCGGCACTACGTCGCGGACCTGAAGGCCAACGACCCCGCCGCGCTGGAGGACATCGCGGTGTACCTGAACTTCGACATGATCGGCTCCCCGAACCACGGGCGGTTCGTCTACGACGGCGACCACTCCGCGTTCCCGCCCGTGCAGGGCCCCGACGGCCCCGTGACCGCCCCGGCGGGCTCGGCCGCGATCGAGGCGGCCTTCCACGAGCACTTCGGCTCCATGGGCCTGGCCTCCGGTGAGACCGAGTTCAGCGGCCGCAGCGACTACGGGCCCTTCATCGCCGAGGGCGTCCCCTCCGGCGGTCTGTTCACCGGCGCCGAGGGGATCAAGACCGCGGAGCAGGCCGCGCTGTTCGGCGGCCGGGCCGGGGTCGCCTACGACTTCTGCTACCACGGCGCGTGCGACGACCTCGCCAACGTCGACGCCCGGGGACTGGGCGAGATGACCGACGCGGCGGCAGCCGTGATCCAGCGCTTCGCGGCCTCCACCCAGGACGTCGACGGCGCGGGGGCGGACGAGAGCGCGCAGCAGGACGGACGCGGGCTCCCGCTCGGTCCGGCCACCGCGGACCAGGGGAGCGGCCCGCACAGCGCCGCCGACGACGTGCCGGTGCAGTGAGCGGCGGGAGGTCGGGACCGGGCGGCCCCCGACCTTCCTCCGCACAGTCGTTGTCGGGGGAGCGGTGGCGTTCCACGACAGCAGGACGAGTCCCCCCGGAGCACCCGCGCCGCCACCGCCACTCCGCGCCCCATTGCTCACCCGGCCACCGGGTGGGAGGGTGAGGCCATGACTCCTCCCTGGACCCCCGACCGCTCGGCGCCGAGCCGGCGCGGCGTCCTGTTCGATGTCGACGGCACCCTCATCGACTCGAGCTACCTGCACACCGTCGCCTGGTGGCACGCCTTCAACCAGGCCGGGCACGACGTCCCCATGCACCGCATCCACCGGCTCATCGGCATGGGCTCGGAGCAGCTGATCGACGAGCTGCTGCCCGCGGACCGGGACCGGGACGGGGACGACGCCATCGGCGCGGCCCACGGGGCCCTGTTCTCCGTGCACTGGCCGGGGCTCAAGCCCACCCGCGGCGCCGCCGAGCTGCTGCGCCGCTGCACCGACGCGGGGCTCGTGGTGGTGCTGGCGTCGTCGTCGAACGTCACCGAGGTGGCGGCCATGCGGGAGGCCCTCGGCTCGGACGACCTGCTCACGGCGGTCACGACCGCCACGGACGCCGAGCACAGCAAGCCCGCCCCGGACATCTTCGCCGCGGCGCTGGAGGCCGGTAACCTGCGCCCCGAGGACGCGATCGTGGTGGGGGACGCCCGCTGGGACGTCGAGTCCGCGTGGAAGCTCGGCCTCGACGCCGTGTGCCTGACCAGCGGCGGGATCAGCGAGACGGAGCTGCGTGAGGCCGGGGCCGTGGCCGTCTACGCGGACCCGCAGGCCCTCCTGGACGACTTCGAGAACAGCCCCCTGGGCCGGCTCGTCCCGGCGGGCTGAGCGCCCCCGCCGGCTCCCGCGCGGACCGCGCCGCGCACCACCGCGAACGAAAGGCCCCGGAATGACCACCGACGACAGACCTGTCCTCGTGTTCGACGTGAACGAGACCCTCTCCGACATGCGCCCCCTGCGCCACGCCTTCGAGGAGGTCGGGGTGCCGGGGGAGCTGGCGGCCACGTGGTTCGCCTCCGTCCTGCGGGAGGGCTTCGCGCTGGCCGTCCACGGAGAAGCCCAGCCGTTCTCCGTGCTGGGGCAGGAGACGGCGCGCGCGCTCTTCACCCTGCACCCGCCGGCCGAGGACGTGGAGGACGCCGTGGTCCGGGTCCTGGACGCCGTGCAGCGGCTGCCCCTGCACGCGGACGTCCCGGACGGGGTGCGCTCCCTGGCCGACGCCGGGTTCCGGCTCACGGCCCTCACCAACGGCTCCGCGGCCACCGCCGGGGGCCTGCTCGAGCGCGGGGGCGTGCGGCAGCACTTCGAGCGCGTCTGCTCCGTCGAGGAGGCCCCCTGCTGGAAGCCGGCGTCCGAGGCCTACACCTGGGCGAGCGGGGCCTGGGGCGTGCCGCTGGAGCAGATGCTCATGGTCGCGGTGCACCCGTGGGACCTGCACGGCGCCGCCCGGGCGGGGCTGCGCACGGCCTGGATCGACCGGTACGGCTCGCCCTGGCCGGGGTACGCGCGCACCCCGGACCTCAGGGTGTCCGGGGTGCGGGAGCTCGCCGCGCGGCTGGCCGCCGGCGGCGCCGAGCGGACCGCCTGACGGCTCAGCTCACAGCTTGACGACCATCTTGCCGGTGTTGGCCCCGGCGAGCAGGTCGATGAACGCCTGCGGGGCGTCGTCCAGCCCCTCGCGCACGGTCTCGTCCCACCGGATGTCGCCGGCCGCGAGCCAGCCGGCCATCTTCTCGCGGAACTCCGGGCCCAGGTCCTGGTGACCGCTCACCAGGAAGCCCTGCAGGCTCAGCTGCTTGCCGATCGCCAGCGCCAGGTTCCGCGGCGCCGCCGGGGGCTCGGTCGCGTTGTACTGCGAGATCGCCCCGCACAGGCACACTCGGCCGTGGACGTTCAGCGCGGAGATCGCGGCCTCCAGGTGCTCGCCGCCCACGTTGTCGAAGTAGACGTCGATGCCCTCGGGCGCCGCGCGCCGCAGCTGGGGGAGCACCGGGCCGTCGTGGTAGTCGAAGGCGGCATCGAAGCCGAGCTCCAGCAGGCGGGCGACCTTCTCGGGCGAGCCGGCGCTGCCGATCACGCGGGCGGCGCCGCTGAGCTTCGCGATCTGGCCGACGAGCGAGCCCACGGCCCCGGCGGCGCCGGAGACGAAGACCGTGTCCCCGGGCCGGAACCGTGCGGCCGCCATGAGGCCGGCGTACGCGGTGAGCCCCGGCATGCCGAGCACCCCCAGGTAGGCCGACTCCGGGGCGAGGGCGGGGTCCACCACGGTGGCCGAGGCGGCCTCGACGAGCGCGTGCTCCCGCCACCCGGCCCCGTGCAGCACCGTGGCGCCCACGGGCAGCTCGGGCGCGGAGGAGGCGATGACCTCGCCCACAGCGCCGCCGTCGAGCGGACGGTCCACCTGGAACGGCGGGACGTAGGACTTCACGTCGTTCATCCGGCCGCGCATGTACGGGTCCACGGACATCCAGCGGTTGGCGACCACGACCTGGCCGGGACCGGGCTCGGGCAGCGCGGCCTCCTCGAGCCGGAAGTTCTCGGGGGTGGGGGTGCCGTCGGGGCGGGAGGCGAGCACGACCTGGCGGGTGCTGGTGGGGGATGTCATCGGTTCTCCTGGGGGTCGAGGGAAGGGTGCGGGGGAGCGGCGGTTAGTCGTCGGCGACGGTCACGCGGACGTCGACGTTGCCGCGGGTGGCGTTCGAGTACGGGCACACCTGGTGGGCCTTGTCCGCCAGGGCCTGCGCGGTGGCCGGGTCGAGGTCGGGGAGCACGACCTCGAGGTCGACCTCGAGGCCGAAGCCGCCCTGGCCGTTGCCGCCGATGCCCACGCGGGCCCCGACGCTGGAGTCGCCTAGCTTCACCTTCTCCTGCCGGGCCACCATCTGCAGCGCGGAGTGGAAGCAGGCGGCGTAGCCCGCGGCGAAGAGCTGCTCGGGGTTGGCGCCGTCGCCGGAGCCGCCCATCTCCTGCGGGACGGCCAAGCCCAGGTCGATCCGGCCGTCGGTGGTGCGGGTGCGGCCGTCGCGGCCGGCGCCGGTGGCGAGGGCCTCGGCGGTGTAGACGGTGTCCATGCTGGTCACTCCTGGGTGTCGGTGGTGGTGGTTCGGGTTCCGGTGCTGTCCGCACCGGGGCGGTCCGCGGCGTGCGGATCGGCGGGGGCGCCGATCCGCCGGGCCAGGGCCCGCAGCGTCTCCATCTCGGCGGCGGTCAGCCCAGAGGCCTCCAGGACGCGCCGCTGCACGGCCGGGGCGCGCTCGCGCAGCCGGTGGCCGGACGGCGTGAGGTGGACGGTGACCCGCCGCTCGTCGTCGTGCCCCCGGCGGCGCTCGAGGAGCCCGCCGGTCTCCATCCGCTTGAGCAGCGGGGAGAGGGTGCCGCTGTCCAGGCGGAGGCGGGAGCCCAGCGCCGAGACGGTCTGGCCGTCCTCCTCCCACAGCGCGAGCAGCGCGAGGTACTGCGGATACGTCAGGCCGAGCTCGGCCAGCGGCTCGCGGTAGGCCGCGGTCGTGGCCCGTGAGGCGGCGTAGAGCGCGAAGCACAGCTGCGCGTCGAGCCGGAGATCTGCGTCCATGACCCCATGGTGGCACAGGTATCGGTTGAGCACAACTCAGTTGTGCACAACTAAAAATGGGGCGTGGGTCAGCGGGTCGCCTCCTCCAGGTGCTCGAGCACGTGCCGGTACGGGTGGCCGGTGGCCTCCGTCATGCCCTGCTCGCACGTGCGGTTGAGGGACGCGTAGGCGTCGAAGCGGCGGCCGGTGACCTCGCGGGCCTCGGCCGCGGTGGCCGAGGCCGTGAACTCGGGGTGCAGCATCCCGCGGTCCCCGGCGTAGGCGCAGCAGCCCCAGTCCTTCGGCACGACCACGTCCTCGCTGATCGCCTGGGCCAGCGTCTCGAAGGCGCCGGTGATGCCCAGGTGCACGCTCGAGCACGTGGGGTGCAGCGACATGGACCCGATCGGGCGGCTGACGGTCAGCCGCCCCAGCACCCGGTCCGCCACGAACTCCACCGCGTCCACGAACCGCAGCGCGTGGTACTCGCTGGACGCCGCCGCCAGCTCGGACATGGTCTCCAGGCCCTCGGTGCAGGACGCGGCGTCGCAGACGACCGGCAGCTCGCCCTGACGGGTCGCCTCCCACAGCCCGGCCAGCGTCCGCTCCGACATCGTGGCGTACCCGGTGGGCAGTCCCTTCGACTTCCACGGCGTCCCGCAGCACAGGTTCCCGATGCCCTCGGGGACGGTGACGTGCACCCCGGCGCGGTCGCACAGCGCCAGGAACGCCTCCGAGGCGGTCAGGCCGGTACCGCCCCCCGGGCGGGCGGCCGTGCCGAACATCGAGTTGATGCACGCCGGGAAGAACACGGCCTCCGCGGCCGGGTCCCGCCGGTGCGGCCGGGGCGGGCCGCCCGTGGGCAGCTCCGCCTTGTACTGCGGCACGTGCTCGGCGCCGAGGACGGCCCGGGCCACGGCGGTCGCGGCGGCCGGCAGCGCGGCGGGCAGGGCCTTCGCGGCGGTCAGGCCGAGTCCGGCGCCCGTCGTCGTCGCCCCCCACGCCCGCGCCGCGGCGCCCCAGCCGGCGTCCGCGACGCGGCTGTGGTCCTCGGCGCGCAGCCGGCGCACGAGGTCGCCCGTGTTGATGAGCACGGGGCAGGCCGTCACGCACATCCCGTCCACGGCGCACGTCTGCAGGCCCTCGTAGTCGTACTCGGCGCGCAGCCGGCCGGCGAGCTCCGTGTCCCCTCGCTCCTCGGCCGCCGCGATCTCCCGGCGGCCCACGATGCGCTGCCGCGGCGTGAGGGTGAGGTCCTTCGAGGGGCAGACCGGCTCGCAGTAGCCGCACTCCACGCACCGGTCCACCTCCTGCTCCACCGTGGGCGCGGTCTTGAGGTCCCGCACGTACACCGTGGGGTCCTCGTTGAGCAGCACGCCCGGGTTCAGCAGCGCGCCCGGGTCGACGAGCCGCTTGAGCGCCACCATGACGTCGTAGAGCTCGTCCCCGTACTGCCGGCGCACGAACGGCGCCATGTTGCGGCCCGTGCCGTGCTCGGCCTTGAGCGAGCCGTGGTGGTCGAGGACCAGGGCGACCATGTCCTCGGTGAAGCGCTCGTAGCGGGCCAGCAGGTCCGGGCGGTCGAACTGCTCGTTGAGCATGAAGTGGACGTTGCCGTCCTTGGCGTGCCCGAAGATCACCGAGTCCCGGTAGCCGTGGGCGTCGAAGAGCCCCGTGAGCTGCTCGCAGGTCTCGCCGAGCTCCGCGACGGGGACGACGACGTCCTCGAGCAGCGCGTTGGACCCGCTCGGCCGGGCCCCCGCCACGGTGGTGTAGAGGCCCTTGCGCACGGTCCACAGCGCGGCCCGGGCCGCGGGGTCGTCCGTCAGGGCGGGCGGTACCGCGAGGTCCAGGGTGCGGAACAGCCCGGCGGCGCCCGCCGAGAGCTCCTGCTCCTCCTCGGGCGTGCGGCCCTGGTACTCGACGAGCAGCGCCGCGTGGTCGCGGACGTCGATGTCCAGGATCTGCGCCGGGGCCAGTCCCGTGCGCTGGGAGACCTTCAGGGACGTGGCGTCCAGCAGCTCGACCGTGGCCGAGCGGGCCGCCACCAGGGCGGGGACCGTGCGGGTGGCCGCGGCCAGGTCCGGGAACACCAGCAGTCCCGTGGAGGCGAACGGCAGGATCTCCACCGTCCGGAAGACCGCCTGGGCCACGAAGCCCAGGGTGCCCTCGCTGCCGACCATCAGGTGCTCGAGGATCCGCACCGGCTCGTCGTGGTCCAGGAAGGAGTTGAGGCCGTAGCCCATGGTGTTCTTCATCGAGAACTGCCGCTCGATCGTGCGCACCGACGCCGGGTCGCCGCGCACCCGGTCCCGCAGCCGCAGCAGACCCTCGTGCAGGGCGGGCTCGAACTCCCGCAGCCGCCGGTCGGCGTCCGGGTCCGCGGTGTCCACCCGGGTCCCGGAGGGCAGGACGAACACCAGGGACTCCAGCGTCCGGTAGGTGTTGGCGTCGGTCCCGCAGGCCATGCCCGAGGAGTTGTTGGCCACCACACCGCCGATCGTGCACGCGGCCTCGCTCGCCGGGTCCGGCCCCAGCTTGCGGCCGTACGGGGCCAGCCGGGCGTTGACCTGCCGCACCGTGGCCCCGGGCTGCACACGGACCCGCCGGCCGCCGTCCAGCACCTCGACCTCCCGGAAGTTCCGCCGGACGTCGACCAGCACCTGGTCCGTCACGGACTGCCCGGACAGGGACGTCCCGCCGGAGCGGAAGGTCAGGCCCAGGCCGTGGCGAGCGACCGCGCGGAAGAGGTGGCCCATGTCCGCGGCCGAGCGGGGGCGCACCACCGCCGCGGGCTGCAGCAGGTAGTGGGAGGCGTCGTGGGCCAGCGCGCGGTGCTCGAGCTCCGAGGCCACCACCGCGTCGCGGCCGCACCCGGCCCGCAGCTCCTCCAGCAGGGCCTCGGGGGCGGGGGCGGGGTGCGTGCTGGGGGCGGTCATGGGATCTCCTGACGGGGAGGCGGGGCAGCCGGGGTGGTCCACGCCATATCCTATGGTGTGACCACAGGCGCCGCACCGGTCCGCCCGGCGGGGGCCGCCGGGGCCCGGCCGACCGGGCCTGTTCGTTCCGGTCCGCCGGCCCCGGGCGGTGCGGGGGGATTGTGGGCGGCGCCGTTTTGGGGGAAGCTCGGGCCACGGGCCCGCCGGCCCGGGAGCCGACCCCTGGAGGAGATCACCATGGACCCCATCTGCCCGTCCTGCGGCGGGCCCCTGCGCCAGATCCCCGAGGACCAGTGGCCCGAAGGCGGCCCGGTGCCGGAGGGCACGGTCGAGATGTACCTGTGCGACAAGACCAACCACCGGATCATCGTGGCGGTCCCCGAGATCTCCGGGTGAGCGGCCCGGAGCCGGAGGTCCGCCGGGTGGTGGTGGTGCACGGCTACGACGCCGCCCCCGACCAGCACTGGTTCCCGTGGCTGCGCGAACGGCTCGCCGCCGAGGGCGTGCGGACCGAGGTCGTGGAGCTGCCGGAGCCGTCCTTCCCGGAAGCCGGGGCGTGGCTGGCCGCCGTGGCACGGGCGGTCGGCGAGCCGGACCCGCACGCCCACCTGGTGGGCCACAGCCTGGGCTGCATCACCCTCCTGCGCCACCTCGCCGGTCTGCCCCAGCCGTGGACGCTGGGCGGGCTGGTGCTCGTGGCCGGGTTCACGGGACGGCTCGAGGCCGTG
Source organism: Kocuria sp. CPCC 205231 (assembly GCF_040980965.1). Taxonomy (NCBI): domain Bacteria; kingdom Bacillati; phylum Actinomycetota; class Actinomycetes; order Micrococcales; family Micrococcaceae; genus Kocuria; species Kocuria sp. CPCC 205231. The sequence continues at coordinate 310,617 of NZ_JAVKPP010000003.1, read as the reverse complement.
CCGCTCCTCGACGAGTTCCTCGCCGAGGACGTGGACGTCTCCGCCGTGCGCGCCAACGCCCGGCGTCGCCTGGTGCTGCGCTCGGACGACGACCCGACCGTGCCGGCGGCCGCCACCGAGGCGCTCGCCGCGCGGCTCGACGCCCCCGTGCGGGTGGTGCCGCGGGCGGGACACTTCTGCGGCTCCGACGGCGTCACCCGCCTGCCCGCGGTGCTCGAGGCCCTGGTGCCGCGCGGCGGCTGAAAGCGCCCGCGCGGGCGGCCGGCGTGCGGGCGGTCGGGGGCGGCCCGCTCAGTCCGTGAGCGTCAGCAGCACGGCCTCGGGCGGGCAGAACAGCCGGATCGGGGCGAAGCGGGACGTCCCCAGGCCCGCCGACACGTTGACCGGCACCCCGCCCTGGGTGATGAGCCCCTTGCAGCGCTCCGGCTCGAGGTCGCAGTTGCTGACCAGCGCCCGCCCGCCCGGCAGGCAGACCTGCCCGCCGTGCGTGTGCCCTGCCAGCACCAGCTGCGCGCCGTCCGCCGCGAAGCGGTCGAGGGTCCGCAGGTAGGGGGCGTGGGCCACCCCGAGGCGCAGATCCGCCGTCGCGGGGTCACCGAAGCCGGGGTGCCGGTCGTAGCCCAGGTGCGGGTCGTCCACCCCGGACAGGTCCAGGGTGAGGCCCGCGACCTCCATCCGGGCGGAGCGGTTGATCAGCGGCGTCCAGCCCGCGGCGTCGAACGCGTCGTGCATGTCCTGGGTGGGCAGCCGGGGCGCCTCGTCCCGGCCCTCCCCGGAGGTGTCCCGCCACAGGTAGCGGAACGGGTTCTTGGGCCGCGGCGCGAAGTAGCAGTTGGACCCCGGGACGTAGGCCCCGGGGAAGCGGAACAGCGGCTCCAGGATCTCCAGCAGCCACGGCAGCGCCCCGGGGTGGGAGAGGTTGTCCCCGGTGTCCACCACGAGGTCCGGCTCCAGCGCCGCGAGCGAGTGCACGAACTCCCGCACAGCGCGCTGGCCGGGCCAGACGTGCAGGTCCGACAGGTGCAGGATCCGCAGCGGCGCGCTGCCCTCGGGCAGCAGCCGGAGCCGTTCCGTGCGCAGCTGGAACCGGCGGCGCTCGACGACGACGCCCCACGCGCCGAGGCCCGCCGCCGCCCCGGCACCGGCCGCCGTCACGGCGGCGGCGGTCCGCAGGGCGGGCGCGACGGCGCCCCGGGGGGTGTGCACGCGATCCACTCCCGCTCCCGGCCTCAGCCGGGCTCCGAGGTGCCGTTGCGGCCCTCGAGCACGCGGTCGGAGGGCTCCTCGAACTCGTCCGTGTCGTAGTCCCGGGCCACCTCCTCCATGAACCGCTGCCACTGGCCGCCGGCGTAGGTGGAGCCGTCCACCCAGTCGTCGCCCTCGGTGCGCTCCCCGCCGATCGACAGCCCGTTCAGGGACCGGGAGCCGAACTCGTAGTTGCCGACCCAGGACGCGGTGGCCAGGCCGCGGGTGTAGCCGATCATCCACGTCTGGGTCGAGTTGTCGGTGGTGCCGGTCTTGGCGGCGGAGGCGCCCGGCAGGCCGATCTCCCGCTGCCAGCCGGAGCCGCGGATCAGGGTCTGGTTGAGCGCGAAGTTCACGCCGTCGGCCACGTCCTCGCTGATCACGCGCTCGCAGGACGTCTCGGGGATGTCGTACTCCTTGCCGGTGTAGTCCACGACCCGCTCGAGGGCGCGGGGCTCGCACATCTCGCCGCGGTTGGCGAACGCCGAGTACGCCCGGGCCATGGTCATGGGGGAGATGTCCACGGAGCCGCCCAGCAGGGACGCGAGGACCGTGGTGTCCACGGGCTCGCCGTTCTTGCCGTTGACGATGCCCAGGGACTCGGAGATCTCCCCGATGTCGCACAGGTCGAGGTCCTCGGCCATCGCGTAGATCGCGGTGTTGATCGAGTTGTACAGGCCGAAGTCGGCCTCCATCTCGCGGGTGTAGCCGGACTCGGCGTTCTGGATCTCGAAGCCCTCGCCGTTGTTGCCGGGCTCGATCTTGTACCCGCGCTCCAGGCACGAGGCCTTCCACCGGTGGTCTGCGGGCCACCGGGTGCGGGTCGCGTCGATCTCGTCCTCCGCGCCGTTGCCGGCGTCGATCCACGCGGCGTACGTCAGCGGCTTGTAGGTCGAGCCGACCTGGAAGCCGCCGGCCCCGCCCATCCACGAGTCCACGTTGAAGTTGTAGGTGGTGTTGGAGTCGCCCTCGCCGGTGGAGTAGTAGGTGTTCTGCGCCATCGCCACGATGTCGCCGTTGGTCGGCTCGAGGGAGACGAGCGCGGTGGAGACGTTGTCCGGGTTGTCGTCCCGCGGCTGGGTCTCGTTCACCGACTCCTCGGCCGCGCGCTGGGCCTCGACGTCGAGCGTGGTGGTGATGGTGAGCCCGCCGAGCTGCAGGGTCTTGAGCCGCTCCTCGGGCGTCTCGCCGAACGCCGAGTCCTGGAGGATGGAGTTCTCCACGTAGTCGCAGAAGTAGGGGGCGATCTCGGCGGCCGTGCACCCGGAGTTCGTGGGGTTGGGGTCCACCTCGATGGGCTCGGCGGCCGCGGCCGCGTGCTCCTCCTGGGTGATGGCCCCGGTGGTGAGCATCGTGTCCAGCACGATGTTGCGCCGCTCGGTGGCCGCCTCGGGGTTCGCGGCGGGGTCGTAGTAGTTGGGGGACTGCACCATCCCGGCCAGGACGGCGGACTGGGAGATGCTCAGGTCGGACGCGGGGATGCCCCAGTAGTACTGGGCGGCCGCCTCCACGCCGTAGTTCTGCCCGCCGAAGAGCACCATGTTGAGGTAGCCCTCGAGGATCTCGTCCTTGCTCAGCTCCTGCTCCATGGACAGGGCGAGCTTGATCTCCTTGATCTTGTCCGTGTAGCCCTTGTCGGCGCCGATGGTGGTGGCCTCCTCGCCGGCGCGGACCTGGGAGTCGATGAGCAGGTTGTTCACGTACTGCTGCGTGATGGTCGACGCGCCCTGGCGGGCGTCCGGGCGGATGATGTTGTTGCCCAGGGCGCGCAGGATGCCGCCGAGGTCCACGCCGCCGTGCTCGTAGAAGTCGCGGTCCTCGATCGCGAGGATCGCGGCACTCATGTGCGGGGACATCTCGTCCAGGGACACAGGGGTGCGGTTCTGCGCGTAGAACGTGGCGATCTCGGTCCCGTCCCGCGCCACCACGGTGGAGGCGCGCGACATCGGCCCCGCCTCCATCTGGGCCGGGAGGTCCTTGAACCACCCGATGGAGGCGTTGGCGGCGAGACCGGTGGCGGCTGCGGGGGGGACCAGGAGACCGGCGGCCACGATGCCGGCAACGACGCTCGTGGCGATGAACGCCACGACGTTGCCCAGGGCTGACGGTGCCTGCGTGGCAGGGTTCTTGCGGGAAGCCATTCGGACAGTCTACAAGCGCGAACCTGGCCGCAGCCGGTGTGCGGCCCGTCACGGCGGAGCGCGTCCCCGCGTTCGTGGCTACGCTGGGGCCATGACTACCTGGGAATACGCCACCGTGCCGCTCATGATCCACGCCACCAAGCAGATCCTCGACAACTGGGGCGACGACGGGTGGGAGCTCGTCACCGTGCTCCCCGGCAGCACCCCCGCCGACGTCCCGGCGGGCAACGTGAACGCCCCCGTCCAGACCAACCCCATCGCCTACTTCAAGCGCCCCAAGGGCTGACGCCCGGACACCGCAGCCCCACCACACCGGAGGACTTCCATGAGCAACGGCTCCGCCGTCGAATCCCGCATCGCCGAGCTCGGCCTCGAGCTCCCGGCCGTCGCGGCCCCCGTGGCCGCCTACGTGCCCGCCGTGGTCACCGGCTCGTGGGTGCACACCTCGGGCCAGCTGCCCTTCGTGGACGGGCAGCTGCCCGCCACCGGCAAGGTGTCCGCGTCCGGGGCGGCGGGCACCGTCTCCCCCGAGGACGCCCACGAGCTCGCGGCCCGCGCCGCCCTCAACGCCGTGGCCGCGGTCAAGGAGGCCGTCGGGGACCTGGACCGGGTGGTCCGGATCGTGAAGGTCGTCGGCTTCGTGGCCTCCGATCCCGGCTTCACCGGCCAGCCCGGCGTGATCAACGGCGCCTCCGAGCTGCTGGGCCGGATCTTCGGCGACGCCGGGGTGCACGCCCGCTCCGCGGTGGGCGTCGCGGTCCTGCCGCTCGACGCGCCGGTCGAGGTGGAGCTCGTTGCCGAGTTCCGCTGATTCGCAGGGCCCGTCCCCGCGGCAGGGCCGCCCGCCGGCCGTGCGCTGGTTCGAGATCCCGGAGGGCCAGCGCGGGGCCGCGCAGGCCTGGCTCGAGCGGGGCGCCGGCATCCCCGGCAGCGCCCCCTCGCCCGCCGCCGCGGTGGTGTTCGTGCGGGACGGCGACCACGGCGTGGAGACCTACCTCAAGTACCGCCCGGGCAACTCACCGCTCGGCACCGTCGGGTTCCCCGGCGGGACCCTCGAGCCCCACGACGACGAGCCCCTCGACTGGGCCGGGCCCAGCCCCGCGGACTGGGCGCGCAGGCTCGGCGTCGAGGACGACCTCGGCCGGGCGCGGCGCACCGTGGTCGCCGCGGTCCGCAAGGCGTTCGAGGAGGCCGGCGTCCTGCTGGCCGGGTCGGACACGATGAGCACCGTCGAGTCCGTGGAGGGCGCCGAGTGGATGCGCTCCCGGGAGGCGCTCGCGGTGGGGGACGTGTCCCTCGCCCAGGTGCTCGGCCGGCGCCGGCTCGTGCTGCGCTCCGACCTGCTCAAGCCCCTCGCGCACTGGATCACCTCCGACTTCGCCCACCGCCGTTACGACATCCACTACTTCACCGCGGTGGTCCCCGACGGGCAGGCCCCGTCCGTGCTCGAGTCGAAGGGCGTCTGGGGCCGCTGGGTGGACGCCGCGCAGGCCGTGGCCGACCCGGCGGGCAGCTGGCTCGGGGACCTCGTGGGGCAGGAGGACACCGTGGGCCGCACGATCGACGACCTCTCCTCGCCCGGCGTGCAGTGCGTGCTCGAGTCGGTCGCCGAGTGCACCTCGGCGATCGCCTTCCTGGCCAAGAAGCGGGCCGTGGTGGCGCGCAACCCGGTGCTCGAGGTGCACGACGGCCGGCCCGTGCTGCGCCTCGACCTGACCTGAGCCGCCACCGCGCCCGCACACGCGGACGGCCCGGTCACCCGCGAGGGTGACCGGGGCGTCCCGGTGCCGGGGCAGGACTCAGCGGCTGCGCTGCTTGAGCCGCTGCAGGTCGAGGATCACCACGGCGCGCGCCTCGAGCCGGATCCAGCCGCGCTGGACGAACTCGGCCAGCGCCTTGTTCACGGTCTCGCGGGACGCGCCGACGAGCTGGGCCAGCTCCTCCTGGGTGAGCTCGTGCGCCACGAGGATGCCGTCGGTGGCGGGCCGGCCGAACCGGTCGGCCAGGTCCAGCAGCGCCTTCGCCACCCGGCCGGGCACGTCGGAGAAGACCAGGTCGGCGAGGCTCTCGTTGGTGCGCCGCAGCCGGCGGGCCAGGGCCTGCAGCAGCTGCGCGGAGACGTCGGGGGAGCGCTCGATGACCTTCTTGAGGTTCTCGTGCTTGAGCCCGGCCAGGCGCGTCTCGGACACGGCGGTCGCGGACGTGGAGCGCGGGCTCGGGTCGAACAGCGCCATCTCGCCGAACAGCTCGCCCGGGCCCATGATCGCCACGAGGCTCTCGCGGCCGTCCGGGGCGGTGCGGCCGAGCTTGATCTTGCCCGAGATGATGAAGTACAGCTGGTCGCCCGGATCGCCCTCGTGGAACAGCGTGGAGCCGCGCGAGAGGTCGACCTCGGTGAGCTCCTCGGTGAGGGCGGCGAAGGCCTGGTCGTCCAGGGACGCGAACAGGGGAGCGCGGCGGAGGACGTCGATATCCATGGTTCTCCTCAAGATGTGCCGCCGGGCCGTTGCCCGTGGCGGCCGATGTCAGCGGGAGTCGCCCGCACCGGTGTGTGAGCGACCTAACGTACCTGACGTTCACTGTAGTGTCTCCGGCCCGCGAATCCCAAGGACGGGCGCGGCGGGCCCGGGCGGGACGGCAGGCCCGCTCCACGGATCTCCCAGCCACGCTCCCTATGCTGGTGGCTCGCTCCCCGGCCCCCGGCCCCGAAGAACCCGCAGAGGAACCCGATGTCTCCGTCCTTCAACCTGCTCGACGTCCTCCTGGCCGTCGTGCTCCTGGGCTACCTCTTCTACGGGTTCAGCCGCGGCTTCTTCAACTCACTGTTCTCCCTGGCCGGGCTCGTGCTCGGCGGGGTGGCGGCGTTCTCGGCCGCCCCGTGGGTGAGTGCGCAGGTGGACCCGCAGTACCGCGTGGGCGCCGTGCTCGCCACGGTCCTGGTCCTGCTGGTGGCGGGGCAGATGCTGGGCGGGCTGCTGGGCCGCGCCCTGTCCGCGGTGACCGAGCGCATGCGCCTGGGCGCGCTCAACCGGATCGCCGGGGCGGCCCTCGACGTGGCCGTCGCCGCGCTCGTGCTCTCGCTGCTCGCCTCGCTCGTCGGCCAGCTGGGCATCCCGGCCGTGTCCCAGCAGGTGGCGTCCTCGACCGTGCTGCGCACGATCGACGAGCACACCCCGGGACCGGTGCGCGCCGCGGTGACCGAGGCCCGGGACGCCGTGGGCGGGGCCACCGGCATCCGTCAGCTCGACGAGCTGCTCTTCCCCGCCGAGGAGGCCCCCGACGAGAGCACGAGCACGCCCGCGCTGCAGGCGGCCGGGCAGTCCGTGGTGCAGGTCTACGGCATGGCGGTGGAGTGCCGCCAGAACCAGACCGGCTCGGGCTTCGTGACCGACGCCGGGCAGGTGGTGACCAACGCGCACGTGGTGGCCGGGGTGGACGAGCCGGTGGTGCAGACCCGGGACGGGCAGGTGCACGCCGCCGCCGTCGTCCACTACGACCCGGGCTCCGACCTCGCCGTCCTCTCCGCGCCGTCCCTGCCGCTGGCCGCGCTGCCGCTCGGGGCGGACCCCGCGGCCGGGGACTCGGTCGCCTTCATGGGCTACCCCCTGGGCGGGCCGTTCGCCGCCGGGCCCGCCACCGTGCAGGGCACCGCGCTCGCGCCCGTGGAGGGGACCGGTGGGACGATGGAGATCATCCAGCTGGCCGGTCAGGTGCAGCAGGGCAACTCCGGCGGCCCACTCGTGGCGCAGGACGGCTCCGTCGTCGGCGTCGTCTTCGCCAAGGCCCTCGAGGGGCAGGTCGGCTACGCCCTCACCCTGGACGAGCTGCGCGGGGCGCTGGGCGCCGCCGCGGGCGCCACCCAGGCCGTGGACTCCGGCTCCTGCGCCGCCTGAGCGGCTACCCCTCCAGGGTCCGCAGCAGGTGCTCGACCGCCATCTCGTAGCCGAAGGCCCCCGCCCCGGCGATCACCACGTCCGCCTGCAGGGACACGTAGGACGTGTGCCGGAACGCCTCGCGCCGGTGCACGTTGGACAGGTGCACCTCCACCACGGGCAGCTCCGCCGCCTCGAGCGCGTCGTGGATCGCGATCGAGTAGTGCGTGAAGGCCGCGGGGTTGATCACGATCGCCGCGCCCTCCGTGCGGGCCTCCTGGATCCGGTCCACCAGGACGCCCTCGTGGTTGGACTGGTGGAACTCGACGTCCCACCCGCCCGCGGCGGCCCGGGCGCGCACGGCCTCCTCGATGTCCGCGAGCGTCGTGGTGCCGTACACCTCCGGGCGCCGGACGCCGAGCAGGTTGAGGTTGGGGCCGTTGAGGACGTAGATCGGTCTGCGCGTGCTGGTCATGCCCGCATCCTCTCACTCCGGCGCCCGCCGGTCCGGGCGCGGCCCCCGGACGCCGCAGCGCCCCCTCGCACGGCAGGGGCGAGGGGGCGCTGCGGAGCTGGGGCGCGGACTACTTGGCGAGCGAGTCCACGATCTGCTGCATCACGGTCTGGTCCGCGAGGGTCGAGACGTCGCCGACCTCCCGGTCCTCCGCCACGTCCTTGAGCAGCCGGCGCATGATCTTCCCGGACCGGGTCTTGGGCAGCTCGGGGACGATGAGCACCTTCTTGGGCTTGGCGATCGGGGAGATCTCCTTGCCCACGTGGGCCCGCATCTCCTCGGCCAGCTCGGCCTTGTCCCGGCCCTCGGCGTCGGCCTGGTCGGAGAGGATGACGAACGCGATCACGGCCTGGCCGGTGGTCTCGTCCGTGGCGCCCACCACCGCGGCCTCGGCCACGGACGGGTGGGACACGAGCGCGGACTCGATCTCCGGGGTGGACAGGCGGTGGCCGGAGACGTTCATGACGTCGTCGACGCGGCCGAGGATCCACACGTCTCCGTCGGCGTCGCGCTTGGCGCCGTCGCCGGCGAAGTACATCTCGCCGAACCGGGACCAGTACGTGTCCACGTAGCGGTCGTCGTCGCCCCAGATGGTTCGCAGCATCGCGGGCCACGGCTCGCGCAGCACCAGGAAGCCCGAGGTCTCGTTGGGCACGGACTGCCCGGTGTCGTCCACGACGTCGACCTTGATGCCGGGGATCGGCACCTGCGCGGAGCCCGGCTTGGCGGTCGTCACGCCCGGCAGCTGGGAGATCATGATGGCGCCGGTCTCGGTCTGCCACCAGGTGTCGACGATCGGGCAGCGGCCGCCGCCGATGACCCGGTGGAACCAGGTCCACGCCTCGGGGTTGATGGCCTCGCCCACGGTGCCGAGCACCCGCAGGGACGAGAGGTCGTACTCCGCCGGGATCTCCTCGCCCCACTTCATCATGGTGCGGATCGCGGTGGGGGAGGTGTACATGATCGTCACACCGTACTTCTGCACGATCTCCCAGAACCGGCCGCGGTGCGGGGAGTCCGGGGTGCCCTCGTAGATCACCTGGGTGGAGCCGTTGACCAGGGGGGCGTAGGCGACGTAGGAGTGGCCGGTGACCCACCCGACGTCGGCGGTGCACCAGTAGACGTCCGTCTCCGGCTTGAGGTCGAAGACGTTCTTGTGGGTGAACGCGCCCTGGGTGAGGTAGCCGCCCGTGGTGTGCATGATGCCCTTGGGCTTGCCGGTGGTCCCGGAGGTGTAGAGGATGAACAGCGGGTCCTCGGCGCCCTGCTCGGACGGGGTGTGCTCCGGGGAGGCGGCCTCGACGGCGTCGTGCCACCACACGTCCCGGCCCTCGGTCATCTCGATGTCGGCCTCGTTGCGGCGGACCACGAGGACGTGCTCCACGGTGGCGCCGCCGCGGGAGAGGGCGTCGTCGACGGCCGGCTTGAGCATGGAGGGCTTGCCGCGGCGGAAGGTCCCGTCCGCGGTGACCACGAGCTTCGCCTCGCCGTCCTCGACGCGCGAGCGCAGCGCGTCGGCGGAGAACCCGCCGAAGACCACGGAGTGGATCGCGCCGATGCGGGCGCAGGCCAGCATCGCGATGACCGCCTCGGCGATCATCGGCAGGTAGAGGGCCACGCGGTCGCCCTTGGTCACGCCGAGACTCTCCATGGCGTTGGCGGCCTTCGACACCTCGTCCTTGAGCTGGGCGTAGGTGTAGCTGCGGCTGTCGCCGGGCTCACCCTCGAAGTGGATGGCGACCCGGTCCCCGTTGCCGGCCTCCACGTGGCGGTCCACGGCGTTGTAGCACGCGTTGAGGGTGCCGTCCTGGAACCACTTGGCGAACGGGGGGTTCGACCAGTCGAGGACCTCGGTGAACTCCTTGTTCCAGGTCAGCAGCTCTCGTGCCTGGCGGCCCCAGAAGTCGACGCCCTCCTCCTCCGCCTGGCGGTAGAGCTCGGCGGTGGCATTGGCCTGGGCCGCGAACTCCGGGCTCGGGGCGAAGGTCCTGCCCTCGGCGGACGTGGTCTCTGAAGCCATGTGGTCTTCCCTTCTCGTCGCACACCGCGCACGGACCCCCGGCGGCACCGGACGTCCGTGTCACAGCTCACATAGTGTCGTTTTCACCCTAGACGATCGGTGCACCCGGTTCCACAGGGGCCACGCCGCACCGAGTCACGGAACCCCTCCGGGCGCGCCGCCTAGAATCGGGGCATGGTCCCGACTGCCGTGCCCCGCCCGCCCGCCCATCTGCGCGTCGTGGACCCCGCGAAGGCGCGCGCCGGCGCCGCACGGCGCCGCCGGACGGGCTCCCCCGAGTCCCCGCTGGCGCTCAAGCGGCGGGCCCGCCGGATCAACGCGGTGCTCGCGGAGGCCTACCCGTACGCGGTCGCCGAGCTGGACTTCCGCTCCCCGTACGAGCTGCTCGTGGCCACGGTGCTCTCCGCCCAGACCACCGACGTGCGCGTGAACGCGACCACGCCGCGGCTCTTCGCCGCCTGTCCCACGCCGCGGGCGCTCGCCGAGGCGGACGAGGCCGAGATCCAGGAGATCATCCGCCCGCTCGGCTTCTACCGGGCCAAGACCCGGGCCATCCGGACCCTGGCCCAGAAGATCGTGGACGACCACGACGGCGAGGTGCCCGGGCGGCTGGAGGACCTCGTCACCCTGCCCGGCGTGGGCCGCAAGACCGCCAACGTGGTGCTCGGCAACGCCTTCGGGATCCCCGGGATCACCGTGGACACCCACTTCGGCCGGCTCGCCCGCCGCTTCGGCTGGACCGCGGAGGAGGACCCGGTCAAGGTCGAGCGGGACGTCGGCGCCCTGTTCGAGCCCCGCGACTGGACCGACCTGTCCCAGCGGCTCGTCTACCACGGGCGGCGCATCTGCCACTCCCGGCGGCCCGCGTGCGGGGTGTGCCCCGTCGCGGACCTGTGCCCGTCCTACGGCGAGGGCCCCACGGACACCGCGCAGGCGGCGGCCCTGCTCAAGTACGAGTTCGCCCCGGGCCGGGAGGAGCTGCTGGAGCTGTTCCTCGCCGGGCGCAGCCGGGCCCAGCTGCAGGCCGACGGCTGGCCCCTGAGCTCGTGAGCGACACCGACCACCGACGACGCGACCACCGAGGAGGACGGCCCGTGGGCGACGCCTACCAGGACCTGCTGCGCGTGGCCCGCAGCGGCCGGCAGCTGCGGATGGAGGACCGCGAGCCGTGGCGGATCGGGCAGATCGACGAGAACTACCGCCGCTCGGCCGTGCTCATCCTCTTCGGCGCGCTCGACGACCTGCCCTCGCGCGCAGCCGAGCACGCGGAGGGCGTGGGGCGGGACCTCGACGTCCTCCTGGTCCAGCGGGCCGCGACGCTGCGCTCCCACCCCGGCCAGGTCGCCTTCCCGGGCGGGCGCCTGGACCCCGAGGACGGGGACCTGCACGAGGTGCTGTCCGTGCCCGGCGGCGAGGTCAGCGCCGCCCACGTGCGCGCGGCCGTCCGCGAGGCCGAGGAGGAGACCGGGCTGGACCCGCACGGGGTGGAGGTGCTCGGTGCCCTGGCCCCGGTGCCCCTGCCGGTCTCCAACCACCTCGTCACCCCGGTGCTGGGCTGGTGGCGGGACGTCTCGCCGGTGGACGTCGTGGACCACGCCGAGTCCTCCCTCGTGTTCCGCGTCCCCGTGCTGGACCTCATCGACCCGGCCAACCGGCACTCCGCGACCGTCACGCGCGGCCGGCAGACCTACCGCTCGCCCGCCTTCACGGTCCCCGTGCCGGGCACCGCGTCCACCGTGACCGTCTGGGGGTTCACCGGAGTGCTCCTGGACCGGGTGCTCACGGCGCTGGGCTGGGCCGTGCCCTGGGACACCGGCCGGGACCTGCCCGCACCGCTGTAGCACGCCCGGGGCATGACGCCGCCCCGGGCGCAACATTGCCGGCGCCGCGGCAAGCGGACTTACCATTCCAGGGTCCCCCGTGCCCACGACCCCCCGAGGAGGCTCCCGGTGGCCTCGCCCCCGCCCGGCCCCGAGCGGCCCCGGCTCGCCGAGCAGCTCAGCGCCGCGCGCCGCCGCCGCGGCCTGTCGGTCCGGGCGCTCGCGGCCTCCTGCCGGCTGCCGGCCAGCACCATCCAGGGCTGGCTCAGCGGGGCGCACCTGCCCGGCCCGGCCCTGCGCGAGGAGTTCACGGCCCTCCTGGACGCCCTCGGGCTGACGGACGAGCGCCCCGCGGAGCTGTGGTGGGAGGACGTCAACCGCTCCCGCACCCCGGTCAGGCCGGACTCCACCCCGTACGTGGGCCTGCGCTCCTACCGCCCCGAGGACGAGACGCACTTCTTCGGCCGGACCGCCGAGGTCGCCGTGCTCGGCGAGCGGGTGGTGCGGCTGGCGGACGCCGGCGGACCCCGCATCCTGGCCGTGGTGGGAGCCTCCGGCGCGGGCAAGTCCTCGCTGCTGGGCGCCGGGCTCCTCGGCCGGCTGCGGGCCGAGGGCGGACCCCTGCACGGGTGGAGCGCCGTGGCCACGACCCCGGGCCTCGACCCGGTGCGCCGGCTCGAGGACGCCGTCGCGGCGGCTCCGGACCTGCTCGTCGTCGACCAGCTGGAGGAGCTCTGGACGGGCGCCCGGGAGGCCGAGGAGCCCGGGCGGTTCCTGGACCGGCTCGCCGCGGCGAGCCGGGACCGGGTGGTCGTGGTCGGCCTGCGGGCGGACTTCTTCGGCACCGCGAGCCGGCACGCCGAGCTGCGCACCGCCCTGGAGCGCCCGGTGCTGCTGGGCGCGCTGACCCGCGAGCAGCTGCAGCAGATCGTGGTGGGCCCCGCCGAGGCCGTCGGCGCCCGGGTCTCCCCGGACCTGGTCGGGGTGATCCTGCGGGACGTCGCCCCCCGCGGCACGGAGGCCGGCGTGGGCCTGCTGCCGATGCTCTCCCAGGCGATGCTCGGCACCTGGGAGCACGCCCGCACCCGCGAGCTGACGGTGGCCGACTACCACGCGGCGGGCGGCATCACGGAGGCCGTGGAGCGGCGGGCCGAGGAGGTGCACGCCCGGCTGGGCCCGCGCGAGCGGGAGGTGGCCCGCGCGGTGTTCCTGCGGCTGGTGCGCGTGGTCGGCACCGGGACCTCCGCCACGGTCGTGCGCACCCCGGTGCTCCGGGAGGAGCTGCCGGAGGGCGGGGCGGCCGTGGTCGAGGAGTTCGCCCGCGCCCGGCTGCTGACCATCGACCGGGACCAGATCCAGCTCAGCCACGAGTCCCTGCTGGACCACTGGTCCCGGCTCAGCCGCTGGATCGAGGACAGCCGCCGCGACCTCTACGTCCGCCAGCAGCTGCAGCGCGCCACCCAGATGTGGCTCGCCAACGACCGCGACCCCCTCGCCCTGATCCCGCTGGGCCAGCTCGCCTCCTTCCGGGACTGGACCGGGGACCCGCGCCAGCAGGCGCTCCTGAGCCCGGCCGAGCGCGAGTACCTGGCGGAGAGCGAGCGCCACTACGAGGACGCCCTGGAGCGGCAGAAGCGCAGCGCCCGGGAGATCGAGCGGCGCGGCCACGTGGCCCTCGTCCTGCTCGCCCTGGCCGTCTGCGCGGCCGTGGTGGCCGGGGCGCTGGGAGTCCGCGCGGAGCGCTTCCAGACCGTCGCGGAGACCGCCCGCGACGAGGCGCTCTCCCGCCAGACCGCGCTGGAGGCCTCCCGGATCCGGCGCGAGTCGCCCAACCTCGCCTCGCAGCTGAGCCTCGCGGCCTACCGGATGGCCCCCACCCGGGAGGGCACCTCGGCCCTGATCGACGCCACCGCGGTGAACGCCCCGGAGCGGTGGCTCGGCCCGGACGGCGCGTCCCGGCTCGCGGCGCTGGACGACGGCTCCGTCGTCGCGCGCGCCGCCGGGGACGGCCTGCTGTCCGTGTGGCGGGACAGCGACCGGCTCGCCGAGAACCGGGAGGACCTCGCCGTCGTCGACGGCGCTCCCGGACTGAGCGACGTGGACCTCCTGGCGGTGGACGGGCGGGTGCTCGCGGCGGTGGGCGGGCTCGGGCACGTGAGCCTGTGGGACGTCACCGGGGCGCCGGCCCGGCGGCTGGCCGGGCTCGACGTGGGGGCGGGGACACCGGTCAACGCGGTCGTCCTCTCGCCCGACGGCCGGCAGCTGCTGGCCGGGGGGCGGGGCGAGGTGCTGCGCTGGTCGATCGAGGATCCCGGCGCCCCCGCGCCGCTGCCGGCCCTGGCGCTGGGGGAGGACGCAGACGTCCTGGCCCTGGCGGCCGCCCCCGACGGAACGGTCTACGCAGGCGGGACGTCCGGGGAGATCACCCGGTACGCCACCGACGGCGCCCGCGCGCAGCGCCTCGACCCGGTCCCGACCGGGCGGGTCGTCCGGGCCCTGGACCTCGCCGACGACGGCGCGCGCCTCGCCGCCGGGCTGAGCGCCCGCGAGCTGCGCCTCTACGACGTCGAGGGGGAGCGGGTCTCCCGCTCCGGGACGCTCACGGACTTCGGCAGCTGGATCAGCGACGTCTCCTTCACCCCGGACGGCGAGGCCGTCGTGGCCGCCAGCTTCGACCAGAACGCCTACGTGCACCGGCTCTCCGATCTCGCCCGCATCGACTCCCTCCCCACCGCCGCCCGGGTCACCAGCGCGCTGCGCGTGGGCGAGCGGGTGCTCACCACCTCCCAGGACGGCACCACCCGCGCGTGGGACCGGCGCGGGCCCGTCATCCACCGGCAGGGCGAGCCCGTGTACCAGCTCTCCGTGGACCGGCAGCACACCGTGCTGAGCGCCGTCGGCGTCGGCCCCGACGTCGTGTCCCTCTTCGACCTCTCGGGCGAGGACCCCCGGCCGCTGCCGCCCCCGGAGGCCCCGCCCGGGGAGACCCTCTGGTACGCGGGGGCCGTGGCCCCCGACGCGTCGCTCATCGCGGGGGGCACCGAGGACGGGGACGTCCTCGTGTGGCCCCTGGACGGGGGCCGCCCGGAGGAGCCGGAGCGCGCCGCGGCCATCGAGGCGGGCATCACGGGCGCCGACGTCACGACGGACGCCGGCACGATCGCGGCGTGGTCCGAGGTGGGCTCCGAGATCGCCCTCCTGCGCCGCGGCCCCGAGGCGCCGCTCCGGCGGGTGGCCACGATCCCCGTCCCCGGCTCGGAGGCCGCCCGGTTCGACGCGGACGGCACCCTGTTCGCCGCGGCGGACGACACCAACGGCGTGGAGCTGTGGGACGTGTCCGACCCCGCCGCCCCGCGGCGGGCCGCGGGGCTGGCCCTCGACTCCGTGGCCACCTCGATCGCGTTCTCCCCGGTGGCCGACCTCCTGGCCGTGGGCACGGAGGCGGGCCGGGTGCGGCTCTGGGACGTCGCGGACCCGTCCGACCCCCACCCCGTGGGCGAGACCTCGGACGCCCTGTCCTCCGTCAAGGGCCTGCAGTTCTCCGCGGACGGCACCCTGCTGGCCGGGGCCTCCGGCGACAAGTTCGTGTGGATGTGGACCGTGGGCGCCGCGGACCTCGACGTCTACGCGGCCCTGTCCGCCTCCGGCGACCGGATGAACGACGTGCGGTTCGTGGGGGACCGGCTGGTCGCCACCGGCGACGACGGCGTGGTGCGCAGCTGGCTGGTCCGGGCCGAGGACGCGATCGAGGCGGTCTGCGCCAACCGGGGCGACCCGATCACGGAGGACGAGTGGCGCCGGCACGTGACCGGCGCCCCCTACCGGGACCTGTGCTGAGGCCCCTGCTGTGACCCGGGCCGGGGCGGCCTACTTGGCGTCCGCGTAGGACTCCACCACGGCCACGCTGACGGGGAACTCCACCGGGATGCGCCCGAACACCAGCCGGGCCGCCCGCTCCGCGCACTCGCGGACCAGCCCGGCGGCCCGCTCGGCGTCCTCCCGCGCGCAGTGCAGCACGACCTCGTCGTGCAGGAAGAACACGAGCTCGGCGTCGACCGCCTCCCGCGCCAGCGCCGAGCGGATGGCGCCCATCCAGCACACGGCCCACTCGGCGGCCGTGCCCTGGACCACGAAGTTGCGGGTGAACCGGCCCTGCCCTCGGGCCATCGCCCCGGCGCGCCGCTCGGCCTCCTCGGTGGCGGTGTCCCGCTGCGCCGCGTCCCACGCCGGGCCCGGCAGCGGGGACCAGCGGCCCAGGTGCGTGCGGACCTGTCCGCCCGTCTCACCCACCCGGGCGGCCTGCTCCACGTAGTCCACGGCGCGGGGGAACATCCGCGCCAGGTGCGGCATGAGCCGGCCCGACTGGCCCGTGGTGGCCCCGTACATCGCGCCCAGCATGGCCACCTTCGCCTGGGGGCGCTCGGTCAGCTCCGAGCCCCGCTCCTCGCCGAGGTCGGCGATGGCCTGGTAGAGGTCCCTGCCGCGGGACGCGGCGGCCAGGGCGTCGTCGTGGGCCAGCGCCGCCAGCACGCGCGGCTCGAGCTGGGCCGCGTCCGCCACCACGAGCACGCGCCCGGGATCCGCCCGCACGGCGTCCCGCACCACGTGCGGGATCTGCAGGGCGCCCCCGCCGCGGGCCGACCAGCGGCCGGTGACCACCCCGCCCACCACGTACTCCGGGCGGAAGCGGCCGTCCCGCACCCACGTGGCCAGCCAGTGCCACCCGTTGGCGCTGAGCAGCCGCGCCTGCTTCTTGTGCTCCAGGACGGGCTCGATCAGGGCCTGGCGCCGGGCCGCCAGGCCGGGCACGGCCCGCGCCCACTCGACGAGCTCCCACTGCCGGGTGCTCGTCACGTCGATCCCCGCCGCCCGCATCGCCTTGAGCAGCTCCTGCGGGGAGTCCGGGTTCAGCCCCGGCGCGTGCAGCGTCTCCCGCAGCCGGGCCACGGTCTCCTCCATCCGCGGGGGGCGCTCCCCGGGCGCCGGCTCGGGGCCCAGGGCGTCCTCCAGCAGGGCCCGGTGGACGTCCTCCCGCCAGGGCACCCCGGCGTGCTGCATCTCCGCGGCGATCAGCGCGCCCTGGGACTCCGCGGCCAGCAGCAGGGTCAGCCGGCGGGCGTCCACCGCGCCGGCCACCGCGGCGAGCTGTGCCCGCAGCTCGGCGACCAGCACGGCCGCGTCGGGACCCGTGGCGCGGGGGAGGTCGAACAGGCTCGACTGGTCCTCGGCGGGGGAGGGCGGCGGGAGCAGCCCGGGCGCCTCGTCGGCGGGCAGCGGTGGCAGCACCGGTTCGTAGGGCAGCGGGCCGTCGGCGCCGGACCCGTGGGCGGTGGCGGCCGTGGCCAGGATCGCCTGGCACAGCCGCAGGTCGTGGCAGCGCTCCACCCGGACGCCGGCGGTCAGCAGCTGCGGGTAGACGGCGCCCGTGCGCTCCCAGGTCCAGCGCGGCGGCGTGGACCCGGCGCGCCGGGCGGCCTCCTCGCGGTCGGCGACGAACGCCGCCAGCTCCCCGGCGGGCACGTCGACGCCGGGCCCGTCCGGGTCCCCGGAGCCCGTCAGGCCCTGGACCCGGTGCCCGCCCCGGCCGTCCTGCGCTGGTCCCACCACGATGTGCATCCGGCCATTGTCCTGCACGGGTCCGTCACGCTACGCCGGTGCCCGGACTGCACATGCCCGCGGGGCCGCCGGAAGCCGGTGGCCCGTCCACACCGGCGCCCCCGCCGGGCCGGCCCGGTGCCGCCCGCCCGGACAGTGGGGCCATGAGCACCGCCGCCCACCTCTCCGCCCCGGCCCCGCCGCGTCCGGGCACCGCGGTCCGCGCGCGCACCGTGCGCCTCGTCAGCGAGGACGCCGGGCTGCGCGCCACGGTCGAGCGCGTCTGCGCGGCCGCCGGCGCCGACCTGCTGGCCGATCCGCCAGGCGCGGCGGCGGCCACCGCGCCGGGCACGCTCGCGGACACCGAGCTCGTGGACGTGCGCCACGCCGTGCGGGGGCGGGTCCGCCCGGGCACGGTGCTCGTGGGCCGGCCCGAGGATCCCGGGATCTGGGACCGGGCGGCCGACCTCGGCGGCTGCGCCGTGGCCGTGCTGCCCGACGCCGCCGGATGGCTCGCCGACCTGCTCACCGCCCGGCCCGGCGGTCCCGCCGGTCCCGGCGGCACGGGCCGGGTGCTGGGCGTGCTGGGCGCCGTGGGCGGGGCCGGCACGTCCACGCTGGCGTGCTGGCTCGCCGACCGGGCTGCCCACGAGGACCGGCCGGCCGTCCTCGTGGACGCGGACCGCGGCGGCTGCGGCATCGACGTCCTGCTGGGCCTCGAGGACCAGGACGGTCTGCGCTGGCCGGACCTGCTCCGGATCGCCGGGACGGTGCACGCCGAGCAGCTGTGGCCGGCCATGGCCCGGACGGGGCAGCTGCGCTGGCTCTCCTGGGACCGTTCCCAGCCGGACGGAGCCGCCGCGCCGTACGCCGGCGTGCTCGAGGCGCTGCGCCGGGCGGCCGCCCTCGTGGTCGTGGACCTGGGCCGGGCGGGGCCGGGCACGGCGGACACCGCGGCCCTGTGCGACGAGGTCCTCGTGCTCACGCCCCGGACGGTGCGCGGCGTGCTGGCCGCGCGGTGGGCCGCCGGTTCCCTGGCGGGCGCCAGTGCCCGCCTGGTGCCGGCCGGGCTCAACGTGGCCGACGTGGACGACGCCCTCGCCGCCGCCACGACCGGTCTGCCCGTCGCCGGCTCCCTGCGCTTCTCCGGCGCGGTGCCGGAGGCCGCCGAGACGGGCCGGCTGCTCGAGGCGGGCCGCTCCCGGCGGCTCGCCCGGGACGTGGCGGGCCTGCTCGAGGCCGTGGGGGCCGCCCCGTGAGCGCCGCGCTGCCGGCCGCCCTGCTCGACGACGTGCGGGACCGGCTGCTGGCCGCCCCCGGGCCGGTCACGGACACCGACATCGCCGCGGCCGTGCGCGCGAGCGGCCGGGTGCTCGGGGCCGCCGGCACCCTGCGGGCGGTGCAGGCCGTGCGCGCCGAGCTGACCGGTCTCGGTCCGCTCGAGCCGCTGCTGCCGCACCGGGGTCTCACCGACGTCTACGTCAACGGGCCGGACCAGGTCTGGCTCGAGACCGAGGCCGGGGTGCGCCGCGTCCCGTCCCCCTTCCGCACCGACGCCGAGGTGCGCGCCCTGGCCGTGCGCCTGGTCACCGCCGCAGGACGCCGCCTCGACGCCGCCCACCCGTGCGTGGACGTCCAGACGGCCGCCGGCTACCGGGTGCACGCCGTCCTCCCGCCGATCTCCACGGGCGGGACCCTGCTCTCCGTCCGCTTCCGCAGCACGAGGACCCTGTCCCTGCAGGACCTCGTGGCGGCGGGGACCGTCCACCCCGGCACCGCCGAGCTCCTCGTGGGCGCCGTGCGCTCGGGCGCCAACTTCCTGGTCAGCGGCGCCACCGGGGCGGGGAAGACGACCGTCCTCAACGCCCTGCTCTCCTGCTCCCCGGCGCACGAGCGGATCGTGCTCATCGAGGACGCCGCCGAGCTTCGGCCCGAGCACCCCCACGTGGTCGGTCTCCAGGCGCGGCACGCCAACACCGAGGGCGCGGGCAGCATCGACCTGGCGGAGCTCGTCCGGCAGGCCCTGCGGATGCGGCCCGACCGGCTCGTGGTGGGCGAGTGCCGCGGCGCCGAGGTGCGCGAGCTCCTCACGGCCCTGAACACCGGCCACGCGGGGGCGGGCACCGTGCACGCCAACTCCGCCGAGGCGGTCCCCGCCCGGCTCTCGGCCCTGGGCGCCCTGGCCGGGATGAGCCGGGAGGCCGTGACGCTGCAGGCCGCGAGCGCCCTGGACCTGGTCGTCCACGTGGCCCGGGCGGGCGGGCGCCGAGAGATCCGGGCGGTGTCCCTGCTCGAGGACCGGGCCGGCGCCCTCGTCTCCGTGCCCGCGGCGGTCCGGTCCCACGACGGCGTGCGCCGCGGCCCGGGCTGGGACGGGCTGTGCGCCCTGCTCGACCACCGGCCCGACCGAACGCCCGGCGACGCGTCCGACCGCTCGCCCGACCGTTCGCCCCACCCCGGCGGGGACCTCGCGGGAGGCCGGCCGTGAGCACGGTCCTCGTCCTCTGCCTCGCCCTCTGCCTGTGCCTCGCCGGGGGCGCCGCGGTGCTGGTCGCGGGTCCGGGCCACCGCGTCCGGTCGGCCGCGAGGGCGGGCGCCGGCACCGTCGTCCCGGTCCGGTGGTGGGCCCGGTTCGCCCGGGACGCCGAGACGGAGGCCGCCGAGTGGATCGCGCTGCTGCGCCGGCTCGCGGCGCTGCTGGAGGCGGGCCGGTCCCCGGCGGCCGCGTTCGAGGGAGCGGGGCCCGGGGGCCGCGCCGCCCGCACGGGCACCGGCCGGCACCTCGAACTGCTGTGCACGTCCGTGGCGGCCGCCGCCCGCCTGGGGCTGAGCGTCTCGACCGCCCTGGCGGGGGTGCCGGCCCCGGAGCTGGGCCACCGCGCGCTGGAGCGGCGGGCCGTCGCCACCACCGCCGAGCTCTCCCTGTGCTGGGAGGTCTCCGAGCGCACCGGCGCGCCCCTCGCCGCCCTGCTCGGCGGCCTCGCCGACGCCCTCGAGGCGGAGCTCGACGCCGAGGCCGCACGCGGCACCGCCCTGGCCGGCCCCCGCTCCACCGTCCGGATCCTGACCTGGCTCCCGGTGCTCGGCATCGGACTGGGCATGCTCATGGGCGTCGACCCGCTGCGCACGCTGCTCACCACCCCGTGGGGGCTGGCCGCCCTCGTGGCCGGCGCTGCGCTCACGGGCCTCGGCCGGGTGTGGACGCGCACCCTGATCAGCCGCGCCGAGGCGGTGGGTGCGCGATGACGGCCCTCGCAGCGCCCGCCTTCGGACTGCTCCTGGTGGCCGCCGTGGCGCTGGCGGCGCTCCCGTCCCGGGCCCGGCTGCCGGGAACGCCCCGTCCGGCCGCGGCCCGCCGCCGCCCGCCGGGACCGCACGTCTCCGCCGGCGTCCTCGTGGAGCTCACCGCCGCCATGCTGGACGCCGGTCTGCCGCTCGCGGAGGCCGTGGCGGTGCTGGGCGGGTGCCGGACGGACGCCACCGGCGCCGCCCTTGAAGGCGTGGGCTCCCGGCTGCGGCTCGGGCTGCCCTGGCACACGGCGTGGACCTCGGCGGGCGAGCTGCCCACGCACCTGGCCGACTACCGCGAGGCGCTCACGTTCACCGCGACGTCCGGGGCGCCGTCGGCCCGGAGCCTGCGCTCGCAGGCCGCCCAGGTCCGGCGTGCCGCCTACCGGCGGGCCGAGCGCGCCGCGGAGTCGCTGTCCGTCCAGCTCGTGCTGCCCCTGGGCCTGTGCTCCCTGCCGGCCTTCGTCTGCTGGGGCGTCCTGCCGGTCGTGATGGGGCTCGTGCCCGAGGTGTTCGGATGACCCGCCGCGCCCGGAGCCGCGGGCCCCCGGCCGCCGGGGCGTTCCCCGTCCGCCCCTGCGCCCTCGAGGACCGGCCCGGCGCCGCTGCGCTGCGCCGTCCGCCGTCCTCCGGCGGGCCCTGCCGCCCGTCCGGCACCGGCTCGGCGAGTGCTGCTCGCCCAGTGCTGCCCGGCCCGTGCTGCCCGGCCAGTGCCGGCCGTCCGGCACCTGCTCACCCCGCACCAGTTCGCTCCGCACCGAAAGGAACCATCATGTCCCAGCACCAGATCACCGCCTCCCGTCCCGCCCGGAAGCGCCGCAGCCCCTCCGGGCCCGGCCTGGAGGTCGCCGCCGGGGGCCGCCCGGTCGCACCGTCCGCCCGCCGGGCCACCGGCGCCCCGCCCCGCCCGCTCGTCCGGGCCGGGGACCCGGACCTCGGTGCGACCACCGTGGAGTACGCCATGGTCGTGCTCGCCGCGGCGGCCTTCGGCGGGGTCATGGCCGCGGTCCTCTCCTCCGGCCAGGTGCGCGAGCTCCTGACCGCGATCATCGAGAAGGCGCTCGGCGTCTGAGCGGCTGCTCCCGCGGGGTCCGTGGTGCCGTCCCCGGCGCCGCGGACCCCGCGGGAGCGTCCTCCCCGTCCGTCCTGGCCGCCGGTCCCAGCAACCCGAGCCGCCGTGCGCCCTGCCCGTGAGGAGTCCACCATGCCCGCCCACCGCCCCCGATGCTCATCCCGTGGTCGGTCTCGTCCGCCGTCCCGACCCCGTTCCCGTGCTTCCCGGTGGCGTGTCGGTTCCCGCCTCCGTCCGTGGTCGCCGCGCGGCCCCAGGTCCCGGTCCGCGCCGCGGCCGGTGCCGCCGGACCGCGGCGCCGTCACCGCCGAGACGGCCGTGCTGCTGCCCGCCCTCGTGCTGCTCCTGGCCGTGCTCCTCGCGGCCGCCGCGGCCGGGATGACCCTGATCCGCTACGAGGAGGCCGCGCGGGCCTCGGCCCGGGCCGCCGCCCGCGGCGAGAGCGCCGCCGTGGTCCGCTCCACGGCGCTGCGCGTGGCCGGGGAGGACGCCGCGATCCGCCTGGGCGGGAACGCGGGGACGGCCACGGTCACCGTCACCGGCCCCGCCCCCGGCATCCTCGGGACCTGGGGCGGCTGGGAGCTGCGCGCGGACGCCTCCGCCGAGACGGAGGGGGCCGGAGCGGCCGATGGGCACGGTGGCTGAGCCCGCGGCTCGAGGCCTCTCGGGGCGGCCCGACCGCTGTCCGGACCGCGACGGCGACCGGGGGAGCGGCACCGTGCACGCGCTGACGCTCACCCTGGTGCTCGGCGTGCTGCTGGTGGCCGTGCTGCTGCTGGCCCAGGCGGGGATCGCGACCCACCGTGCCGGCAAGGCCGCCGACCTCGCGGCGCTCGCCGCCGCCGACACCGCCCGGGGCCTCGTGGCCGGCGACCCGTGCGGCGCCGCCGAGCGCGTGGCCCGGGACAACGGGGCGCGGCTCGAGCGGTGCGCGCTCGTGGAGCCGGAGCGCGTCGTCGTGGACGTGCGCACCGCCGTGGCCCTGGACGGGCCGCTCGCCCGCTTCGGGGCCGCCCGCGGCGTGTCCCGGGCCGGGCCCCCGGAGGCCGCCCGTGCGCCGTGAGGACTCAGGCGCGGGGGGCGTCGTGCAGCACCGCGTCGATCAGCCGCACGGCGCCGGCCTTGTCCAGCGGGTTGTTGCGGTTGCCGCACTTCGGCGACTGCACGCAGGACGGGCACCCGTGCTCGCACTCGCACGAGGAGATCGCCTCCCGGGTGGCGCCCAGCCACGCGACGGCCGTGGCGTAGCCGCGCTCCGCGAACCCCGCCCCGCCCGGATGGCCGTCGTAGACGAACACCGTGGGCAGCTCCGTGTCGGCGTGCAGCGCGGTCGAGAGCCCGCCCACGTCCCAGCGGTCGCACGAGGCCACGAGCGGCAGCAGGCCGATCGCGGCGTGCTCGGCCGCGTGCAGCGCCCCGGGGACGTCGGGCTCCTCGATCCCCGCGCCGGTCAGCACGGGGCCCGGCACGGTGAACCACACGGACTTCGTGAACAGGTCGCGGGCCGCGAGGTCCAGGGGCTCCTCGCCCAGCACCTCGTTGGAGATCACGGCCTTGCGCTGGAACGAGACCACCTTCGTGGTGACCTGCACCTGGCCGAAGTGGACGGTCACCGGCCCCCAGCGCTCCGAGCGCTCCTCGGCGACCACGCTCACCTGCGTGATGTCCCGCGCGGTGGTGTAGAAGTCGGGGTTCGCCCGCGTCACGGCGGCCACCGAGCCCGCCTCGTCGAGCTCGTCCACGATGTAGGTCCGGCCCTGGTGCACGTACACGGCCCCCGGGTGGGCCTGGTAGTGGGACTGGGGGGAGTCCATCGTGCCGAGCACCGCGCCGGTGTCCGTCTCGATGATCCGGATCGGCCCGCCGCCGTCCGAGCGCAGCGACACCATCCCGGCCGCGGACTGGGGGTGCGTCCAGAACCAGCCGTTCGGCCGGCGGCGCAGGTGCCCGCTCGCCACGAGCGAGCCGAGCACCTCCGGCGCGGTGGGTCCGAAGCTGTCGATCTCCTCCGCGCGCAGCGGCTGCTCGGCCGCGGCCGCGCACAGGTGCGGGGCCAGCACGTAGGGGTTGGAGGGGTCGAACACCGTGGCCTCGACGTCGACGTCGAAGATCGCCTCCGGATGGTTCACGAGGTACGTGTCGAGGGGGTCGTCCCCGGCCACGAAGGCGGCCAGGGCCTCCTGCCCGGCCCGGCCCGCCCGGCCGATCTGCTGGAAGAACGACGCCCGGGTGCCGGGCCACCCGGCCACGACCACGGCGTCCAGCCCGGCCACGTCGATGCCGAGCTCGAGCGCGGACGTGCTCGCGATCCCGAGCAGCCGCCCGTCCCGCAGCGCCTCCTCGAGCTCCCGGCGCTCCTCGGGGAGGAACCCGGAGCGGTAGGCCGCCACCCGGTGGGCCAGCGAGGGGTCGACCTCCTCCAGCTGCCGGTGGGCGATCTGGGCGATCGTCTCCGCGCCGCGGCGGGACTTGATGAACGCGATGGTGCGGACCTGGCGGAGCACCAGGTCGGTGAGCATGCCGGCGGTCTCGGCCAGGGCGGTGCGGCGCACCGGGGCGTCGTTCTCGCCGCCGCCGTCGGTCTGCTCCGGCTCCCAGAGCACCACGGTGACCGGTCCGTGCGGGGAGAAGTCCGTGGTCACCGGCGTCACCTCGGCCTCGGGGACGCCGACGAGGCGGGCGAAGGACGCGTGCGGCTCGAAGGAGGTCGCGGACGCCCCGATGAAGACGGGGTCCGCGCCGTAGAGACGGCAGATCCGGCGCAGCCGCCGCATGAGGTTGGCCACGTGCGAGCCGAAGACACCCCGGTAGGAGTGGGCCTCGTCCACCACGACGTACTTCAGGCGGCGGAAGAACCGGGACCAGCGCGCGTGGTTGGGCAGCACGCCGTAGTGCAGCATGTCCGGGTTGCACAGCACCACGTCGGCGTGGTCCCGGACCCACCGGCGCTCCGCGGGGTCGGTGTCGCCGTCGTAGGTCGCGGCACGCAGGGTCGGCAGGCCGAGGGCGTCCAGGCCCTTGAGCTGGTCGGCGGCCAGGGCCTTGGTGGGGGACAGGTACAGGGCCGTGGCCTCGTCCGGGTGGTGGATCATGCCCGGGTTCGCCAGCGCCGCGAGCCGGCCGCGGTGCACGGCGTCGGCCACGGGCGCCTGGTAGGCGAGGGACTTCCCGGACGCGGTCCCCGTGGCGACCACCACGTGCCGGGGGGCCAGCACCGCCTGGACCTGGTGCAGGTACGGCGCGTGCACGCCGAGCCGTTCCCAGGCCGCGACCACGTCCGGGTGCAGGTGCTCGGGCCACGGCGCCGTCACGGCGTCCCGGTCGGGGATCTCCCGGACGTGCCGCACCTGCTCCGGCGCGTCGCCGCGGCCGAGCAGTGGGATCAGGGAGACGTGGTCGGAGGACGGCACCGGTTCATTGTGCCACCGCCGCCCCGGCGGCCCCACCGGCGGGGCGGCCGCCGGGAGCCGCCAGGGCATCGGCGCGCGGTGCTGCCCCGGCGGCTCCGTGCGGCGCCGCTGCGCGGTGGCGCCCTGCCGCTGCGGCGCGTCTCAGCCCTGCGTCGCCGCGCCCCGGGTCCGCCGGTGCACGCGGGCCTCCCACGGCCGCAGCAGCCCCTCGTCGCCGGGGACCACGCCGTCGGGGCGGTTGCCGATCAGCAGCTCGGCACCGGCCCAGCCCTCGGGCAGGTCGGTGCGGACCTCCTCGCCCGAGACGTTGGCGAGCACCAGCAGCTCGACGTCCCCGAGCCGCCGGGTGAAGGCGTAGAGCTGCTCGTGGTGGGGGGCCAGCATGGTGAAGTCGCCCAGGGCGACCACGGGCTCGGTGTGCCGCAGCTCGATGAGACGCCGGTAGTGGTGGAACACCGAGTGCGGCTCGGCCCGGGCGGTCTCGGCGTTGACCTCGTCGTGGTTCGGATTGACCGCGATCCACGGGGTGCCGGTGGTGAACCCGGCGTTCGCGCCCGCGGTCCACTGGACCGGGGTGCGGGCGTTGTCCCGGCTCGACCAGCGCAGTCCGCGCAGCACCCCGGCGGGGTCCGCGCCGGCGGCCACGGCGTGGCGGTAGTGGTTGACCGACTCGATGTCGCGGAAGTCCTCGATCGTCTCGAACGGTGCGTTGGTCATGCCCAGCTCCTCGCCCTGGTACACGTACGGCGTGCCGCGGTGCAGGTGCAGCAGGGTGGCCAGGCAGGTCGCGGAGGCCACCCGGTGCTCGGGGCTGTCGTCGCCGAAGCGGGAGACCGCGCGGGGCTGGTCGTGGTTGTTCCAGTACAGGGAGTTCCAGCCGACCTCCTCCAGGCCCTCCTGCCAGCGGCCCAGCGAGGCCTTCAGATCCGTCAGGCGCAGCGGCTCGGGGTCGAACTTCCCGCCCGGGCCGTGGTCGAGG
This sequence comes from Kocuria sp. CPCC 205231, assembly GCF_040980965.1. Lineage (NCBI taxonomy): Bacteria > Bacillati > Actinomycetota > Actinomycetes > Micrococcales > Micrococcaceae > Kocuria > Kocuria sp. CPCC 205231. Next base: position 284,661 of record NZ_JAVKPP010000003.1, on the reverse strand, counting down.
CCCACGTGCTCGAACTGGAAGACCATGTCCACCTCGGCGCGGGCCGGATCGGTGAAGAGCTGGGCCTGCTCCACGGTGACGCCGGGCATCTCGCCCACCGTGATGAGCTCGGCGTCCCGGCCGGCGAAGACCTCGCGGTGCATCTCCTGGAGGAACTCGTGGATCCGGGGACCGCAGAGGAAGGACGCCGACCCGTCGCCCCAGGGCGTCCCGTCCACCGGGGGCCCGTCGTGCAGGTGGCCGTCCTCGGCGACGTCCTTGCTGATCATGTTGATGACGTCCATGCGGAAGCCGTCCACGCCGCGGTCCAGCCACCAGCGCATCATGGCGTGGACGGCCTGCCGCACCTCGGGGTTCTCCCAGTTGAGGTCCGGCTGCTTCCGCGAGAACAGGTGCAGGTAGTACTCGCCCGAGGCCTCGTCGTACTCCCAGGTCGAGCCCGAGAAGGCGCTCTGCCAGTTCGTCGGCTCCGCGCCCGGGGCGCCGGCCTCCATGCCTCGGCGCGGGGCCCGCCACCAGTACCAGTCCCGTTTCGGCGAGTCCGGCGAGGAGCGGGACTCGACGAACCACGGGTGCTCGTCGGAGGTGTGGTTCACCACGAGGTCCATCACCAGTTTCATGCGGCGGGCGTGCACCGCCCCGAGCAGCTCGTCGAACTGCTCGAGGGTGCCGAAGACCGGGTCGATGTCCTGGTAGTCGCTGATGTCGTAGCCGTTGTCGTCCTGCGGGGACGAGTAGATCGGGGACAGCCAGACGACGTCCACGCCCAGGTCCTGCAGGTGGTCGAGGTGGGCGATGATGCCGCCGAGGTCGCCGATCCCGTCGCCGTCGGAGTCCGCGAAGGAGCGGGGGTAGATCTGGTAGACGACCGCGTCGGTCCACCACGCGGGGGTGTCCCCGGCGCCGCTGCCGGTGCCGGGCCGCTGCGCGGTGATGTCCTGCTGCTGGGTGCGGGTGCTCATTTGACTGCTCCTCGGGTGACGCCGGAGATGACCCACCGCTGGGCGAAGACGTAGACCACGAGCAGCGGTGCCATCGCCATCAGGTAGGACGCGAACGCGACGGTGTAGTTGGTCTGGAACTGGGACTGGAAGACGTACTGGACGAGCGGCAGGGTCGCCTGCTGCGGGTCGGAGACGATTATGAGGGGGAGCAGGAAGTCGTTCCACGCCCACAGGCAGGTCAGGATGCCGACCGTGGCGTTCATGGGCGTGAGCAGCGGGAAGACGACCCGCCAGAAGACTCCCCACGTGCCCGCACCGTCCATCCTCGCCGCCTCCTCGAGCTCGACGGGGATGGAGCGGATGTAGGCGGTGAAGATGAAGATGTTGAAGGACAGGCCGTAGACCACGTAGAGCAGGACCAGGCCGGCGGGATTGTCGAGGCCCAGGGCGGCGGTCTGCTTCGCCACGGGCAGCATGAGGATCGGGAAGGGCACGAACAGCGCGGAGATGAAGTAGAAGAACAGGCCCTTGAAGAAGCGCCGGTGCATGTTGCGGGCGATCGCGTACGCCACCATCGAGTTCGTCAGGAGCGTGAGCACCACCGCGGAGACGGTGATCAGGGCGCTGTTGAGCGCGGCCCGCGGGAAGTCCGTCAGCGTCCACGCGTCGGCGAAGTTCGCCCACCGCACCTCCGTGGGGAGGGCGAAGCCGCTGCCGCCGAGCTGGTCGGGGGTCTTCAGGGCGGTGATCACCGTGAAGTACAGCGGCACGAAGACGGTCAGGGCCAGGACGACCAGCAGCGCGGTCAGCCACCAGTTCACCCGGCCTCCCTCGGGCCGCCGGCGGCCGGACCGCCGGGACCGGGCCGGGAGGGTGGTTGCGGCGGTGCCGCTGGGCGGGGCGGAGACGTTGGTGGAGGACATCAGGCGGACACCTCTTCGCGCTGGAGGACTCGGAGCTGGACGACGGCGAAGACCACCAGCACGATCATGAACACGACCGCGTTGGCGATCTGGTAGCCGTACTCGCCGCCCTGGAACCCGCCCCGGTAGATGAGGACGGAGACGGACTCGGTCGCCGTTCCCGGCCCGCCGTTGGTCATGGCGATGATGTGGTCGAAGACCTGCAGGAAGTTCTTGAGCGAGAGCACCATGTTGAGCGTGAAGAACGCCCCGATCATGGGGAACGTGATGGACCAGAACCGCCGCCACGGCCCGGCGCCGTCGATGGCGGCGGCCTCGTAGAGCTCGGCCGGGATGGTCTGCAGCCCGGCGATGTAGATGATGATGTTGAACGCGACGGCCTGCCACACGGCGAGCACCACGATGCCGACCCAGGCCAGCTCGGGGTCGGCCAGGATCGACGTCGACAGCCGGTCGATCCCCAGGGCCGCCCCGATGCTCGGCAGGGAGTTGGTGAGCAGGTAGTTGAACACGTAGCCGATCACCAGGACGGCCAGGATGTTGGGCACGAAGTAGATCCCGCGCAGGGTGTTCTTGAACTTGATCCGCCCCGTCAGGCCCACGGCCAGGGCCAGGGCGATGACGTTCACCAGCACGGTCGCCACGAGCGCGAATTGGAAGGTGAACAGGTACGCGGAGCGGACCCGCTCGTCGGTGAACAGCGCCGTGTAGTTGGACAGGCCCACGAAGTCCCACTCGCCGTAGCCCGGGGAGTCCGTGAAGCTGTAGAAGACACCCTGCAGCACGGGCACGGTGTGGAAGAGGAGGAAGAGCACGAGGGCGGGCAGCACCATCCAGTAGAAGGCGCGGCCGGGTCCCTTCCGGCGCCGGGCGGGCGCGGCGGCGGACGTGCCCGTGGACGGTGCGCCCTGCGCGCGGGCGGGTGCCGTGGTCATCGTGACTCCACCGCCCCGAGGCCCCAGGTGCGCCGGTCGGCGACCCTGTCCCAGCTCTCGTCGAGGTTCCCCAGGAAGGCCTCCTGGTCGCGGTCGATGAGGTACTGCTGCAGCAGCGACCCCAGGGGGACGGCGGGGATGAACTGGTGGTCGAAGAAACCCACGATGCGCTCCTGGTCGATGTAGGGCTGGACCCCGGCGAGCGCGGGGTCGTCGTTGGACATGCCCTCGAGGGTCGGGATGGCCGTCTGCTCCTCGGCGTAGGCCTGGACGACCTCCGGCTGCATGAGGAAGTCGACGAAGCGCCGGACCTCTTCGGGGTGCTCGGTGTCCGCGCCGGCGGTGACGACCACGTCCACCCCCGAGACCAGGACGGTCTCGGCGGGGTCGTTCGTGGCGGGCAGCGCGAAGCTGCCGATGGTGAACTCGGGCTCGAACGAGCGGATCTGGGGTACGGCGTAGTTGCCCAGCAGCAGCATCGCCGACTCGCCCCGGGCGAAGGCGGCGGTGCCGTCCTCGTAGCCGGTGGCCACCGGGTCGGGCTGGGTGTGGTCGAAGAGGGTCGCCAGCTTCTGCGCGGCCTCCGGCCACTCCTCCCGGAAGGAGCTCCCGCCCGCGAAGCGCTGCTCCCAGAAGTCCTCCGGGACGGTCTGCGGGACGAGCGGCGCGAGCGGCGCCTGGGCGGTCCAGGCGTCGGCGAGCATCCCGTAGAAGGGGGTGACCCCGGCGGCCTCGAAGGTCTCCGCGGCGGCGATCAGCTCGTCCCACGTGCGGGGCACCTCCACGCCGTGCTCGGCGAAGAGCTCCTCGTTGTAGAGCACCCCGGAGGCGTTGGCGGCGAAGGGCACCCCGTTGACGGCATCCGGCGTGCTCGCGCCCAGGTCGCGGACGACGTCCGCGTACGCCGGGTTGACGTCCTCGAGCGCGGGGGTGCCGGCGAAGTCGGCAAAGATCCCGGCGGAGGCGAGCTCGCCGAAGGTCGAGTTGGCGTTGAGGGTCAGGACGTCGGGCACGTCCTCCTTGACCAGGCGGGTGCGCAGGGCCGTCTCGGGGTCCGGGACGTTGTCCACGACCACGCGCACGTCCGGGTTCTCGGCCTCGAACTGCCGGGCGAGGTCCTCGAAGTAGGCGACGGCCTCGGGCTTGAACTGGAAGAAGGTGATCGTGGTGGGGGCGTCGGCGTCCGCGGCGCAGCCGGTCAGCAGCAGGGCGCACACGGCCGTCGCGGTCCATCTCCGCGCGGAGCGGCGCCGTGGCGCGATCACGGCCGCACCGGTGCCGGGCGGGCGGGCGGGGGCGGCGGGGCGGGGTTCTCGCTCATGGTTCTCCTCGGGCGGGGCGACGACGGGCGACAGGCGGTCCTGCACTGCGCGTTCTATAAATACACGGCTTAGATTTATTATCTGGACTATTATGTGGATCACAGTTCGGGAGAGTCAAGGGGTTCAGGTGGGTCGTACGGGAACATCGCCGCAGCTGCTGCGCCGGACCAACACGGTCGCGGTCCTGGAGGTGATGCGCGAGGCGGGCGTCGTCACCGTCACGGAGCTCATCGCCGCCACCGGCCTGGTGCGCACCACCGTCATCGCCGTGTGCGACGACCTGCTGCGGATGGGCTGGATCGAGGAGCTCGAGGGGGCCTCCGACGCCCAGGTCGGCCGGCCCGCCCGCCGCTTCCGGTTCCGGGACCGGGCGGGCTTCGTGGTGGGCGTGGACGTCGGCGAGGCCAAGACCACCGCCGTGGTGGCGGACCTGCGGGGCCGCGTCCTGGGGCGCACGACCCGTGCCTTCGCCGACCCCGCCCCGGCACGGCGCCTGGCCACCGTGGACGACGCCGTCGACGGCGCGCTCGCGGACGCGTCCGTCGTCCCGGGGTCGGTGCTGGCCGCCGCGGTGGGGATCGCCGCGCCCGTTGACCGCGGCGGCAGGATCTCCCACGGCCAGCCGTTCTGGGCGGCCTTCGACCTCGGGCTCGAGACCCGGCTGGAAGAGCGCCGCGGGTGGCCCGCCCTGCTGGCCAACGACGCCAACCTCGCGGCGATGGCCGAGCGCTGGCGCGGGGCTGCTGCCGGGGTGGACGACCTCGTGGTGATGCTGGCGGGGGAGCGGATCGGCACCGGGGTGATGGAGGCCGGCCGTCTCCTGCACGGCCGCTCCGGCGCGGCGGGCGAGCTCGGCAGCCTGACCCTGGTCGAAGGGGTCGGCAGCCCGGACGGCATCGCCGCGCTGTGTCGGGCGTGGGGTGCCGAGGCGGTGCGGCCCGGGGCGCCGGAGACCGCGCTCCGGGAGCTGGCCGGGCCGTCCGGGGCCGTCGAGGCGGAGGCGGTGTTCCGTGCCGCCGCGGGCGGCGACGAGGTCGCGCAGCAGATCCTCGATCGCCTCGCCGAGCGGCTCGCGCGGGTCATCGGCCTGCTGGGCACGCTCTTCGACCCGGAACTGGTGGTCATCGCCGGTGCCGTGGCCGAGTCCGCGGGCGCGCTGCTGGGACGGATCGAGGACCTGCTGCCCCGCTTCACCGCCACGCCCCCGCGGGTGGCGGTCTCGGTGCTCGGGGAATCGGTGGTCTCCGTGGGGGCAGTCCGTCTGGCCCTGGACCACGTGGAGCGCCACGCCCTGGACCTGGAGCTCGCCGGCCGCTGAGGCTCAGGTGGCGGCCGAGGTCCGCCGTCCCCGGCGCGCCCGAGGACTGTCGCGAGGCCCCGCAGCGTGCTCACCGGGCAGGCCGTCTCCGCACGGTGTCGGGTGCCTCGGGCTCGAGGACCAGGTCGAGCCGGGCGCTGCGGGCGTGCAGCCGCGCCGAGCGTGCGACGTCGACGCCGCAGGAGCGGCTGCCGAGACCGTGGTGGCCGACGTCGAGGTGCAGGAACCAGTCGCGTCCGGCGGTGTCCGGCAGCTCGTGCGGGTGGGCCGCAGCCATGAGCTCCTCATCCCGGTATGGAGTGAGCGTCCACTGCAACCCCCGGGGAGCGGGCGCTCCGTCCAGTTCGGTGCTCAGGGTCTGCAGCCGCAGGCGGGTGCCGTCGGCCAGTGGAATGCTGAGCCGGTGCGCGCGGGCGCGGTTGCCCGAGGCCTGCGGGCGGGCGCCGGGATCGGCCAGGCCCCGGGCCGGAAGGCGGTGCGTGCCGTACCGCGCGGCGGCGCAGGCATCGGGATAGGACTGGTGCGGGCCGTCGCCGTCGAACTTCACCTCCCCGTCGGGATCCACGGGCAGGGACAGGACACAGCCCACCCGCGCGAGGGGGACGTCCAGTTCGGGGAGCTGCCAGGACAGTTCCAGGCGCCGGGCGCCGGGGCGGTCCGTGGCGCTCCAGCGGTGGGTGAGCACGAACGGCGCGGTGCGCAGATCGGTGCCCGGTGCGGCCCACAGGGTGCGGACCGTGCCCGCCGGCGCGCCGGAATCGTGGGGCAGAGTGCGCGGCTGGAGACGGTGCAGACCGTGGTCCAGCCATCGCCGGGCCGTGGAGACCACGATGCCCGGCGTCGCCGTGGCGTCGCGGGGGTCGGTCCCGGTGTAGCCGTGCCAGTCCGTGTCGTCCCCGTCCGGGGACGGCCGCCACAGTTCGCGGGTCGGCTCGATGGTGCCGGCGTCGTTGTCCGTGGGCGCGCGGAAAACGCAGAGCACGGGACCGCGGACCCCGGACGGTGCCGTCGCGGCCGGCCCTGGTGTCCCGGAGGCGACGGCCGGCGGGCCGGTGAGCTGGGCGTCACGCCGTCGTGACCCGGCCACAGGACCGCGGGCCTCCACGGTGACCTCGAGGTGCTGCCCGGGTCCAGGGGCCACGGGCAGGGGCACGCGGCTGCTGCGGCGGGGCGGCAGGTCGCCCGCCTCCACCGTGCCCGTCCTGAGCGTCTCCACAGCGGTGCCGCGCAGCGTCCAGTGCAGCCGCAGGCCTGTGAGCACGGTGTGGTCGTACCCGTTGCCGACCACCGCGTGCCCGGGGTCGAGCTCGAGGCGCAGCGGGTCGATCACCGCCGCGTACTCGAGCAGTCCCGGGCCGGGGAGGCCGTCGGCGGTGCACAGTCCGTCGAGCACGAAGCTGCCGTCGTGCAGGGGCTCCCCGAAGTCGCCGCCGTAGGCGAGCACCGGGGAGCCGTCGGGTGTGACGGTGGTGATGCCGTGGTCCTTCCACTCCCAGACGAAACCGCCGCACGCGCGGGGGTGGGTCCGGAAGATCTCCTCGTAGTCGGCCAGGCCACCGGGGCCGGTGCCCATGGCGTGGGCGTACTCGCACAGCACGAACGGCATCCGGGCGATCCGGTTTGACCCGGCAGCGTCCGTGGAGGGCACGGGCTCGCCGGCGGCGATGCTGCGGGTCTCGCGCGGCGCCGGGTACATGCGGGAGTAGACGTCGGTGTACGCGGCGTCGTGGTCGCCCTCGTAGTGCACGGGGCGGTCGTCGTGCCGGCGCAGCCAGTCGGCGGCGGCCGCGAGGTTCGCGCCGGTGCCCGACTCGTTGCCGAGGGACAGCATCACCACGCTCGCGTGGTTCTTGTCCCGGTGCCACATCCGGGCCGTGCGGTCGAGGTAGGCCCCTCGCCAGGCAGGGTCGTCCGAGGGGTTGCGCGCCCAGCCCTGCTGCACGAAGCCGTGGGTCTCGAGGTCGCCCTCGAGGACGACCCACAGCCCCATCTCGTCGGCCAGGTCGAGGGCGTGGTGCGCCGGTGGATAGTGGCTGGTGCGCACCGCGTTGACGTGGTTCCCCTGCATGAGGCGGTACTCGTCGCGGGTGAAATCGGCATCCACGGCGCGGCCCCGGCGCGGGTGGAACTCGTGCCGGTTGACGCCGCGGAAGCGCACCGGGGCGCCGTCGACCTGCAGGACGCCGTCGGTGGAGATGGCGACGCGGCGGAATCCGGCGCGGTGGGTGACGAGCTGTCCCTGGGCGCGCAGGGCGACGTCGTAGAGGTGCGGGTCCTCGGCGGTCCAGGCGCGCACGACCCCGACGGGCAGCTCCACCCGGTCGGGGCCGTCCACGGTGGTGGAAAGGCCGAGCTCCGGGATCTCCACCTGCACCGGGAACGCGTCCGCGGGGGCCGTGATCCGGCAGCCCAGGACGCCCTCACCGGTGGCCGGGTCCCGGTCCGCGGTGAGGTGGACGTCGTCGATCCCGCCGTGCAGCTCGCCGAGCACGCGAACGTCGCGGAAGATGCCGGGCAGCCACCACTGGTCCTGGTCCTCGAGGTAGGACCCCGCGCTGAACTGGTGGACCCGCACCACCACGGTGTTCTCCCCGTCCCGGACGAGGTCGGTGACGTCGAACTCGTGGGTGAGCCGGGAGCCCATCGCCTGGCCGGCCCACCGTCCGTTCACCCACACCCGGAAGGCCGACTCGACGCCCTCGAAGCGCAGCAGCACGGCACGCAGGTCCGTCCTCGCGCCGCCGGTGAGATCGGCGAGCACGAAGCGCGTGCGGTGGTCGCCCGTCGGGTTGGCGTCCGGGACGTGCGGCGGGTCCACGGGGAAGGGGTAGACGACGTTGGTGTACCAGGGGGTGCCGAACCGCCGGTCCCCGTCGAGGTGCTCGAGCACCCAGTGGCCGGGGACGGGGATCCGGTCCGGCCAGGCGGTGTCCGGTGCTGTCGGGTCGGGGCAGGCCGAGACGGCGTCGGACGCCGAGGGGAACCAGCGGAAGTCCCACGCGCCCGCCAGAGAGAGCTCCGGCCGGTCGGAGGTGAGGTGCGCCCGCGGGGGCAACGACCCGCGGGATCCGTCGGGGTGGGTGAACCACCACGGGTCCACTCGGGCATCGGCGGTGCTGCCGGTGGTGCAGGGATGCATGGGTCTCGGTGCTCCGGGTCGGGGGTCGTCGTGGTCGGGAAGGGCTCCGCACCGGGAGGAGAGGTCCCGGAGCGGCTCGGGTCAGGAGTCGTCGGTCTCGTCGGTCTCGAAGAGGACGTTGATGGCTTCGTTCGTCTCCGCCAGGACGGATGCGGGCACCCGGTTCGCGTAGATGTCCTCCAGTGCCGGGGTCATCAGGGCCGAGACGTCTGCGCCGAACTTCGTGACGGGGAAGTAGACGGTGTTGCCCTCCTGGACCGGGGCGATGAACGGCTCGGGGTCGATGCCCATCTGCCGGTAGGCCTCCGCGGCGAGGGGCGTGGCGTCCTGGCGGGAGGGGAAGACGACACCGGCGCGGGCGACCTCCTGCTGGCACTGGGCCGAGCCCATGAACGCCGCCCACTGGGCCGCCCCCTCGGGGTTGTCGGTGTCCTTGACGATCGAGTCGGCCAGCCCGTTCAGCATGGTCGTGGCGGTGCCGTCGGGTCCCACGGGTGTGCGGGCGGTGCCCACGGGGAAGTCCTCGATGCCGGCGTAAGTGCTGATCATCCAGGCCCCGTCCAGGACCATGGCCGCCGATCCCGAGGCCAGCTGGGCGTTGACGCCCTCGGCCGCGTTGAACTGCCCGTAGTCGGGCATGTACCCCTTGTCGGACAGACCGAAGTACCAGTCGAGGGTCTCGTGCAGCGAGGGGTCGTCCAGGTTGTAGTGGTCTCCCCACAGCGGCTCGTTCGTGACCCGCCAGCCGTTGGAGGCGGCGAACGCCGACCACTGTCCCTGGCCGGCGGTGCTCCCGCCGGCCTCGGAGATGCCCAGGCCGTAGACGGCGACGTGGTCCTTGTCGAAGCCCGGTTCGTCGCCGCGGACGCCGTTCTCGTCCACGGTCAGGTGCGCCACGAGGTCCTCGAAGCTGCCGCCGTCCTCGGGGTTCCAGCTCCAGCCCTCGAGGTCCGCGGGGGTCAGGCCCGCCTCGGCGAGCAGCTCTTCGTTGTAGAAGGCGGCGACGGTGTCCCAGTCCTTGGGCGCGCCGTACTGGTGGCCGTCCGGGCCGGTCCACAGGTCCACGAGGCCGTCCTGGTAGTCCTCGGGGTCCAGCGCCGCGGTGGCAGGGTGCTCCTCCAGCGGGGCCAGGACCTCGAGCTCGGCGAACTGCGGGTACTTGGACACGTGGTTGGTGAACACGTCCGGGCCGGTGTCGGCGATGAACCCGGCCGTGAGCTTCGTCCAGTAGTCGCCCCACCCGGTCTGGGTGATGCGCACGTCCTGGTCCGGGTGCTCGGTCTCGAACATCTCGGCGCACTTCTGGTAGGCGGGCAGCTGGTTGGTGTCCCACATCCAGTAGTCGACGACGCCGGTGGCCGTGGCCTCGGCGTCCGGGTCCGCCCCGCACCCGGTGAGGGCGAGCAGCGGGACGGTGGAGACGGCCAGGGCCAGGCGCGTGCGGGTGCGTGGCGTGCGCCGGGGACGGTGGGAGAGTGCGGGGTTGCGTGTCATGGTGAGCTCCTACTTGATGCCGCTGAAGCCGATGGAGTTGACGACGCGCTTGGCGAAGACCGCGAAGAGCAGGATCATCGGCAGCGCGGCGATGAGGGTGGCGGCCATCAGACCCGCCCAGTCGGTGCCGGTCTGCGGGGACTGCGCCCGGAAGACGCCCAGGGCCACCGTGAGGACGCGGGAGGCGTCCGTGTAGGAGACCATCAGCGGCCAGAAGTAGTCGTTCCAGGCCGTCATGTACGTGAGGATGCCCAGGGTCGCCATCGGCGCCGCGGACATGGGCAGAATCACCCGGAAGAACACCCCGACCTTGGAGACGCCGTCCAGCAGGGCGGCCTCCTCGATCTCCGCGGGGACGTTCATGAAGAACTGCCGCAGGAAGAACACCGCGAACGGGGTCATGAACATCGTCGGCAGGGCGATGCCCAGCATGGAGTCCACCAGTCCCAGCTCCTTGATGAGCACGAAGTTGGGCAGCAGGGTGAAGATGGCCGGCACCATGAGTCCGGCGAGGAACAGGGCGAACATCCGGTCCCGCCCGGGCCACCGCAGCCGGGAGAAGGCGTAGGCGGCCATGGCCGAGAACAGCAGCTGGCCCGCGGTGATGAGCGTGGCCACCACCACGGAGTTCAGCAGGTAGCGCCAGAAGTTCAGCGACGTGCCGGAGCCGCCCTCGGCGAGGGCCTCCTCGGTGGACTGCATCCCCAGCACGCGTTCGAAGGCGCCCCAGGTGAACTCCGGGGGCAACCAGGAGGAGGGATCCGCCTGCAGCCCGGGATTCGTGGACAGCGCGGTGCGCAGCATCCAGTAGAAGGGGAACAGTGTGACGAGGACGACGGCGATCAGGAAGGCCCAGGCGAGCAGCCTGCCGGGGGTGATCCGGCGGCGGGCGGGGGCGGGGGTGTCCGCCGGGGCCGCGGTCACGGGCGCGGCGGCGCCCGTGGAACTGGGCGCGGCGCTTCCGGGTTGCGCTGGGGCTGGGGTCGGGTTCATCGGAGCTCCTCGGGATCAGGCCAGGTCCGTGGACCCGGCGCGGGTCAGACGGAACTGGAGGAAGGTGATGACGGCCAGGACCACGAGCAGGGCCACGGACATCGCCGAGGCGTAGCCGAACTGGAAGCGGCCGAAGGCCATGTCGTAGATGTAGAGCTGGAGCACGTTGGTGGCGTTGGCCGGCCCACCGGCGGTCGTCACGGCGACGGTGTCGAAGACCTGGAAGGACCCGATGACCGTCATGATGAGCACCAGCGCCAGGATGGGGCGCAGCAGGGGCAGGGTGATGGTGAAGAAGGTCCGGACCTCACCGGCCCCGTCGATGCGCGCCGCCTCGTAGACGGTCTGGGGCAGGGTCTGCAGACCCGCGAAGATCAGCAGGGCGGTGTAGCCCATGTGCCGCCACACGTTGATCAGCGCGATCGTGGGAATGGCCCAGGTCTCGTCGGAGAGGAAGCCGATCCGGTCCAGCCCCACCCACGAGATGACCTGGTTGGCCACCCCGAACTGGGTGTCGAGGATCCACAGCCACACGATCGCGGCGACCACGTTGGAGACCAGGTAGGGGGCGAGCACCACCCCGCGCAGGAAGGTGGACTGGGTGAGGTGGTGCATCATCAGCGCGATGAGCAGGGCGAACGTGGTCTGGATCCCGATGTTCAGCAGGACGTACTCCACCGTGACCAGCAGCGAGTCCCAGAAGATGGGGTCCTGCACGAGGCGTCGGTAGTTGGCCAGGCCCACGAACTCGGACGGGGTGAGCAGGTTGAAGCTGGTGAAGCTCAGCCAGATGCCCCGCACGGTGGGCCAGGCGAGGAAGACGAGGAAGCCGAGGAGGGCCGGGGCGATGAACAGCATCGCGATCCGGGTGTCCTGCCGGCCCCGCCGGCGTGCACCGCCGGCCTGGCCCGGAACGACCGGCGTGTCCGGTCGGCGGGAACGAGTGGTCGTGGACATGGGGCTACCTCAATCCTGGGGAGCGGGCTGGGTGGGATCCTGGGCCTCGAGCCGCAGGACGCGCAGGGTGTCCGGGGCCAGCCAGGGGGCGTGCACGCCCACGGTCTGCAGCGCCCGGCCGGACAGGACCACGCTCCTCTCGGTCGGCCACCACGGCGGGCGGCGGAACCCGTGCGGGTCCGCGCCGGGGGTGACGTCGCGCACCCGGTAGCGGAGCTCGGGGTCCAGGCCGCGCAGGCGGAACCGGCCCACGGGTTCGACGTCGGGCAGGGCGGCGCCGACGACGGCGAACAGCGCTTCCGAGCGGTCGGCGCTGACGACCCCGTGGATCCGCAGCGCGGGGTCGAAGGCGTCCAGGCGGACCATCCGGCCCGAGTGGAGCAGACCGCGGTGGTCCTTGTGGAAGGCGACCCACTCGGCGAGCTCGGCCGATTCCTGTTCGGTGGCCTGGGTGAGGTCCCACTCGATGCCGAGGTGGCCCCACACGGCGGTGCCGGCGCGGAAGTGCAGGGTGTGCATGCGCCCGGTGGTGTGCGAGGCGCCGGAGGCGACGTGGGCGCCCATGAGTTCGGCCGGGATGAGCTGCTGGGTCCACCGGTGCATCTGCTGGCGCTCGAAGGGATCGATGTCGTCGGAGGTCCACACCCTGTCGGTGTGCTCCAAGACCCCGAGGTCGACCCGGGCGCCGCCGGAGGAGCAGGACTCGATCTCCAGGTCCGGGAACCGCTCCTTGAGCTCGGCCATCAACCGGTAGGTCGCCAGGGTCTGGGCGTGCACCCCGGGGCGTCCGTCGGGGTGGGTGCCGGCCTCGAGCAGGTCGCGGTTGTGGTCCCACTTGAGGTAGGCGATCGGGTACTCGTCCAGGAGAGCCACCATCTGGTCGCGCACGTGCGCGTAGGCCTCCGGCACACCCAGATCGAGCACCTGCTGCCGGCGGGACTCGATGGGCAGGCGCCCGCCGGGGCCCATGATCCACTCGGGGTGGGCGCGGGCCACATCGGAGTCGGGGTTGACCATCTCGGGCTCGAACCACAGGCCGAACTCCATGCCGAGGTCGTTGACGTGGTCGATCAGCGGGGACAGGCCCTGCGGCCACACCTCGGGGGAGACCACCCAGTCGCCCAGTCCGGCGTTGTCGTCGCGGCGGGCGCCGAACCACCCGTCGTCGAGCACGTAGCGCTCCACGCCGGCGGCGGCCGCCCGGTCGGCCAGGGTAGAGAGCTTCTCGAGGCGGTGGTCGAAGTAGACGGCCTCCCACACGTTCAGCGTCACCGGACGGGGCCGGGCGGGGTGCTGGGGGCGGGCCCGGAGCCAGTCGTGGAAGCGCCCGGCCTGCTCGTCCAGCCCCCGCCCGTACACGCCGTACAGCCACGGGGTGGTGTAGCTCTCGCCCTGTCCGAGCGAGACCTCGCCCGGCAGCAGCAGCTCGGAGCCGCCCAGCACCTGCTGGCCGTCGTAGAGCCGTTCCGCCCACGTGCGGTGGTTGCCGGAGAACCCGGTGTGCAGGCCCCAGACCTCGCCGTCGGCGAAGCCGAAGCCCGGTTCGCCCACGGACAGGACGTAGGCGGCGTCGGCGCCGGTGCGGCCCTTGCGTCCTTCCCGGAGGTGCGTGCCCACGGTGAGCTCGCGCCGCTGGGGGGTCCGTTCCTTGCCCCAGTGCCCTGCGAAGTCCAGGATCTCCTTCGCGTGGGTGGGCAGGGGGAGCACGAGGCCCAGCTCCTGGACGCGGTAGGGACCCGGGGCGGTGTTCGTCAGCGTGGCGCGGGCCCGCAGCAGGCCCGAGGGCGTGAGCTCCAGCTCGATCGCCACGCGCAGGCCTGCGCCGGTGTCCTCCGCCGTCACGAGCAGGCGGGCCGCGCCGGCGCTCACCAGGGCGCCGTCGGCGAGGACCTCCTGCGGTTCCACCGGATCCAGCCGGGCCTCCGTGAGGTGCAGCAGCGGGGTCCACGCGGTGCCGTCCCGGTCACCCGCCAGTCCTGGCCGGCCGCTCCAGCCGGTGTGCAGACTCCCGAGCACGTCCGGGCGCATCGGCAGGTCCTGCCCGTTGGCCGTGCGGTGGGCCACCGCGGCCTCGACGAGCACGGCGGCCTCCTCGGCGTCGAGGCCGGGCAGTGCGGCGCCCCAGTGCACCACGGAGGGCAGCTGGGCCTCGGAGAGGTCGACCAGGACCGACACACCCCCGCTCGTGAGGTGGACCCGGCACGGTCCGGTGGGATCGAGGGCGGTGGTCGGCTCGAGGGTCGCAGCAGTCATGTCGGCTCCTGGGCGCTGATCGGGGTGGTGGGTTCGGGCACTCGATCGCAGTGGTGGATCGATGTGGTTCACGTCATAGTAGAAGCGACAGAATCAAACATCAACCCTGTTGAAAAGAACACCACGATGTTTGTATTGTGGGGCATGTCACCGATCCGGGGTCTCGACGGACCCCAGCCGAGCCAGGAGGCCCCATGACCGAGATGCTCCCCGACCGCCGACGGCGGGAGATCCTCGACCGCGTGCGCGCCTCCGGTGCGGTGCGGGTCGCGGACCTGGTCGCCGAGCTGGGCGTGTCCGACATGACGGTGCGCCGGGACCTGGACCGGCTGGCTCGGGACGGGGAGCTGCAGAAGGTCCACGGCGGGGCGAAGCTGCCGGCGGGATCCTCCGCGGCCGAGCCCGGATTCACGCACAAGTCCGAGCTGCAGCTGCCGGAGAAGGCGGCCATCGCCGCCGCCGCCGAGGCGATGGTGCGACCGGGCATGTCCGTCTCGCTGAACTCCGGGACCACCACCTTCGCGCTGGCCCGCGCCCTGCGCCGCGTCAGCGACATCACGGTGGTGACGAACTCCCCGCGGATCGCCGACGTGCTCCAGGACGCGCCCGCCACGGGACAGACGGTGGTCCTGCTGGGCGGGGTGCGCACCCCCTCGGACGCCCTGGTGGGCCCGCTGGCCACCGCGGCCCTGCGCACCCTGCACGTGGACCTGGCCTTCCTGGGCGTGCACGGGCTGTCCGAGCGCGACGGGCTGACCACTCCGAACATGATGGAGGCCGATATCAACCGCCTCTTCCTGGAGCGCTGCGACCGCAGCGTGGTGCTGGCCGACTCCACGAAGTGGGGCCTGTCCGGGCTCCACCGCATCGCCGGTCTCGACGAGGTCGACACGGTCGTGACCGACGACGGTCTGGGCGCCGCCGACCGCGAGACCCTGAGCCAGCACGTCCCCGACCTGCGACTGGAGCCCGTCCGATGACCTCTCCCGCCCCCGCCGAGCGCGCCGCCGCGCCGCTGTTCGCGCACCGGACCCACCACCTCGCCGACGGGCGGGAGGCCGTGTTCTTCTCCGACCGCGGCACCCCGCCCGTGGAGCACGTGGTGGACCGCCGGCCCCTGGACGCCCGCTCCGGCGGCGGTGAGGTGCGCTTCGACCGGCTGACGGGGGAGTGGGTGGCGGTGGCCGCCCACCGGCAGGCGCGCACCTACCTGCCCCCGGCCGACCAGTGCCCGCTGTGCCCGAGCGTGGGTGGGCGCGAGTCGGAGATCCCGGCGGAGGACTTCGACGTCGTCGTCTTCGAGAACCGCTTCCCCTCGCTGGGCCCGGAGCTGGCCGAGCTGCCGGACCCGCGGCAGGTGGGGGAGCGGTCCCTGTGGGGCGTCCCGTCCCCGGCCGTGGGGCGGTGCGAGGTGGTGGTGTTCACCCCGGAGCACCAGGGCTCCTTCGCGTCCCTGTCCTCCGAGCGGGCGCGCACCGTGGTGGAGGCCTGGGCCCAGCGCACCGAGGCGCTCTCGGCCATGGCCGGGGTCCGGCACGTATTCCCGTTCGAGAACCGGGGTGAGCAGATCGGGGTGACCCTGCACCACCCGCACGGGCAGATCTACGCCTACCCCTATCCGGCCCCGCACGCGGCGCGGCTCGCGGCCCGCTCCCGGGCGCACCTCGAGGCCACGGGGCGGACGCTGATGGGCGAGGTCCTGGCCGACGAGACCGCCGCGGGGGACCGGATGGTGCTGGCGGGCGAGCACTTCTCGGCCTATGTGCCCTACGCCGCGCGGTGGCCGCTGGAGGTCCACCTGGTCCCGCACCGCCGCGTCCCGGACCTGGCCGCGCTGACCGGGGCCGAGCGGGACGAGCTGGCGGTGGTGTACCAGGACCTGGTCCAGCGCGTGGACCGGCTCTACGACACGCCGACCCCCTACATCGCCGCCTGGCACCAGACCCCCGTGAATGCGGCGGACCGGGAGGCCGGCCGGTTGCACCTGCAGCTCACCAGCCCGCGCCGGGCCGAGGACAAGCTGAAGTTCCTGGCCGGCTCCGAGGCCGCCATGGGGGCGTTCATCAACGACGTCACCGCCGAGCAGACCGCCGCACGCCTGAGGGAGGCCGCACGATGACCGGACAGCACACCCCCCAGCCGGCCGCTCGGCAGGCAGGCCAGGACGACGCCGCCCGGGCGGAGGAGCTCTCCCGCCGCTTCACCGAGGTGTACGGCCACGCCCCGGACGGGGTGTGGCGTGCCCCGGGACGGGTGAACCTCATCGGGGAGCACACCGACTACAACGACGGCTTCGTGCTGCCCTTCGCCATCGACCGCTCGGCGATGGTCGCCGTCCGGCTGCGCCGGGACGCGGAGCAGGGGCGGCGGACCGGGCAGGGCGAGGACGCGATCCGGCACGACGTCGTCGACCTGGCCTCCACGTACGCCCCCGACGGCGGGGGGCTGTCCCGGGCCCGGTTCCGGATCCCCGGGCTCGCCCCCGGGGCGGTCGGCGGCTGGGGGGCGTACCCGGCCGGCGTGGTGCACGTGCTCGCCGGCCTCGACGGGGTGGAGGTGCCCGGGTTCGAGCTGCTGCTGGACTCGACCGTCCCCGTGGGCGCGGGCCTGTCCTCCTCGCACGCCGTGGAGGTCGCCACGATCGTGGCCCTGAACGACCTGCTCGGACTGGATCTGGACCGGCCGGCGATGGCGCGGCTGACGCAGCGGGCGGAGAACGAGTTCGTCGGCGCCCCGACCGGGATCATGGACCAGTCGGCCTCCCTGCGCGGCCGGGCCGGCGCGGCGCTGTTCCTGGACTGCCGCACCCAGGAGGCCGAGCTCGTGCCGCTGCCGGTGGCCCGGCACGGGCTCGCCGTCCTGGTGGTCGACACGAAGGTCGCCCACTCCCACGCCGACGGCGGCTACGCCGCCCGGCGCGCCTCCTGCGAGCGCGGGGCCGCCGCCCTCGGAGCGGTCTCCCTGCGCGACGTCCCGGACGGGACCGACCTGAGCGGACTGGACGAGGAGACCGCCCGCCGGGTCCGGCACGTGCTCAGCGAGAACCGCCGGGTCCTGGAGACGGTCCGGCGGCTGCAGGCCGGGGACGTCCGGGGCATCGGGGAGCTGCTGGTCGCCTCCCACGCCTCGATGCGGGACGACTACGAGATCTCCTGCCCCGAGCTCGACCTCGCCGTCGACGCGGCCCTGGCCGCCGGGGCCGCCGGCGCACGGATGACCGGCGGGGGCTTCGGCGGCTCCGCGATCGCCCTCGTGCCCGCGGCGCGGGCGGAGCAGGTCGGGAACGCGGTCGCCGAGGCCTTCGCGGACCGGGGTCACCGGGCGCCGGACGTCTTCGTCGTCGTGCCGGGGGAGGGTGCCGGTCGGGTGCGGTGAGGCGCGGATCCTCCGCAGGACGACGTCGGTGGCACCGCGTCACTGCTCCTCGGCCCCGGGCCCACTGGGTCCGGGGCCGGCGTCATCGCAGGGCGCACTCTTGACGTGCAGTGTGATCTGGATCATCCTTGTGTTCAAGATATAAACACAGTTGCCAGCATATGGCAACGGTCCGGCCGGCCGGGCTCCTCGCGAACCCGTCCACCCGCCGGTGCACCTCTCTCCAGCTCCGCTCACGTCCCGTGCCCCCGCCGTCCGGGGTGCCCTCAGCGAAGGACCTCCCATGCACAACGCTCCTCCACCGGCCGCGGCCGCGACCCACGGCAAGACCCCGAAGAAGGCGGCCCTGGCCAGCTGGATCGGCTCCGCCCTGGAGTACTACGACTTCGCCGTCTACGGGACGGCCGCCGCCCTGGTGCTCAACCACCTGTTCTTCCCGGCCGACACGTCCCCCGGGGTGGCGATCCTGCTGTCGATGGGCACCGTGGGCGTCGCCTATGTCGTCCGGCCCCTGGGGGCCCTCATCATGGGCCCCCTCGGCGACCGGTTCGGGCGCAAGTTCGTGCTGATGCTGACCCTGTTCATGATGGGCGCCGGCACCTTCGCCGTCGGCTGCCTGCCGACCTACGACCAGGCCGGGCTGCTGGCCCCGGCCCTGCTCGTGACCTGCCGTGTCATCCAGGGGCTGTCGGCCTCCGGCGAGCAGGCCAGCGCGATCTCGGTCTCGCTGGAGCACTCCGAGGAGCACCGGCGGGCCTTCACCACGAGCTGGACGCTGCAGGGCACCCAGTTCGGCACCCTCCTCGCCACCGCCGTCTTCATCCCCTTCACGCTCGTGCTCACCGAGGAGCAGCTGTTCAGCTGGGGCTGGCGGGTCCCGTTCTGGCTCTCCGCCGTCGTGGTGGTCGTGGCCTATCTGATCCGCCGCCACCTGGAGGAGCCGCCCGCCTTCGAGCAGGCCCGGGCCGTGCTGCCCGGCGAGAAGCCGGCCACCCCCCTCGCCCTGATGTTCAAGCACCACAAGACCGCGGTGCTGCGCGTGGCCGCGGCCGCGATGATCAACACCGTCAACGTGGTCTTCCTGGTGTGGTCGCTGTCCTTCGCCACCTCCGTGGTGGGCCTGGACCGCTCGACCATGCTCTGGGTCTCCGTCATCGCCAACGCCGTGGCCCTGCTCGTGATCCCCGTGGCGGCCACGGTCGCCGACCGGGTCGGGCGCAAGCCGGTGTTCATCACCGGGGCGGCCGGCGCGGCCGCGATGATGTATCCCTACCTGGCCGCCGTCCACGCCGGGAACTGGACGCTGATCTTCCTCCTCGGCGCCGTCATGTCCGGCTTCTTCTACTCCATGGCCAACGGCATCTGGCCCTCCTTCTACGCGGAGATGTTCCCCACCCGGGTGCGCGTGACGGGGCTGGCCCTGGGCACCCAGATCGGCTTCGCGATCTCCGGCGGCTTCGCCCCCGTCCTGGCCAGCTCCCTGGCCGGGGCCGAGGGGGACAACTGGCTGGGCGTGGCGGGGTTCGTCACCGGCGCCTGCCTGGTCGCCGTGGCCGCCGCCCTGACGGCCAAGGAGACCAAGGACAGGACCCTGGGCCAGATCGACGACCTGCACACCACCCGCACCGAGGCGGCCGATCTGGAGCGGCTGCAGGGGGCGGGCACCGCCTCCGGCCGCTGAACGCTCCGGAAGCGCTGACGATGGCGGACGCCCCGGCCGGTCACCCCGGCCGGGGCGTCCGCCCGTCCCGGACCGGGCCCCGGTCACGAACATGACACGGGTCACGCCCGCGGAGGCCCCGTGCCAGAATGACCGCATGAGCAACCCCATGAACATCTCCGGGCACAATCCCGACAAGGAGGCCCGGGCGCACCGGCCGCCGGTCACGGAGCTGACCCCGGAGCAGTGCTGGGAGCACCTCTACAGCGCACGCTTCGGCCGGATCGCCACCATGGACGGCGACGAGATCGAGATCACCCCCATCAACCTCGTGGCCGACGACGGGAAGATCTACTTCCGCACCGCCAAGGGCACCAAGCTGCTGCACCTGGCGCTCAACGAGCACGTCGCCGTGCAGGTCGACCAGGCACAGGGCGGGGAGGCCTGGTCCGTGATCGTGCGCGGCACGGCCCGCCAGCTGACCGACCCGGAGGAGACCGACCGGGTGGACGAGCTGCCGCTGCGGCCGTGGGTCGGGACCACCAAGCTCGAGTACGTGGAGGTGGCCCCCACGAAGGTCACCGGCCGCGTGTTCCACCTGGGCCACTGACCCGGCGCCCGGACCGCTCGGCGCCGGACGCCCCGCCGCGCTTGTAGCCTGGACCCGTGGCACAGCACCGGATCGTCCTGCACTACGTCTTCACCCCGCTCCCCGACCCCACGGCCGTGATGCTCTGGCAGCGCGCCCTGTGCGAGGGGCTGGGCCTGCGCGGGCGGATCATCGTCTCCCCGCACGGGCTCAACGCCACCGTGGGCGGTGAGGTCGGGGCGCTCAAGCAGTACGCCCGCACCACCCGCTCCCACCCCGGTCTCCGGGACACGGTGTTCAAGTGGTCGGACGGCTCGGCCGAGGACTTCCCGCGGCTGTCGGTCAAGGTCCGGAACGAGCTCGTGTCCTTCGGCGCGCCCGGCGAGCTCGAGGTCGACGAGCACGGCGTGGTCGGCGGCGGCACCCGCCTGGCGCCCGACGCCGTGGACGAGCTCGTGGCCCGCCGCGGCGAGGACGTCGTGTTCTTCGACGGGCGCAACGCCCACGAGGCCCGGATCGGGCGCTTCCGCGGGGCCGTGGTCCCGGACGTGGCGCACACCCGCGACTTCGTGGCCGAGCTGGACTCCGGGAAGTACGACCACCTCAAGACCCGGCCCGTGGTCACCTACTGCACCGGCGGGATCCGGTGCGAGGTGCTCTCCGCACTGATGCGCAACCGCGGCTTCCAGGAGGTCTACCAGCTCGACGGCGGCATCGCCGAGTACGGCCGCGAGCGCGGGGACCGGGGGCTGTGGGAGGGGTCCCTGTACGTCTTCGACCGGCGCATGCACGTGCGGTTCACCCCGGCCGCGGTCACGATCGGGCGCTGCGACCGGTGCGCCGGCCCCGCGAACCGCTTCGTCAACTGCGCGGACGGCACCTGCCGCGCCCTCGTGCTCGCGTGCCCGGCCTGCCTCGAGGAGCGGCCGCGGCTCACCTGCCCGGCCGGGTGCGGCACCGCCACGCCACCGGGGGCCGGCGACGGCGCCCCGGTCGCCGTCGCACCCGCCCCCGCACCCGTGCCCGGCGACGGAACCCCGGCCGCCTCCCGCACCGCCACGGCGCCCGTGCCCGTGCCGACGGGGGCCGCATGAGGCCCGCCGCCCCCGGCCCCTCGGCGGCGCCGGCCTTCTCCCGGGTCCCGGGGACCCCCGTCTCCGACGACCCGCGGGCGCCGGCCGAGCTGCACGACGCCCTCCGCCGGACGGGCTTCACCCACGACCGCGTGGCGGAGCTGCTGGGGGAGGCCGCCATGGACGCGCTCGCACGGGACCAGGCGGTGCCCGCCCTGCGGGTCCTCGAGCCGGCCCTCCGCACGCCCGGGCACCCGGACCGGGGCCTCGCCGGGGTCGTCTCGCTCTTCCTGCTCGGCCGCACCGTCCCCGTGGAGACGCTCGCGCCCGCCCCGGTGCGCCCGGAGCAGCTCGTGGGCCTGGGCCTCGCCGAGGAGACGGAGGGCGGGCTGCGCTCCACCGTGGACCTGCGCCCCCACGCCTCCGACGACGGGACGGAGCTGTACGTGGCGAGCGACCTGGGGGAGTCCCAGCGCCCCGGCGTGCTGCGCCGCGACCACGTGCTGGGCATCGGCCAGGCCTCCCTGACGCTGGCCCAGACGACCGACCGCCGCCGGGTGGAGCGGGCGCTGGACCTGGGGACCGGGTGCGGCATCCAGACGTTCCACCTGCTCGCGCACTCGGGGCACGTGACCGCCACCGACGTCTCGGACCGGGCCCTGGGCTTCACCCGGTTCAACCTGCTGCTCAACGCGCAGGCGCTCGGGATCGACCCCGACCGGCTCGAGGACCGCGTGAGCCTGCGGGCGGGATCCCTCCTGGAGCCCGTGCGCGGTGAGCGGTTCGACCTCGTGGTGTCCAACCCGCCGTTCGTCATCACACCGCGCCCCGCCGGGGAGACCCCGCTCGACCGCTACACCTACCGGGACGGCGGTCTGCCGGGGGACCGGATCGTGGCCGACCTGGTGCGGGGGCTGCCCGGGGTCATGGCCCCCGGGGCCACCGCCCACCTGCTCGGCAACTGGGAGGTCCTCGCCCCGCCGCCCGGGGACGCGCGGCCGGCCGCCGAGCGCTGGGCGCAGCGGCCCGAGCAGTGGGTGCCCGAGGGCGTCGACGCCTGGTTCGTCCAGCGGGAGCTGGCCGGCCCGGAGGAGTACGCCGAGACGTGGCTGCGGGACGCGGCGGAGTCCCGCGACCTCGAGCACTACGAACGCGCCTACCGCGCCTATCTCGACGACTTCGCCGCCCGCGGCGTCGAGGCCGTGGGCTTCGGGATGATCCGCCTCCGCCGCCCGTCCCGGGCCCGGCCCGGGGGCGCGCTCCGCCGCTTCGAGCACGTCCCCCACCCGGTCCAGCAGCCGCTCGCCCCCGCGCTCGCCGCCACGTGGGAACGGGCCGACTGGCTCGCCGCGCACCCCCAGGACTGGCTGGACGCCCACCTCGTGGCCGCCGAGGACGTCACCGAGGAGCGCCACCAGCGCCCCGGCGCGGAGCACCCCGGCGTGATCCTGCTCCGGCAGGGGGCCGGGCTGCGCCGGACCGTGGT
Organism: Kocuria sp. CPCC 205231; assembly: GCF_040980965.1. Taxonomy (NCBI): domain Bacteria; kingdom Bacillati; phylum Actinomycetota; class Actinomycetes; order Micrococcales; family Micrococcaceae; genus Kocuria; species Kocuria sp. CPCC 205231. Next base: position 262,200 of record NZ_JAVKPP010000003.1, on the reverse strand, counting down.
GCTCTCGAGCGAGGCCGCGGGCTTCGCCGGGGCCTGCGACGGCGAGCTGAGCGCCCGGCAGATCCTCGGGGCGCTCGCCGCCCTGCTGGACTGGGCGGGCGAGGAGCGGCAGCGGCTGACCGAGGAGGTCCGGCACCTCGTGCTCGACGGCTTCCTCGTGCCGCAGGAGCCGGTGCCGCCCGCCGCCTGAGCGATGTTGTGGGCGGATGAGCAGGCGGCGCCGCGACGGTGGGGGTGGGAGGATGGGAGCATGAGCATCGGAGACAACCTGAACCCCATCAAGACCCTCGACAAGGACACCGTCTGGCAGCTCCTCGAGCAGCACCCCTTCGGCCGGCTGGCCGTCGAGGCCGCCGGTCTCGTGGACATCTTCCCGGTGAACTACGTGGTCCACCAGCGCAAGCTGTACTTCCGCACGGCCCAGGGCTCCAAGCTCTCGAGCCTCATCGTCAACGACCAGGTGGCGTTCGAGATCGACGAGGTCTCGGAGGAGCACGTCGTGCGCTCCGTGGTGGTCCACGGCCGGGCCCGCCGGCTCGAGACGCGCGCCGAGATCGACGCCGCGGAGGAGCTGCCGCTCAGGCCGTGGGCGCCCACGCTGAAGTACAACTTCGTGGTCATCGACGTGGAGCACGCCACGGGCCGCGAGTTCACGATCGGCGACGAGCCCGAGCGCTACCCCTCCTGAGACCGGTCCGGGCCGCCCGGGCCGGGCGGCCCGCGCGGCCCGCCCGGGGACGCCGATGTCCTCCGGGTCCCCGCCGCGCGGGGGTTGACGGCGGTGAGGCGTTATGGTGGAGCGCAACGGCGGGCCGACGCCCGCCCGTTCGACCCGACGTCCAGCAGCGCCGCGGCCCGCGGCACCGCGGACCGCAGCAAGGAGTACCGTGCCAACGAAGGCCACCCAGAGCCCGGGAACGGGCAAGAGCCTGCTCATCGTGGAGTCCCCCTCCAAGGTCAAGACCATCGCCGGGTACCTCGGCGACGCCTACGAGGTCGAGTCCTCGATGGGGCACATCCGCGACCTCCCGCAGCCCTCGGAGCTGCCGGCGGAGCTCAAGAAGGGTCCCTACGGCAAGTTCGCGGTGGACGTGGAGCACGGCTTCGAGCCGTACTACGTGGTGAACCCGGACAAGAAGAAGAAGGTCACCGAGCTCCGGCGCAAGCTCAAGGACGCGGACGCCCTCTACCTCGCCACCGACGGCGACCGCGAGGGGGAGGCCATCGCGTGGCACCTCCTGGAGGTGCTCAAGCCCAAGATCCCCGTCTACCGGCTGACCTTCTCCGAGATCACCCGCGAGGCCATCGAGCGGGCCTTCGGGGAGCTGCGCGAGCTCGACCAGGACCTGGTCGACGCGCAGGAGACCCGGCGCATCCTGGACCGGCTCTACGGCTACGAGATCTCCCCGGTGCTGTGGCGCAAGATCGCCTCGGGCCTGTCCGCCGGGCGCGTGCAGTCCGTGGCCACCCGCCTGGTCGTGGAGCGGGAGCGCAAGCGCATGGCGTTCGTGCCCGCCGACTACTGGGACCTCAGCGGGACTTTCGCCCGCACCGACGGCGAGGACGCCGGCACCGCCTTCAGCGCCCGGCTCTCCTCCGTGGACGGCAAGCGGGTGGCGGGCGGCCGCGACTTCGGCGACGACGGCGTGCTCAAGGGCGCCGCGGACAAGCTCGCGCACCTGGACGAGCAGGCCGCCCGCGAACTGGCCGCCGGTCTCGAGGACGCGGCGTTCACGGTCCGGTCGCTGGAGACCAAGCCCTACACCCGCCGCCCGGCCGCCCCGTTCACCACCTCCACGCTGCAGCAGGAGGCGGCGCGCAAGCTGCGCTTCACCTCCCGCACCACCATGCAGGTGGCGCAGAAGCTGTACGAGAACGGCTACATCACCTACATGCGCACCGACTCCGTGGCGCTGTCCGACCAGGCGGTCACGGCCGCCCGGCGCCAGGCCACGGAGCTCTACGGCGCCGACTTCGTGCCCGGCTCCCCGCGGCTCTACAGCTCCAAGTCGAAGAACGCGCAGGAGGCGCACGAGGCCGTGCGCCCCGCGGGGGACTCCTTCCGCGCCCCGAACCAGGTCCGCGGCGAGCTCTCCGCGGACGCGTTCCGGCTCTACGAGCTGATCTGGAAGCGCACCGTGGCCTCCCAGATGGCCGACGCCAAGGGGTCGACGGCGACCGTGCGGCTCGGGGCGACGTCCTCGGCCGGCCGGGACGCCGAGTTCTCCGCGTCCGGCACCGTCATCACGTTCCGCGGCTTCCTGGCCGCCTACGAGGAGGGCCGGGACGAGGACCCCGCCACGGACAAGGACGGCGCCAAGGACGGCGACAAGCGGCTCCCGCGCATGGCGGAGGGCGACCGCCTGGACGCCACCGAGGTCGAGGCGGACGGGCACCGCACCTCGCCGCCGCCGCGCTACACCGAGGCGTCCCTCGTGAAGGTCCTCGACGAGCTCGGCATCGGCCGGCCCTCGACCTACGCGGCGACCATCTCCACGATCATGGACCGCGGCTACGTCCGCGTGCGGGGCTCCGCGCTCATCCCCTCGTGGACCGCGTTCTCCGTGGTGCGCCTGCTCGAGGAGCACTTCTCCGACTACGTGGACTACGACTTCACGGCGGAGATGGAGGAGGGCCTCGACCGGATCGCCCGCGGCGAGGAGGACAGCACCGACTGGCTGCAGGACTTCTACTTCGGCTCCCAGGGCCACGAGAACGGGCTCAAGCCCATCGTCGACGACCTCGGCGAGATCGACGCCCGCGCCGTGAACTCCATCCCCGTGACCGAGGACATCACCCTGCGGGTCGGCAAGTTCGGCCCCTACCTGGAGGTGGCCGGCGCCGTCGACCCGGAGACCGGGGAGATCACCGACCCGATCCGGGCCAACGTGCCGGAGGACCTCGCCCCCGACGAGCTCACGCCCGACAAGGCGCGCGAGCTCATCGAGACGGGCAAGGCCGACGGCCGGGAGCTCGGCCGCGACCCCGTGACCGGGCGCGCCATCGTGGCCAAGGACGGCCGCTACGGGCCCTACGTCACCGAGGTGATCCCCGAGCCCACCGCCGAGGAGCTCGCGGCCCAGCCCGTCGAGTACTACAAGAACGGCAAGCCCAAGCCCCCGAAGAAGCCGGTCAAGGAGAAGCCCCGCACGGGCTCCCTGCTCTCCACGATGACGCTGCAGGACGTGACCCTCGAGGACGCGCTCAAGATCCTGTCCCTGCCGCGCACGCTGGGCACGGACGCCGAGGGCAACGAGATCACGGTGCAGAACGGCCGCTTCGGCCCCTACCTGAAGAAGGGCGGCGACTCGCGCTCCCTGCAGTCCGAGGAGCAGCTGTTCACGGTCACCCTCGAGGAGGCCCTGGCGATCTACGCCCAGCCCAAGCAGCGCGGCCGCGGCGCCGCCAAGCCTCCGCTCGCGGACCTCGGCACCGACCAGATCACGGAACGGCCCATGGTCATCAAGGACGGGCGCTTCGGCCCCTACATCACCGACGGCGAGACCAACGTGACGGTCCCGCGCGGCGAGACCGTGGAGCAGATCACGCCGGCGCGCGCCAGCCAGCTGCTCGCGGAGAAGCGCGCCCAGGGCCCCGCCCCGAAGAAGGCGGCCCGGTCCACGGCCAAGGGGACGACGACCAAGGGGACGACGGCCAGGAGCAGCACGGCGAAGAAGAGCACGGCCAAGAAGCCCGCGGCGGCCAAGCCCGCCCGCGCCGGGTCCAAGGGCTGATCCGCTCCGCACGCGCGGGACGGACACGGAACTCGAAGGAGCACCACGGCATGCGTCTCGGAGTCCTCGACGTGGGGTCGAACACCGTCCACCTCCTCCTGCTCGACGTCTACCCGGGCTCCCGGCCCGAGCCGTACGCGTCCCACAAGCTCGCCCTGCGGCTGGTGCAGTACCTCGACGCCGACGGCAACATCTCCGACGCCGGCCGGGACGCCCTCACCGCGTTCGTGGTCGAGGCCCGGGACTTCGCCGTGGACAACCGGGCCGAGGACTTCCTCGCCTTCGCGACCTCCGCGATCCGCGAGGCCGGCAACGGGGCGCAGGTGCTGGACCACGTGCAGTCCCGCTCCGGCGTGACCCTCACGGAGCTGGCCGGGGACCAGGAGGCGGCCGTGACGTTCTTCGCGGTGCGCCGCTGGTTCGGCTGGGGCGCGGGGACCGTTCTCGACCTCGACATCGGCGGCGGGTCCTTCGAGATGGCCCTGGGGGACAACGCGCTGCCCACCGTGGCGACCTCGGTCCCGCTCGGCGCGGGGCGGCTCACCCGCACCTTCGTCGCCGGGGACGTCGCGACCCCGAAGGAGATGAAGGCCCTGCGCAAGCACGTGCGCCAGGAGCTCCGGCCCGCGGTCGACCGGGTCCGCGCGGCCGGGGAGCCCACCTGCGTGGCCGGCACCTCCAAGACGTTCCGCTCCCTGGCCCGGATCTGCGGCGCGGCGCCGTACGAGATGGGCCCGTACGTGCCCCGCACCCTCCACCTCGAGGACCTGCGGCTGTGGACCCGCCGGATGGAGGCCATGTCCCCGGAGGAGCGCGCCGAGCTGCCGGGGGTCTCCGCCGCGCGGGCCCGGCAGATCCTCGCCGGCGCCGTGGTGGCGGAGTCGGCGATGGACGCCTACGGCGTCGAGTCGATCCGGATCTGCCCGTGGGCGCTCCGCGAGGGACTGATCCTGCGCCGCCTGGACCAGCTGAGCAGCCACTCCGACGTCCGCACCGTGGACCCCCGGCACCTGGTGGGTGCGGCATGAGCGAGCAGCAGGGCGCCGCCGCGGAGCCGTACCGTCCGCACGTGGCGCTGTCCACCAGCTCCCTCTATCCGCTCGGGGTGCCGGAGACCTTCGAGGCGGCCGTGGAGCTGGGCTACGACAGCGTGGAGGTGCTCGTCACGCACGAGCGGATGAGCCAGCTCACCCACCAGCTGCAGGACCTCGTGCAGCGCCACCAGCTCCCCATCTCGACCATCCACGCCCCGACCCTGCTGCTGACCCAGCAGGTGTGGGGCAAGTCGTGGACCAAGATCCAGATGGCGGCCGCGCTCACCGAGCAGGTGGGCGCGGAGGTCGTCGTGGTCCACCCGCCCTTCCGGTGGCAGCGCCGGTACGCCGCGAACTTCGTGGAGGGGGTGCGGGTGGTCTCCCAGGCCACCGGCGTGAAGATCTCCGTGGAGAACATGTACCCCTGGCGGGTCCGCGGCCGCGACACCGTGGTCTACGCCCCGCACTACAGCCCGCTGGGCCTGGACTACGACTGGGTGACGTGGGACTTCTCGCACGCCGCCACCGCCCGGATGGACTCCCTGGCCGCCATCCGGGAACTGGGCCCCCGGCTGGGCCACGTCCACCTGACCGACGGGTCGGGGGAGACCACGGCGGACGAGCACCTGCTGCCCGGCCACGGGGTGCAGCCGGTGGCCGAGTCCCTCGAGTTCCTCGCCTCCACCCGGTGGCAGGGCATCATCGGGGTCGAGGTCTCGACCCGCCGCTCGAAGAACGCCGACGAGCGCACCCAGTGGCTCGCGGAGTCCCTCGAGTTCGCCCGCCGGCACACGAGCCGCTCCGACGGCGCCCCGAGCGCCGGCGGCTCCGACGGCACGGAGGGCGCGGACGGCAGCCGGGGCTGAGGCCCGGGCGCACCCGGCCCGCCGGCGCCGTTCCCACCGTCCTGTTCCCACCGTTCCGATTCCACCTTTCCGATCCCACCGATGAGAGGACCTCACCGACCATGACCCCTGTGCTCGCCTTCCTGGGCTGCGGCTCCATGAACGGATCCATCCTGCGGGGGGTGCTGGCCTCCGGCGTGCCCGTCGAGCAGGTCCGGGCCACCGTCCGCTCCGCGGAGAGCGCCCGCCGGCTCGAGGACGAGACGGGCGTGCGGCCCTACGTCACCGGGGACGATCCCGAGGCCAACCGGCGGGCCGCCCGTGAGGCGGACGTCGTGCTGCTCGGCGTCAAGCCCGTCGGCATCCTCGACCTCGCCCGCGAGATCGCCCCCGCCCTGCGCCCCGGCACGGTCGTGGCCTCGGTAGCGGCGGGGATCTCCGTTGGCGCCCTCGAGCGCGCCCTCCCCGCCGGCCAGCCGGTCGTGCGCACGATGCCGAACACACCCTCCAGCGTGGGCCGCGGGGTGGTCTCGGTGACCCCGGGGGCCGCCACCGGCCCCGAGCAGACGGAGGCCGTGCGCCAGGTGCTCGAGGCCGTGGGCACCGTGGTCGAGGTCCCCGAGGAGCAGGTGGACGCCGTGACCGGCGTCTCGGGCTCCGGGCCCGCCTACGTGTTCCTGCTGGCCGAGGCCATGCAGCAGGCGGGGGAGCGGATGGGGCTGCCGGCGGACGTCGCGCGGGTCCTCGCGAAGGAGACCGTCTCCGGCGCCGGGGAGCTGCTGCGCCCGGCGGAGGCCGACCCCGCGGCGCTGCGCAAGGCGGTCACCAGCCCCAAGGGCACCACGGACCGGGCCATCACGACCTTCCAGGACAACGGCTTCGAGGCTCTCGTGGCCTCCGCGGCCCGCGCCTCGGCGGACCGCTCCGCGGAGCTCACGCGCGAGTTCAGCGGCGACTGAGCCGCGGACCGGGAGGTCCCCGGGTCAGGGGCGGGCCGCGAAGCGCTCGAGCAGGTCCACGTGCCCCGAGACGATCAGCAGGTCGCGGGAGGTGACCTTGGTGTCGGGGCGGGCGTACGTGAAGTCCTCGCCCGGGGACTTCACGCCCACCACGGTCACGCCGTACTTGGAGCGGACGTTGGAGTCGCCCAGCGTGAAGCCCTGCACCTCCCGCGGCGGATACATCTTGACGATCGCGAAGTCGTCGTCGAACTCGATGTAGTCCAGCAGCCGGCCCGAGACCAGGTGCGCGGTGCGCCGCCCGGCGTCCGCCTCGGGGAAGATCACGTGGTGCGCCCCGATGCGGGAGAGGATCTTGCCGTGCGAGGGCGTGATGGCCTTCGCCCAGATCCGGCTCACGCCGAGGTCCACGAGGTTCGCCGTGATGAGCACGCTCGACTCGATGGACGTGCCGACGCCCACCACGGCGGAGTCGAACTCGGCCGCCCCCAGCTGGCGCAGGGCGTCGATGTCCGTGGCCTCGGCCTCGACCACGTGGGTGAGCTGCCCGGAGAGCTTCTGGACCAGCTGGGCGTCCCGCTCCACGCCCAGGACCTCCCGGCCCTGGCGGGCGAGCTGGAGCGCGGTGGCGGTGCCGAAGCGGCCGAGGCCGATCACCAGGACGGGGACGCTGTGGGACGAACGGTCAGCCAATGATGGGCCTTTCCTCGGGGTACCGGTAGAGGCGCCGGCGTGAGCGCAGCGCCAGGGCGGCGGCCACGGTGGTCGTGCCGATGCGCCCGATGAGCATGATCAGGGCCAGGACGTACTTGCCGGCGGGGGGCAGCTCGCCGGAGAGCCCCACGCTGAGACCGCACGTCGCGTACGCGGAGATCACCTCGAACAGGACCCGGTCCAGCGGCTCCTCGGAGATCTCCACGAGGATCCCGCAGCCCACCAGGACGACGGTCGCCCCCATCATGATCACCGAGATCGCGATGCGGAGGGCGTCCTCGGGGATGGTCCGGTAGAACGCGATCACGGACCGGTCGCCCCGGGCCTCGGCCAGGATCGCCAGGAAGACCACGGCGAGGGTGGTGACCTTGATGCCGCCGGCCACGGAGGCCGGGCCGCCGCCCGCGAACATCAGCGCGTCGGTCATCAGCAGGGTCACCGGCTCCAGGCTGTTCATGTCCACGAGGTTGAAGCCCCCGGACCGGACCATGACGGAGTGGAAGAAGCCCTCGAAGATCTTCTCGTGCACGGGCCGGTCCCGCAGGGTGTCCGGATTGGACCACTCGAAGGCCAGGAACAGGGCCCACCCCACGAACAGCAGGATCGTGGTGGTCACGATCACCAGCTTCGTGTTGAGGTTCCACCGCGAGAAGCGCAGCCCGGTCTGCCGCAGCACGAGGACCACGGGGAAGCCGAGGGAGCCCAGGAGGACGCCCAGGGCGATCGGCAGGAGGATCAGCACCGCGTCCGTGTACGGGACGAGGCCGTCCGAGTGCGGGGTGAACCCCCCGTTGTTGAACGCGGAGACCGCGTAGAACACCCCGTGCCAGAGCGCCGTGAGGAACGGCTCCCCGACCACCAGGAAGCCGATCGTCAGCACCGTGGCCAGGATCGCCTCGATCGTCACGGACATCAGCACGATGATCTGCAGGAGCGAGCCCACCTCGCCCAGGCGCCCGATGTTCAGGGCCTCCTGGGTGATCAGCCGGGACTTCAGGCCGAGCTTGCGACCGATGGCCAGGGCCAGGATCGAGGTCATGGTGAGGGTGCCCAGACCGCCGATCTGCATCGCGACCAGGATCACGAACTGGCCGAAGAACGACCAGTTGGCCGCCGTCGACACCGTGGTCAGGCCCGTCACGGTGACCGCGGAGGTGGCCGTGAACACGGCGTCCTCGACCGGTGTCACGACGCCGGGGGCCGAGGCCACGGGCAGCCACAGCAGGAAGGAGAACACGGACACGACCGCGGCGAAGGAGATGACGGCGAGACGGGCGGGGGAGCCCGCCGCGATCCGGTCCACGAGGTCGCGCAGCGAGGTCAGCAGCCAGAACCGGCCGCGCTCCTCCGGACGGGCCCAGGGCGCGCGCTGCAGGTGGCTCACGGGCTCTCCTCCTGGTGTCCTGACCGCCCGGGCGGGGCGGCGGCCGCGGCGTTCGCCTCGACCCGAGACAGTATTCCACCCGAGCCCGTCCGCGGCGGGCAGCCGCGGGTGTAGGTTGTCGCCCATGCCCCTGGAAGAGGCCCTGCTGCGCGCCCGGGTCCGTCGGCTCACCCGACGGCACGGGATCCGCTCCCCCCACGGTCGCCGGCCGGGACAACGGCGGAGCACCGATCCGCGGGAGGTGACCGCGGCGCGCACGGCGCAGCTGATCATCGGTGCGTTCGCGACCGCCCTGGCCGTCGGCACCGTCCTGCTGATGCTCCCGATCGCGAGGTCGGGCCCCGGCGGGGCGTCGTTCATGGAGGCGTTCTTCACCGCGACCTCGGCGATCTGCGTGACCGGGCTGGTCGTGGTGGACACGCCGACCTACTGGACGCCGTTCGGGCAGGCGGTGATCCTGGCCCTGATCCAGATCGGCGGGTTCGGGGTGATGTCCTTCGCCACCGTGCTCGGGATCCTCCTGGCCCGCCGGCTGGGCCTGACGGCCCGGATCATGAGCTCGACCGAGACGAAGAACCCCGGCTACGGGGACATGCGCCGGGTGCTGCTGCGCATCCTCGCCACCACGCTGCTGATCGAGACGGTCGTGGCCGCGGCGCTCGCCCTGCGCTTCTTCGCCGGCTACGGGTACGGACCGGGGCAGGCGGTGTGGCACGGCGTGTTCCACGCGGTCTCGGCGTTCAACAACGCCGGCTTCGCCCTGTACACCCTGTCGATGATGGACTTCGCCGCCGACCCCTGGGTCAACCTGCCGATCGTCGTCGCCGTGGTCCTGGGCGGGCTGGGGTTCCCGGTGCTCTACCAGCTGCGCCGGGAGTGGCGCCGGCCCCGGCGGTGGAGCATGAACACCCGGATCGTGCTGTTCGCCACCGTGGTCCTGCTCGGCGCCGGCACGGTGTTCCTGTGCGCGGTGGAGTGGTCCAACCCCGCCACCCTCGGGCCGATGCGGGCCGACGAGAAGCTGCTGGCCGGGTTCTTCCAGTCCACCATCGCCCGCACGGCCGGGTTCAACAGCATCGACATCTCGGCGATGCACCCGGTGTCCTGGCTGGGGCTGGACCTCCTGATGCTCATCGGCGGCGGCCCCGCCGGGACGGCCGGCGGGCTGAAGGTCACCACCGTCGCCGTCCTCGGCTTCATCGCCTGGACCGAGATCACCGGGGGAACGGCCGTGCACGTCCTCGGCAAGCGCCTGTCCCGGTCGGTGCAGCGCCAGGCGATCACGGTGGTCGTCCTGGCGCTGGGCGCGGTGACCACCGCCACGATGGTGCTGATGCTGCTGCACGAGGACATCGGCCTGGACCGGATCCTGTTCGAGACGATCTCCGCGTTCGCCACCGTGGGCCTGTCCACGGGCATCACCGCGGATCTCTCGCCGGCGGCCCAGGGCGTGCTCATCGCCCTGATGTTCCTGGGCCGGCTGGGGCCCATCACCGTGGCCACCGCCATGGCGGCCCGTCCCCGGAAGGCCCTGTACGAACTGCCCAAGGAACGCCCGCTGATCGGCTGAGTCCACCGCGCTCGCCCGGCACACCACCCCACGGGGCCCTGCGGCCCACCCCGACACCTCTTGGAGGTCCCCACATGTTCCCCTCCCGCCCCGGCACCGCCCCGTACCACCACTCCGGCCGCCGCCGGCCACCGGGCACGGTGGCCGTGATCGGCCTGGGCCGCTTCGGCGCCGCCCTGGCCCTCGAGCTGATGCGCAACGGCGCGGAGGTGCTGGGCATCGACGTCGACGAGGACGTCGTCCAGGAGCTCAACGGGCAGCTGACCACCGTGGTGCGCGCCGACGCCACCCAGGAACAGGTGCTGCGCCAGCTCGGCGTCGACGAGTTCGACAAGGTGGTGGTCGGCATCGGCTCCGACGTCCAGGCCAGCATCCTGGTCGCCTCCCGGCTGCTGAAGTTCGCCCACCCCGAGATCTGGGCGAAGGCCATCACCACGCCCCACGCCGAGATCCTCGAGCAGCTCGGGGTCCACCACGTCATCAGCCCCGAGCACGACATGGGCGTGCGCTCCGCCCACCTGATCCAGGGCCGGGTCCTCGACTTCGTGACGATCGACGAGGGGTTCGCCCTCATCCGCTGCCCGGCCCCGGAGGCCGTCCAGCAGCGGCCGCTGGACACCCTCAGCATCCGGCGCACCCACGGGGTCTCGATCGTCGCGGTCCGCCGCCTGGGCCAGGGGTGGGAGGCCACCGAGCCCGGCACGGTCCTCTACGAGAACGACCAGATCCTCGTGACGGGACCCACCCGTGCGGTCGAGGCCTTCAGCGACCTCGACTGAGCCGCGCCGGGGTGACACAAAGGGCGCCGGCGCCACGCCCGCGACGGCGGGCCCCGGCCCCGAGTGGTCTAATGGCGGTGTGACCCCTGCTACGTCCGGGCCCGGCGCCCCGTACCCCACGCGACTGTTCTGGGACCCCGCCCTGCTCGAGTACAACTTCGGGGACCACCACCCCATGCACCCGTCCCGGCTCGAGGCCACCTACCGGCTGGTCCAGGAGTTCGGCCTGGACCGCCGGGACAACGTCACGGTGGAGGCGCCCGAGGTGGCCCCGGACGAGGTGCTCAACCTCGTCCACCCGCAGCACTACGTGGACTCGGTCCGGGCCGTCAGCGCCGACCCCACCGTGGAGGTCCCCGAGTGCGGTCTCGGCACCGAGGACACCCCCGGGTACCCGGGGGTGCACGAGGCGAGCGCCCGTCTCGTGGGCGGCACCTACCAGGGCGCCGTGGCCGTTCTCGCGGGGGACGCGGTGCACGCCGTGAACTTCGGGGGCGGGATGCACCACGCCCACGCCGAGAAGGCCAGCGGATTCTGCATCTACAACGACTGCGCCGTGGCGGTCCAGCACCTGCTGGACCAGGGTGTCCGGCGCGTGGCCTACGTGGACGTCGACGGCCACCACGGCGACGGCACCCAGTCGATCTTCTACGACGACCCCCGCGTGCTCACCGTCTCGCTGCACGAGACGGGCCTGACGCTGTTCCCGGGCACGGGCTTCGCCAACGAGACCGGCCGCGGGGAGGCCGAGGGGCACTCCGTGAACGTGGCGATGCCCACGGCCTCCGACGACTCCATGTGGCTGCGCGCGTTCGACGCCGTGGTCCCGCCCCTGCTGCGCCAGTTCCGGCCCGAGGTGATCGTGAGCCAGCACGGCTGCGACTCGCACTTCGCCGACGAGCTCACCCACCTGCGCGTCAGCGTCGACGCGCAGCGGCAGACCGCCGTGGCCCTGGCAGGGCTGGCCCACGAGCTGTGCGAGGGCCGGTGGATCGCCACGGGCGGGGGCGGGTACAACTGCTACGACGTGGTGCCCCGCTCCTGGACGCACCTGGTGGGAGTCGCCGCCGGCCACCCGATCGACGTGGGCACCGCGGTGCCGCAGCCGTGGCGCGACTACGTGCAAGAGCGCTACGGCGCCGACGCGCCGCGGGTCATGGGCGACGAGGTGGACCTGTGGTGGCGCTCCTGGGAGGTGGGCTTCGACCCCAACGACGAGACGGACCGCACGATCATGGCCACCCGCAAGGAGGTCTTCCCCCAGTGGGGGCTGGACCCGTGGTTCGACTGAGCCCGCCGCCCGCGGGCTCCGGCAGCGGCGGGGGCAGCCACGGGGGCGGCACGGACGTGCCGGTGCCGGGAGCCGCACGGCAACCCGTTTACAGTGATCGGATGGGCAACAACGACGTGTTCGCGGTGATCGCCGACAAGACCCGGCGGGGGATCCTCGCCGCGCTCAAGGACGGCGAACGACCCGTGGGCGACCTCGTGGCAGAGCTGGGGGTCTCCCAGCCGACCGTCTCGAAGCATCTGAAGATCCTGCGCGAGGCCGGTATGGTGTCCATGGAGGCACAGGGGCAACGACGTCTCTACGCCGTGCAGCCGGAGCCGCTGGCCGAGGTCACCGCTTGGGTCCACGAGGTCGTGGGCGGTGCGGCGCACCAGCCGGCCGCCCCGACGCGCGCCCCCGGGGACGCCGCGGACAGCGGCACTGCCGGGGCCGGCGTCGCCGGACCCGACGTGGTCGTGACCGCGGGGGCCGATGGGACCGGGACGGCTCCGGAGGCGACGCCCGGGACGGACGTGCTGGACGCCGCGGCGGTGGCCGTTCCGGAGCCGGCCGTCGTCCCCAGCCCTGAGCCGGCGGTCGAGACCGGCCCGGCGCCGGCGGTCGGCGGCACCCCCGCGCGCCCGGGCAGGGGCGCGGGGGCTCGTGCGGTGGACATCCTGTCCAGCCTCTCCGGCCTGCGCCGCCGCACCAGGAACCCGCGGCGGTGACCGGCCGGGCCCAATCGATCCGAACGAGGAGCACCATGCACGAGGACCTGTACCCGATCCGCCAGGCCGTACTCGCCCGCAACCCCGGAGAGGTGGAGTTCCACCAGGCCGTGGACGAGGTCTTCGACTCCCTGGGCCCCGTGGTCGCACGCCACCCCGAGCTGCTCGACGCCGCCGTGCTCGAGCGGATCTGCGAGCCGGAGCGGCAGATCATCTTCCGCGTGCCGTGGACCGACGACGAGGGCCGCGTGCACATCAACCGCGGCTTCCGCGTGGAGTTCAACTCCGCGCTCGGGCCCTACAAGGGCGGGCTGCGCTTCCACCCCTCCGTGTACCTGGGCATCGTGAAGTTCCTGGGCTTCGAGCAGATCTTCAAGAACGCCCTCACGGGCATGCCGATCGGCGGGGGCAAGGGCGGGTCGGACTTCGACCCGAGCGGGCGCTCCGACGGCGAGATCATGCGCTTCTGCCAGTCCTTCATGACCGAGCTCTACCGCCACATCGGCGAGTACACGGACGTCCCCGCCGGTGACATCGGGGTGGGCGGACGCGAGATCGGCTACCTGTTCGGCCAGTACAAGCGGATCACCAACCGCTACGAGTCCAGCGTGCTCACCGGCAAGGGCCTCAGCTGGGGCGGTTCCCTGGTGCGCACCGAGGCCACCGGCTTCGGCACCGTGATGTTCGCCGAGGAGATGCTGCAGACCCGCGGGCAGTCCTTCGACGGTCAGACCGTGCTGGTCTCCGGCTCGGGCAACGTGGCGACCTTCGCGATCCACCGGGCGCAGCAGCTCGGGGCCACCGTGGTCACCGCCTCGGACTCCAGCGGCTACGTGGTGGACCCGGACGGCATCGAGCTGGACCTGCTCCGCGAGGTCAAGGAGGTGGAGCGCGGCCGGATCTCCGAGTACGCCGAGCGCCGCGGCGGACGCGCCCGGTTCATCGCCAAGGGCTCCGTCTGGGACGTCCCCGGCACCGTGGCCCTGCCGTGCGCCACCCAGAACGAGCTGGACGGCTCCCACGCCAAGAAGCTGCTCGGCCACGGCGTGCTCGCCGTGGCGGAGGGCGCGAACATGCCCACCACGGGCGAGGCCACCCGCCTGTTCCAGGAGGCGGACGTGCTCTTCGGCCCGGGCAAGGCGGCCAACGCCGGGGGCGTGGCCACGTCCGCGCTCGAGATGCAGCAGAACGCCTCCCGCGACTCGTGGACCTTCGAGTACACGGAGGAGCGGCTCGGCCAGATCATGAAGTCGATCCACGACACCTGCGCCGAGACCGCCGAGGACTACGGCATGCCCGGCAACTACGTGGCCGGCGCGAACATCGCCGGGTTCATGAAGGTCGCCGGCGCCATGATGGCGCAGGGCCTCATCTGACCCGTGCCGGGTCCGGTCCGCCGGGCCCGGCAGGGGTTCCCCGTCCGCACTTCCGACACGTCCGGACCCGCGTTCGTCCCACGGAGGGCCGCGGTGGTCCTACCCTGGAGACTATGGCAACGCATCGGCAGGTCCTGCAGTGGCTGGAGAACGAGCTGTTCGACGGCCACCTCGTGCTGGGCCAACAACTGCCCTCGGACCGCGACCTCGCGGCCATCCACCGCGTGTCCCGCAACACCATGCGGGAGGCGCTCAAGACCCTGGAGGCCCAGGGCATCGTGCGGCTGTTCGACGGGCCGCGCAAGTCGATCCTGCCCATGCTGGTGCGGGAGCCCGCCGCGTCCGCGGGGCCCGCGCTGCAGCTGCACATGGCCACCTCGGACTACCCCCTGCGGGACATCGTCCAGACCCGGGTGCTGCTCGAGACGTGGGCCCTGGAGCGCTCGGACCCGGAGCACCCGGCGATGGCCGAGCTGCGGGCGCTGCTCGAGCAGATGGCCCGGGACGACCTGTCGCTCAAGGAGTTCCACCACCTCGAGGTGAGCTTCCACATCGCCCTGTGCAAGACCGCCGGCAACTCGGTGGTCTCCGCCCTGATGTCCTCCCTGCGGGACTCGATCTACGAGTACACGATGGCCCTGGTGGGCCACGTGCCCCTGTGGAGCACCACCGCGGACCGGCTGCGCGCGGAGCACCACGCCATCTACTCCGCCGTGGCGGCCGGTGACCGCCGGCTGGCGTCCCGGCTGGTGGCGGAGCACATCGAGTACCAGTACCGCGAGGCCGGCGTGGACCCGGACCAGGAGCAGCGCACCCCCGGTCCGGCCCCGGACGCGCCCGCCGAGCTCAACCCGCCCGGCGCCGCGGCGCAGCCGGACACCGGCGCGCACGAGCTCGCGGACGCCTTCGAGGAGGAGCCCGGGGACGGGCCCGCACCGGTGTCCCGCAGCGCCTGAGCCGGCCGCGGCCAGACCGAGTACAGCAATCTCCCCACAAGACGGTAGGGTGTCAGTGAACGTTTGCCCGGCCGTCACCGTCCGCAGGCCGGCACCCCTGGTTCCCGCCTGTCGCGCGGAGTCCCCGGGGGCACACCACCGAGACATGAAGATGCGAGGGATCCTATGGGTTCAGTGATCAAGAAGCGCCGCAAGCGGATGTCCAAGAAGAAGCACCGCAAGCTGCTCCGCAAGACCCGTCACCAGCGCCGCAACAAGAAGTGACCCTGCGCTGAGCGCCACCGGGGGCCGCCGTCCGATCCAGGACGGCGGCCCCCGGTGCGTTCCCGGGCCCGTCCGCACCGCGCGGCGGGCCCGTAGCATGGGCTCCATGACTCCTCCTCCGCCGCCCGCCGTGACCCTCCTCACCCGCCCGGGGTGCCACCTCTGCGAGGCCGCCCGGGAGTCCGTGGACCGGGTCGCCTCCGCGCTGGGGCTGGAGTGGGAGGACGTCGACGTCGACACCGACCCCGAGCTGGCCCGTCGGCACGCCGAGGAGATCCCCGTGGTCCTCGTGGACGGCGTCCCGCGCGACTTCTGGCAGATCGACGAGCGCCGCCTCGCCCGGCTGCTGCGCGAGCGCCTGGCCGGCTGAACCGCCCCCCGTTTTGGGGCCGGTGCGCCCGGTCTGGGACCATGGGGGCATGCCCTCCTCGACCGTCCACCTGCTGCGCCACGGCCAGGTCCTCAACCCGGACCGCATCGTCTACGGGAGGATGCCCAGCTACGGCCTCACCGAGCTCGGTGCGCGGATGGCGGAGGCCGCCGCCGCGGAGCTCGCCCGCCGCGTGAACACCGGCTCGCGCATCGTCCACCTCGTCTCCTCGCCGCTGCAGCGCGCCCGGGAGACGGCCGCGCCCGTGGCCCGGGAGCTGCACCTGCCGGTGCACCCGGACGAGCGGATCATCGAGGCGCACAACCACTTCGAGGGCCTGCACGTGGACCTCCCCGAGCTGCTGAGGCCCCGGCACTGGCCGCACCTGCGCAACCCGCTGCGGCCCTCCTGGGGCGAGCCCTACCGGCACCAGGTCGCGCGCATGGCGGAGGCGGTGCTGGACGCCGGGCGCGCCGCCGTGGAGCGCGGCGGGGACGGCGCCGAGGCCGTGCTCGTGTCCCACCAGCTGCCGATCTGGCTCACCCGGCTCTCCGCCGAGGGGCGCCCCCTGCCGCACGACCCGCGGCGGCGGCAGTGCAACCTCGCCTCCATCACCTCGCTGGTCTTCGACGACCTCGACTCCGGGCGCCCGCCCCGGGTCGTCTACAGCGAGCCCGCCGCCGACCTCTACCCAGGGGTCAACCAGCTTCCCGGTTCATAATGGCCGGGCGCCGCCGACCTCCCCGTCCCGTCCAGAGCACCAGGTGATCCGTCCGTGACCTCCCGCCCCTCGCCCGCCCCCCGTCCGTCCCGCCGCCGCGTGCTCTCGCTCGCGGGCCTCGGCGTCCTCGGACTCGCCCTCGCCGGGTGCACGGAGGAGGACTCCCTCGCCCAGCAGGCGAACTCGGGGGACCAGAAGGGCTACATCGCCGGGGACGGCACGGTCTCCGAGTACCCGGCCGCCGAGCGCGGGGAGCCGGTGCAGTTCGCCGGCACGCTGTTCGACGGCACGCCCCTCGCCGCCGAGGACCTGCGCGGGCGGCCCGCGCTGCTGAACTTCTGGTACGCGGGCTGCGCCCCGTGCCGCGTGGAGGCCCCCGACCTCCGCGAGCTCGCCGAGCGGTTCGAGGGGCAGGTCGCCTTCTACGGTGTGAACCTGCGCGACGAACGGGCCACCGCCGAGGCGTTCGAGCGCACCTTCGAGATCCCGTACCCCTCCGTCGCGGACAAGGACGGGGGCGTGCTCATGGCGCTGAGCGCGTACGTGCCGCCGCAGGCCGTGCCGACCACGCTCGTGCTCGACGCCCAGGGGCGGGTGGCCGCCCGCATCCTCGGCATCGCGGACCGCTCCGTGCTCGAGACCCTCCTCGAGGACACGGTGGCCGAAGCGGCATGACGGCTGGCAACCCCTTCGCCGAGATCGTCCTCGACGGCTCCCTCCTCGTCGCGCTGCCCGTGGCGCTGCTCGCCGGCCTCGTCTCCTTCGCCTCCCCGTGCGTGCTGCCCCTCGTGCCCGGCTACCTCGGCTACGTCACCGGCCTGACCGGCGCGGACCTGCAGGAGCAGCGGCGCGGCCGCGTGCTCGCGGGGATCACGCTGTTCGTCCTCGGCTTCTCCGCCGTGTTCCTGCTGATGTCCGTGCTGCTGGCCCAGCTGGGCGCCTACGCCTGGTTCCTGGGCCAGAACTGGATCACCGTGTTCCTCGGCGGGCTCGTGGTGCTCATGGGCGTCGTGTTCCTCGGCGGGGTGTCCTTCTTCCAGCGGGACCGCAAGATCGAGCACCGCCCACCGCCCGGGCTCTGGGGCGCCCCGCTGCTCGGCGTGACCTTCGGCCTCGGCTGGGCCCCCTGCATCGGCCCCACCTTCGCGGCCGTGCAGGCGCTCGTCTACGTGGACGGCGCCTCGACCGGCAAGGCGGCCGTCCTCACGGTCGCCTACTGCCTGGGCCTGGGCGTGCCGTTCCTGCTGCTCGCCCTCGCCCTGCGCCGGGGCATGGGCGCCATGGGCTTCTTCCGCCGGCACCGCCTCGGCATCCAGCGCGCCGGCGGCGGCCTGCTCGTGCTCGTCGGCCTGCTCATGATGACGGGCGCGTGGACCGCGTTCGTCTCCTGGGTGCAGGCCGAGCTCGTCACCGACTGGGTGATGCCGATCTGAGCACCTCCGACCCGCGAGCCCGCACCGACAGCAGAAAGGCCGCCATGAGCACCGCAGCGCCCCCGTCGTCGTCGGGCCCCGCGTCCCCGGACCCGTCCGGACAGCGCACCCCGGACGTCGAGCTCCCCGCCCTGGGGCCCCTCGGCATGGCCCGGTGGGCCTGGACGCAGCTGACCAAGATGAACACCGCCCTGTTCCTGCTGCTGCTCCTGGCGGTCGCCGCGGTGCCGGGATCGATCTTCCCGCAGCGGATCCAGGACCCGGCGGCGGTCCAGGACTACATCGACAACAACCCCGTCCTGGGGGAGTGGCTGGACCGGGTGCAGCTGTTCGACGTCTTCTCGTCGGCGTGGTTCTCCGCGATCTACATCCTGCTGTTCGTCTCCCTCGTGGGGTGCGTCCTGCCGCGCGCGGCCAAGCACTGGCGGGCGTGGCGGGCCGAGCCCCCGCGCACCCCGCGCCGGCTCGAGCGGCTGCCGGAGCACCGCTCCCTGGCCCTGGGCGGCCGTGACGGGGCCGGGGCGCCGGCCCCGGACGACGTCGTGGCCGACGCCGCCCGGCTGCTGAAGAAGCGCGGCTACCGGGTGGCGGTCCGGGACGCCGGCACGGCCGCCCCGTCGGTGGCCGCCGAGCGCGGCATGTGGAAGGAGGTCGGCAACATCGTCTTCCACCTGGCCCTGCTGGGCGTGCTGGTGTCCGTGGCCGTCGGCTCCCTCTTCGGCTACAAGGGCCAGCGGGTGGTCGTGGAGGGCGAGTCCTTCGTCAACACCCTCATCGGCTACGACTCCTTCACCCCCGGCCCCAACTACGACGCCGACTGGCTCGACCCCTTCTCGGTGCGGCTGGACAGCTTCGAGGCCGTGTTCAACCGGGACACCACGAACCCGCGCAGCTACGGGGCGCCGCTCGACTTCACCGCGGAGGTCACCGTGCAGGACGAGCCCGGCGCCGAGCCGCGGCAGGAGGTCCTGAAGGTGAACCAGCCGCTCAACGTGAACGGCGTGAAGAGCTACCTCGTGGGCAACGGCTACGCCCCGGTGGTGCGGGTGACCGACGGCAACGGGGACGTCGCCTTCGAGGGGCCGGTCGTGACCATCCCCTCCGACGGCGTCTACACGTCCTCGCTCGTGCTCAAGGTCCCGGACGCCCGTCCCGACCAGCTCGGCCTCGTGGGGCTGCTGCTGCCCACCGCCGTGGGCGGCGAGGGCGAGATGCCCCGCTCCGTGGACCCCGGCCTCGCCAACCCCCGGCTGATCCTCTCCGCGTACCACGGGGACCTCGGCCTGGACAGCGGCGAACCGCAGAACGTGTACGTGCTCGACGTCGAGCCGCTCACCGAGCTCAACGCCATGACCAATGAGAACGGCGCCATCACGCTCGACGCCGCGAACCCCGTGCACGAGCTGCCCGACGGCAAGGGCACCGTGGAGTTCCTGGACGTCAAGCGCTACGTGGGTCTGGACGTCCACTACGACCCCGGCAAGACGGGCGCCTTCGTCTCCTTCGTCGCGGCCTTCGCCGGCCTGCTCATGTCCCTGTTCATCGCCCGCCGCCGCGTCTGGGTGCGCGCGGCGGAGGGCGTCGACGCGGACGGACGGCCCTGCACGGTGCTGGAGTACGGGCTGCTGGCCCGCGGCGAGGACCCCCGGCTCGCCGCGGAGGCCGAGCGGCTGGACCGGCTCTGGACCGAGCAGTGGCAGGACGCCGGCGTGCGGGACAACGACACCACGAGCACCACCACGACCACGTCCGGGACGGCGACCACGCCGACGCCGGCACCAGCGACAGCAACAGCGACCGCGGCGACGGCCGGGAGCACCGGGCACGCCGCCGGCCGGCCGGACGGCCGGACGGACTCCGTGCCGGACGCCCGGCCGGACCACGAGTGAGAGGATGGGCGGCATGACCGTCAACGAGACACTGGGCGCCTGGAGCGAGCTCTTCATGCTCCTGGCGGCCATGACCTACCTGGTCGCCTTCGTGGCCTTCGCGTGGGACGTGGCGTCCCACTCCAAGACCCTGCGCGGGGCCGAGGGCAGCGGCGAGCGCGAGCTCGTGGGCGCCGCCGCGGGAGCCTCCGCGGCGACCTCGGGGGACGCCGCCGAGCCCGCGGACTCCCGGGCCGGCCACGGCGCGGGCCACCGCGGGCGCGGCTACCGCACGAGCGCGCGCTCCGCCCTGTCCGGCCACGTGGCGGACGAGGAGATGCGCTACACCGGCGAGCGCCGGCCCGCCGCCCGCGTGGCCGTGGCCGTCATGGTCCTGGGCTTCGCCGTGCACGCCGCCGCCGTGCTCAGCCGGGCCTTCGCGGCCGGGCGGGTGCCGTGGGGCAACATGTACGAGTTCTGCACCACGGGCGCCCTGGTCGTCGCGGGCGTGTTCCTGCTGGCCCTGCTGGCCCGGGACCTGCGCTTCGTGGGCTCCCTGGTCTCCGGGCTCGTGGTGATCATGCTCTGCGCGGCCACCATCGGCTTCCCCACCCCGGTGGGACCGCTGCAGCCCGCCCTGCAGTCCTGGTGGCTGGTGATCCACGTGTCCATCGCCGTGGCCGCCTCCGGGATCTTCACCATCACGTTCGCCATGGCCGTCCTGCAGCTGCTGCAGGCCCGGCGGGAGCAGATCATCCTGTCCGGCGAGCGGCCCGGCGCGGGGTTCCTGGCGATGGTCCCGTCCTCCCAGGCGCTCGAGAACCTGTCCTTCCGGCTCAACGCGGTCGGGTTCGCGTTCTGGACCTTCACCCTCGCCGCCGGCGCCATCTGGGCGGAGCAGGCCTGGGGCCGCTACTGGGGCTGGGACACCAAGGAGGTCTGGACCTTCGTGATCTGGGTGGTCTACGCCGCCTACATGCACGCCCGCGCCACCCGGGGCTGGACCGGCAACCGGTCGGCCTGGCTGTCGATCGTCGGCTACCTCTGCGTGATCTTCAACTTCACCGTGGTCAACACCGTCTTCCCCGGCCTGCACTCCTACTCCGGGGTCTGACCCGGCCGCCCCGCCGGGCGACGACACCGGAACGGCCCGCACCGGCAGGTGCGGGCCGTTCGTCGTGGTCGGGGCGGTCGTGGCCGGGGCGTCCGGCCCGGTCGGGTCCGCGGCGGGGCGGCTCCGGCGCGTGGTCCCGCTCTGAGCGGTCCTGCCGTGGGGCCCTGCCGGGTGGTCCCGCGGTGCGGTCCTGCCGGGCAGTCCTGCCGGGCGGATCAGCCGCGCGGGGGCCGGCTGCCGGGGGAGCCGTCCGTCGGTCCGTCGCTGCGGCCGGCGGACGAGCCGCCGGAGGGCCCGTCGTCGGGGCGCTCGCCGGGAGCCCCGTCCGGCCCGGTGCCGCCGGACGCTCCCGGTCCGCCGTTGCGTCGCAGCTCCTCCTCCCACTGCCGGAGCTTCTCGGCCTTCTCCTGCTGCCGGCGGCGCTCCTCGAGGTTGCGCAGGAACTGGGGGTCGTCGTCGGGCCCCCTGCCGCGCGCGGGACGCGAGGACTCCGCGGTGCCCTTGGGCCGCCCGAGGAACAGCCACAGGAGGGCGCCGAGGAGGGGGAGGAGGAGGATCACCGCGATCCAGCCTCCCTTGCGGAGACCGCGCATGTCGGTGCTGTCGGTCCGGGCGCACTCGATGAGGGAGTAGACGATCACGCCCACCGCCAAAGCGGCCGCGCCGATGATGAGGATGGCTCTGCCCATGCCGACAATCGTAGGGGAGTTGCCTGGACGCCAGCTCAGCGCTCCGGAGGCCCTGTCCGCCGCTCCGCCGGCCCGGGGAACCTGTCAGGAGCTCCGGCTAGACTGAGCGCGTGAATTTCCTGAAGTACTCCCTGCTCCGGTTCGCGCTGCTCGTGCTGGCCTTCCTGCTCAGCATGTGGCTGGGCGTGGGGCTGGTCCTGTCCGGGGTCGCCGCGGTGGTCATCTCCTTCGCGGTCTCCTACCTGTTCTTCCCGCGCCTGCACAGCGCCGCGGGGGAGGAGTTCCACCGGTGGTTCGCGCGGGCGCCGAAGCCCCGCAACCGGGTGGCGCTCGAGGACCAGGAGGTCGAGGACGCCTACGTGGACCGGCGGCTGCGCGAGGACGGCCGCGAGGTCTGAGCCGCCTGCCGTCGCCTCCTCACCGGGTGCTCACCACCACTGCCGCAGCAGCACCGCCAGCAGGAAGAGCACGGCCCAGCCCACGTTGAGCACCCCGCACTGCCGGAGCACGGGGATGAGCTGGCGCCGGTCCTGCACCCGCAGCACCGTGGCCACGGGCGCCCACGCCAGGGGCAGGAGCAGCAGCACGAGCAGCATCCACGGGTTGTCGGGCACCAGGAACAGCACGAGCGCGAACGCCACGGCGATCTCCGCGGTGAACACCACCCGCGCCAGCGGGTCGCCCAGCCGCACGGCCAGGGTCCGCTTGCCGACCTCCCGGTCCCCGGGCAGGTCCCGGATGTTGTTGGCCATCAGCAGGGCGGTGGCGATCAGACCGGTGGACAGGGCCGCGACGAAGGCCTCGAGGTTGAGGGTGCCCGCCTGGGTGAGCGTGGTGCCGAGCACGGCCACGAGCCCGAAGTACACGAACACGAACACGTCCCCGAGCCCGCGGTACCCGTACGGGCTGCGCCCGCCGGTGTACCCCCACGCGGCGAGCACGGCAGAGAGGCCCACGGGGATGAACCACCACTGACGGCTCAGCACCACCAGGGCCGCGCCGGCGAGCGCGGCGAGGCCGAAGCACAGCAGCGCCGCCGCCCGCACCTGCCCCGGCGCGGCGGCCCCGGAGCCGGTGAGGCGCAGGGGGCCCACACGGTCGTCGTCGGTGCCCCGGATGCCGTCGGAGTAGTCGTTGGCGTAGTTCACGCCGATCTGCAGGAGGAGGGCGACCAGCAGCGCGAGCAGCGCGCGGACGGGGTCGAACGAGTGCAGGGCCTGGGCCGCGGCGGAGCCGGCCACCACGGGGGCGAGGGCCATCGGCAGCGTCCGGAGCCGGGCCCCCTCGATCCACTGTGCTGGCGTGGCCACGGGCTACCTCCGTCGGGAACGACCCGCGCGGGTGCGGGGTGCGGGATGCGGGCCGCGGTGGGGGTCCGTGGCCGCGAACCATTGTGTCACGGCCCGGCCCCGGACCCGGCTCGGGCGGGGGCTCAGCCCAGCAGACGGCCCACGGCGGCGCGGTCCGGCTTCCCGGTGGGCAGCAGGGGCAGCTCGTCCGGCCAGGCCCAGCGCCGGGGCACCGCGGCGGCGCCGTGCCGGGCGCGCACCGACTCCTCGAGCTCGGCGCGCAGCCGCCGGCGGTCCGCGCCGGGGGCCGCGACGACCGCCGCCCCGACCGCCTGCCCCCACTCGGGGTCGGGCACGCCGAGCACCAGGGCCTGGCGCACCCCCGGGTGCTCCGTGAGCGCGGCGCTCACGAGCCCCGCGGCGACCTTGACCCCGCCGGTGTTCACCACGTCGTCGACCCGCCCGTGCACCGTGAGCACGCCGTCGGCGGAGATCTCGCCGAGGTCGTCCGTGCGGTACCAGCGGGTCCCGGCGGCCTCCCGGAAGTGCCGTGCGGTCTGCTCCGGGTCCCCGGCGTAGCCGGCGGCGACGACGTCCCCGCCGAGCCAGATCCGGCCCGGCCCGGACCCGCCGGTGACCCCGGGTCGCGGGGCGTCGTCCTCGGCCCCCTCCGTCCCCACGTGCACGGAGACGCCGTCCAGGGGCACGCCGTCGTAGACGCAGCCCCCGCACGTCTCCGACATCCCGTAGGTGACGACCACCCGGACGTCGGCGGCCCGGGCGGCCGCCAGCAGCCGCGGGGGAGCGGCCGAGCCGCCGAGCAGGACCGCGGAGAAGCTCTTCAGCGCGGAGACCGCGTCCCCGTTGCGCACCCCGGACGCCGGTTCCAGGATCCGCTGCAGCTGGGTGGGCACGAGCGAGGTGAAGCGCACGGGGTCCTCCAGCTCCTCGGCCGCCGCCGCGAAGGCCTCGGGGGTGAAGCGGGCCGCGGGGTCGAGGACCACGGGGTCCGTCCCGGCGTAGAGGGAGCGCACGAGCACCTGGAGCCCGGCCACGTAGTGGACGGGCAGCGCGAGCAGCCACTGGCCCACCCCGCCGGTGCGCATCGCGGTGGCCATCGAGGACGCCGCGAGCGCGTCCCGGGTGAGGACCGTGCGCTTGGCCCGGCCAGTGGAGCCGGAGGTCCGCACGACGACGGCGGGGCCCTCCCGGCCCAGCGCGCGGGTCAGCGGGGACAGCAGCCGCAGGGGGTCGCCGGGCACGGGCCCGTCGAGGACCACGGCGTCGCCGGGGACGATCAGTTCGGCCATCGCGGGTCTCCTCCTCGCGCCGCCGGTCGGCTCCCGACCCGGGGACGGGTCGTGCACCGGCGGCAGCCGGCCTAGAAGTAGTAGGGGAAGCCGGACCAGTCCGGGTCGCGCTTGCCCAGGAACGCGTCCCGGCCCTCGACGGCCTCGTCGGTCATGTACGCCATGCGGGTCGCCTCGCCGGCGAAGACCTGCTGGCCGACCATCCCGTCGTCGGGCAGGTTGAAGGCGAACTTCAGCATCCGGATCGCCTGCGGGGACTGGGCCGCCACGTCCCGGGCGGCGGCGATCGCCGCGTCCTCCAGCTCCGCGTGCGGGACGACCTCGTTGACCGCGCCCATCTCGAGCATCCGCTGCGCGTCGTACTCCCGGGCGAGGAAGAAGATCTCGCGGGCCGCCTTCTGCCCCACCTGCCGGGCGAGCAGCGCGGAGCCGTAGCCGGCGTCGAAGGAGCCGACGGTGGCGTCCGTCTGCTTGAACCGCCCGTGCTCCCGGGACGCGATCGTGAGGTCGCAGACCACGTGCAGGGAGTGCCCGCCGCCCGCGGCCCACCCGGGGACGGCGGCGATGACCACCTTGGGCATGGTGCGGATCAGGCGCTGCACCTCGAGGATGTGCAGCCGCCCGGCGCGGGCCGGGTCGATGCTCTCGGCGGTCTCGCCCCCGGCATAGCGGTAGCCGTCGCGGCCGCGGATGCGCTGGTCCCCGCCGGAGCAGAACGCCCAGCCGCCGTCCTTGGCGGAGGGCCCGTTGCCGGTGAGGACCACGGCGCCCACGTCCGAGCTCATCCGCGCGTGGTCGAGCGCGCGGTAGAGCTCGTCGACGGTGCCCGGCCGGAAGGCGTTGCGCACCTCCGGGCGGTCGAAGGCGATCCGCACCCACGGCAGGTCCCGGAGCACCGCGCCGTCCGCGTCCCGCTCCACACCGCGGTGGTAGGTGAGGTCCTGCAGGTCCTGGAAGCCCTCGACCGTCCGCCACTGCACGGGGTCGAAGAGCTCCGAGACCTGCTCGGGGAGGTGGTTGCTGGCGGGGGTCGGGGTCGCGTCGGTCACGGGTCCGAGTCTACGGGGACTTCTCCGCCGGCCTCGAGACCGCCCCCCGGACCGTCAGCAACGGTGCGGTGGAGGGCGGGAGGAGAACGCCCCACGACAGCCACCGCCTGTCAGCCCGGGATCGCGCCAGCAGCGCCCGCCAGCAGCGCCCGCACCTCCGCGGCGGACCCGCACGCCAGGGCCCGCCGCGCGAGGTCCTGCGCACCGGCCAGCGTCACGTCCCGCAGCCGCGCCTTGACGAGGGCCACCCGGGTGGGCACCACGCTGAGCTCCTCGACGCCCAGCCCGGCGAGCACCACCGCCGCGGCCGGGTCACCGGCGAGGTCGCCGCACACCGCGACGTGCGTGCCCTCGGGCACCTCGGCGCACACCCGGGACACCAGGTCGAGCACGGCGGGCTGCCGGGCGTCCGCCAGCGCCGAGACCGCGGTGTTGCCCCGCTCGGCGGCCATCGTGTACTGCGCGAGGTCGTTGGTGCCGATGCTCACGAAGTCGAGCCCCTGCGCCACGCGGCGGACGGCCAGGGCCGCGGCCGGGACCTCGATCATGACACCGACCCTCATGCCCGCCGGGCGGCCGCCGATCGCCGAGGAGGCCTCGTCGAGCCGCTCCAGCGCCCACGCCACCTCCTCGGCGGTGCTGACCATGGGGAACATGACGTGCACCGGGTGGTCCCGGGCCACCAGACAGATCGCGGTCAGCTGGTCGCGGAGCACCTCCGGTGCCCGCCGCATGAGCCGGAGCCCGCGCTCGCCGAGGAACGGGTTCGCCTCGTCGGGCGCCGGCAGGAAGGACAGCGGCTTGTCGCCGCCGACGTCCCAGGTGCGGACGGTCACCGGCCGCCCGGCGAAAGCCTCGGCGATCCCGGCGAACGCGGCCGCCTGCGCCTCGACCGACGGGGCGTCGTCCAGGTGGCCGAACAGGATCTCGGTGCGCAGCAGCCCGCACCCCTGCGCGCCGAACGCGACGGCCTGGCCGGCGTCGGCGGGCGTCGTGACGTTGGCTAGCACCGGCACCGGGTGGCCGTCCGCCGTCGCGCCCGGTTCGCGGGCGGTGGCCAGGACGCGCTCGGCCTCGACGGCCCGGGCGGCCGACAGCTCGCGGAGGGAGCGCCGGGTGCTCTCGTCGGGGTCGACGACGAACCGCCGGGCCCGCGCGTCGAAGCCGACGACGGTGCCGGGTGCCACAGCGGCCGCGGCCGGCCCGGCGTCGTGGTACACCGGGATGCCGCGTGAGCGGGCGACGAGGACGCCGTGGCCGGTGTCCCCGCCCGCCAGCGTGACCACGCCCGCGACCCGGTGCGGGTCCAGCGTCGCCGCCGTCGCGGCGTCGAGCTCCCGCACGACGAGGACCGCGGGCGGACCCTCGGCCGGGACGGCGTCCTCGGGCGCGCCGGCTCCGGCCAGTGCGGTGAGCACCCGCTGCCGCACGCTGCGGACGTCCTCGGCGCGCGCCCGCAGGTAGGGGTCGTCCATCGCCTCGAGCTCTCCGCCCAGCGCGGAGAGCCGGTCCTCCCACGCCGTGGGCGCGGGCGCGCCGGCGGCGATGCCGGCGGAGACCGCCTCGATCAGGCCGGGGTCGACGAGCAGGGCCTCGTGGGCCTCGAGGACGGCGCCCACCGGGCCGGGGCCCCCGGTGGCGGAACGGCGCAGTGCGGCCAGCTCGGCGAGTGCGCGGGCGACGGCCGCGTCCGAGCGCCGCTGCTCCTCGGCAGGCCCGCCCGGCCGGTAGCCGGAGAGGTCGATCGCGCCGCCCCGCACCACCGCCGGGCCGAGGGCGACGTCGCCGCCCGGTCCGGCGGCGGGCGGCACGGGCACGACCGTCGGACCGGCCGACCCGGGGGCCGCCGGGGGCGCCTGGTCGGAGGGCCGGTCGCCCCAGGAGTCCGCGGCCAGCGCCCGCACCGCCTCGGTCAACGACTCGGCGCCGGGTCCGGACGCCTCGAAGCGCAGCCGGTCGCCCTGCCGGACGGCGAGCGTCACGAGCCCGGAGAGGCTGCGGGCGTCGACCGGACCGCGGCCCGTGCGCAGGTTCGTGACCACGGCGGCCGCGTCGGCGGCCCGTACGAGGCCGACCAGCCGGGCGGCCGGGCGCGCGTGCAGGCCGTGCGGGGTGTCCACGGGCAGCTCGGCGACGACCTCGGGTGCCGCGGGCTGCGCCGTCGTGCCCGTCGCCGGCGGGTCCGCCGCCTCCCCCAGGTGATCCAGCTTGGCGGCCAGTCCGCGGCCGGCCTCCTCGAGCACCGCGTCCAGCGGCGCGCCGGTCGCGGCCGTCACCACGGCGGCGACCAGCCCCTCGACGAGCGGAGCGGGCGACAGGCGCACCCGCTCGGCGACGTCGGGCGGCACGAGCTCCCGCGCCATCTCCGCGCTGAGCACGGCGCTGCCGAGGTCGAGGAGCACCAGCACGCCGTCCGGTGAGTCGACGGCGGTGATGGCGTCGGCGACCGCGACGGCGTCCGTGCCGAACCCGGCGCCGGCACCCGCCGCCACGGCGATCGGCGGGCGCTCCGCGACCATCTCGCAGGCCAGCTCGACGGCCGCCTCGGCCAGCGCGCGGCTGTGCGAGACGACGACGATGCCGATCACGGCAGGCTGTCGGCGGCGGACCGCAGCAGCAGCGCCGTGCTGGTGGCGCCCGGGTCCTGGTGCCCGGCGCTGCGCTGGCCCAGGTAGCTGGCCCGGCCCTTGCGGGCCACGAGCGGGATCGTCGCGGCGCAGCCCGCCTCGGCCGCGTCGGCCGCGGCGGACAGCGCGTCGGCGATGCCGGCGCCCCCGGCCACCGCCGCGTCGTACGCGTCGATCGCCGGGACCAGGGCGTCCACCATCGTCTTGTCGCCCTGCTGGGCCTTGCCCCGGGCGACCACGCCCTCCAGCCCGGCCCGCAGCGCCCCGCCCAGCGCGGCGGCGTCGACGGCCTGCCCATCGGCCAGCCCGCCGCCGACCCGCAGGAAGAACGTGCCGTACAGCGGGCCGCTGGCCCCGCCGACGGTGCTGACCAGGGTCATGCCGGCCTTCTTCAGCATCGCGCCGGCGTCCCCGGCACCGCCCGCGTCCAGCGCGCCGACGACCGCCCGCATGCCACGGTCCATGTTGCTCCCGTGGTCGGCGTCGCCGATGGCGGAGTCGAGCTCCGTGAGCTCGGCGGCGTGGTCGTGGACGACCTCCGCGAACCTCCGCAGCCAGCGGTCGAGACCCTCGGCGGTGACCTCCGGCATCACGTGCCCCAGCGCAGGCCGGGGGTGTTGACCGGCGCGTCCCAGAGGCGGACGACCTCGTCGTCCGCGCGCAGCAGGGTCACGGAGCAGCCGGCCATGTCCAGCGAGGTGATGTAGTTGCCGACCAGGCTGCGGGCGACCGGGATGCCGGCCTTCTGCAGCAGCTGCTGCACCTCGGAGTACATGATGTACAGCTCGATCAGCGGCGTGCCGCCCATGCCGTTGAGGAACGCGATCACCGGGGCGCCGTCGGCCGCGGGCAGGTCGGCCAGGACCGGCTCGACGAGCATGGCCGCGACCTCCCGCGCGGGAGCGATCGGCCGCCGTTCGCGTCCGGGCTCGCCGTGGATGCCGATGCCGACCTCGATCTCGTTCTCGCCGAGCTCGAACGTCGGCCTGCCCGCGGCCGGGACCGTGCACGAGGTGAGCGCCATGCCCATGCTGCGCCCCTGCTCGTCGACCCGCCGCGCGATGTCGGCGACCTCGGCGAGCGGACGGCCCTCCTCGGCGGCCGCACCGGCGATCTTCTCCAGCAGCACGGTGACCCCCACGCCGCGACGTCCGGCGGTGTACAGGCTGTCCTGCACGGCGACGTCGTCGTCGGTGACGACCGAGACCACCTCGACACCGTTCTCGGCGGCGAGCTCGGCGGCCATCTCGAAGTTCATGACGTCGCCGGTGTAGTTCTTCACGATGTGCAGGACGCCGGCGCCGCCGTCGACGCCGAGGGTCGCGGCGAGCATCTGGTCCGGCACCGGGGAGGTGAACACCTCGCCGGCGCAGGCCGCGTCCAGCATCCCCGGGCCCACGAACCCGCCGTGCATCGGCTCGTGTCCGGAGCCGCCGCCGGACACCAGGCCCACCTTGCCGCGCCGGGGCGCGTCGGCGCGGAAGACGACGCGGTTGGAGTGGTCGACGCGCAGGCGGTCCCCGTGCGCCGCCTGCATGCCGAGCAGGGCCTCCCGGACGACGTCGGCCGGGTCGTTGATGAGCTTCTTCATGTGCCCCATCCGACCACTCCGCCGGTGGTCGTGACAACAGTTCCGGACGACTGTGGGGCATTGAGTCCTCGGCGCGCGACGAGAGCGCCGTCCCCCGGCGGCCGAGACCCTAAGCTCGGAGGATGGCTGAGATCCGGACGAGCACCCTGCACACCACCGCTGTCGGGGACGACGGCGACCGCGTCGTCTTCCTGCACGGTCTGTTCGGCCGGGGCAAGAACTTCACCCGGATCGCCAAGGACCTCCAGCCGGACTTCCGGAGCCTGCTCGTGGACCTGCCCAACCACGGCGGGTCCGCGTGGACGGACCGGGTGGACTACCAGCAGATGGCGGACTCCGTGGCCGAGACCCTGCGCGACGACTTCGCCGCGGCGGGGCCGGTCGCCGTCGTCGGGCACTCCCTCGGCGGCAAGGTGGCGATGGTGCTGGCGCTGCGGCACCCAGAGCTCGTCTCCCGGCTCGTCGTGGTGGACATCGCCCCCGCCCGGGCCGGGGGCGGCGAGGGCGAGTTCGCCCACCTGCTGGACAGCCTCGCGGCCGTGGACCTCACGGCCGTCGAGCGCCGCTCGGACGCGGACGAGGCCCTCCGGGGGCCCATCCCGTGGGACACCACCCGGAGCTTCCTGCTGCAGAACCTGCGCAGGGGCCCGGAGGGCCTCTCCTGGGAGCCGAACCTCGAGCTGCTGCGGTCGAGCCTGGACACCATCGGCGGCTTCCCGGACACCGGGGACGCCGTGTACGAGGGGCCGGTGCTCTGGGTCGCCGGCGGGCGCTCGGACTACGTGCGCGACGAGCACGCGCCGGTCATGCGCCGGCTGTTCCCCCGGGCGCACCGGGTGACGATCCGCGAGGCCGGCCACTGGGTCCACTCGCAGGAGCCGGAGAAGTTCGCCGCGGTGCTGCGCGGGTTCCTGGCCCGCACCGGGCCCTGACCGCCCTCCCCGCCCGGGGCGCGGCCGCCCCGGACGGTGCGCGCCGGGTGCGGCGGCCGCCGTCCGCCGCGGCCGGCCCCCGCGGCGGTGGGAGACTGGGACGATGAGCCCCGTCCCCTTCGACCTCGCCCGGATCGGCGCCGGCCTGCCGGTCGCCGGGGTGCTCGGCGAGCTCCGCGCGGCCCTCGCCGGCGGCGTCGCCGTGGTGCAGGCCCCGCCCGGCACCGGCAAGACCACCCTGGTGCCCCCGCTGGTCGCCGACCTGCTGCACGAGCGCGCCACGGGTCCCGGGCCCGGCCGGGTGGTCGTCACCCAGCCCCGCCGGGTCGCCGCCCGCGCGGCGGCCCGGCGGCTGGCGCACCTGGCCGGGACCCGGGTGGGCGCGCTCGTGGGCCACACGGTGCGCGGCGACCTGCGCACCGGGGCTGGCACCCTCGTCGAGTTCGTCACGCCCGGCGTGCTCCTGCGCCGGCTGCTGCAGGACCCCGGGCTGCCCGGGGTGGGCGCCGTGGTCCTCGACGAGGTCCACGAGCGCGGTCTCGAGTCCGACCTGCTCGTCGGCATGCTGGCCGAGGTCCGGCAGCTGCGCGAGGACCTGGTGCTCGTCGCGATGTCCGCGACCCTCGACGCCCCGCGCTTCGCCGGGCTGCTGGGCGAGGGCGTCCCGGCCCCCGTGGTCGACTGCCCGGCCGCCCTCCACCCGCTCACGGTCCGTTGGGCCCCGGCCCCCGGCCGGCGCACCGACGAGCGCGGGGTCACCCGCCCGTTCCTCGACCACGTCGCCCGGACCGCGGCCGACGCCCACGCGCGGGCCCTGGCCCGGGACGGCGCCGCGGACGCGCTCGTGTTCGTCCCCGGGGCGTGGGAGGTCGCCCAGGTCGCCCGGCGGCTGCGGGAGACCTGCCGCGGGACCGAGGTGCTCGAGCTGCACGGCCGGGTCGGGGCCGCCGAGCAGGACCGGGCGACCTCGGGACGCCGGCCCAGGGACCCGCCCCGCGTGGTCGTCTCCACGTCCCTGGCCGAGTCCTCCCTGACGGTGCCGGGCGTGCGCCTCGTGGTCGACTCCGGGCTCTCCCGCGAGCCCCGGCGGGACGCCGGCCGCGGCATGACGGGCCTGGTCACGGTGGCGGCCTCCCGGGCCTCGGCCGAGCAGCGGGCGGGCCGTGCCGCCCGGCTCGGGCCCGGGGAGGTCGTGCGCTGCTACGACGAGCGGACCTGGGCCGCGATGCCCCGCCACCTCACCCCCGAGCTCGCGGCCGCCGACCTCACGGGCGCCGCGCTGCTGCTCGCCTGCTGGGGCGCCCCCGGCGGACGGGGCCTGCCCCTGCCGGACCCCCTGCCCGCGCCGGCCCTGGCCGACGCCGTCGCCGTGCTGCACGGGCTCGGCGCGCTCGACGAGGACGGCCGGGCCACCGCCACCGGCCGGCTGCTCGCGGCGGTGCCCGTGGACCCGCGCCTGGCCCGCGGCCTGCTGGACGGCGCCCGCGCGGTGGGCGCCCGGCCGGCGGCCGAGGTCGTCGCGATGGTCTCGGACGACCACCGCCCGCCCGGCGGGGACCTGACCCGCCTGCTCGCCGAGCTGCGCGCCGGGCGGGCCCCGGACGCCCGCCGCTGGGCCGACGAGGCCCGCCGGCTGGAGCGGATCGCCACGGACCCCGCGTTCTCCGCAGCGCCCGCGCCGCCGGCGGCCGGGGACGTCCCGGCCGATTCCGTGACCGGTGCCGTCGTGGCGCTGGCCCTGCCGGAGCGGGTCGCCCGGAAGGTGGGGGACACCTACCTGCTCGCCTCCGGGACCCGTGCGGGACTGGCCCCGGGGAGCGGCCTGGCGGGCCACGAGTGGCTCGCCGTCGCGGACGTCACCCGGGCGTCCGGCCAGGCCGCCGCCGGGACCGGGGCGGTCGTGCGCGCCGCGGCGGCGCTCGACCGGCCCCTCGCCGAGCGCTGCGCCGAGCACCTGCTCACCGACGAGGTCCGCACCCGCTTCGAGGACGGGCGGGCGAGCGCCCGCCGCGTCCGCGCGCTCGGGGCGATCGAGCTGTCCTCGACCCCGGTGCGGCCCACCCCGGCGGCGGCCCGCGAGGCGGTGCGCGCCGCCCTGGCCGAGCAGGGCCTCGGCCTGCTCGGCTGGTCGGACGGCGCCGACCGGCTGAGGCGCCGGCTCGCGCTGCTCCACCACCGGCTCGGGGACCCGTGGCCCGACGTGTCCGACGCCGCCCTGCTCGACCGGCTCGACGAGTGGCTCGCCCCCGAGCTCGACGCCCTCGCCGCCGGCCGCCGGGTCGACCTCGCCCCGCCCCTGCGGCGGCTGCTCCCGTGGCCGGAGGCCGCCCGCCTCGACGAGCTCGCGCCCGAGCGGCTGACCGTGGCCAGCGGCTCCCGGGCCCGGATCGACTACCCGGCCGCCGACGACCCCGCCGGCCGGCCCGTGGTCAGCGTCAAGCTCCAGGAGTGCTTCGGGTGGGCGGCGTCCCCGGCCGTGGCCGGCGGCCGGGTCCCGGTCCTCTTCCACCTGCTCTCCCCGGCGGGGCGGCCGCTGGCCGTGACCGACGACCTCGCCTCCTTCTGGTCCGGCCCCTACGCCCAGGTGCGCGCCGAGATGCGCGGCCGCTACCCCCGGCACCCCTGGCCCGAGGACCCCTGGACCGCGCCCGCGACCGCCCGCACCGCGCGCCGCTCCTGAGCCCGGTCCCGTGCCCGGGCACGGCGGGTGGCGTCCCGGTGTGATCTGGGTTACGGTGGAGTCACCGCACCTGCCGAGCGCGTTGATCCAGCGCGCACGGACCGGCTCGCCCACCTCGCGATCCCCGGTCCGGGGCACGCACCGGCCGGACCCCCGCGACGCGATCGTTCCCGCGGGCCCGGCACCGGTCACGGTTCCGCCGGGCAGCACCTGCCCTCCCAGCACGGGTGCCCCGGCACATCTGTCACACCGCAGCTCGCTGCACCTCACGGAGAACGGGTACGCCCTCATGACTGCCACCTCGATCGAGACCACGCCGACGACCCCGACCACCTCGTCCCTGCCGCTGGTTCCCCAGGTCGCCGCTCCCGCGGTCGGCCCGGAGCTCGCCCGCTCCTGGCTGCTCGTCAACGGCGCCCAGGCCGAGCGGTTCGCGGCGGCCCGGGCGAGCGCGGCCGACGTCGTCGTCCTGGACATCGAGGACTCCGTGGCGCCCAAGGACAAGGAGCGCGCCCGCCGCAACGTCATCAGCTGGCTGGACGCCCGGGACGAGCACGGCGAGCAGCACCACGCGTGGGTGCGGGTCAACGGCTTCGGCACCCAGTGGTGGGAGGAGGACCTCCGGGCCCTTGCCGGCGTCCGCGGCCTGGACGGCGTCATGCTGGCC
Organism: Kocuria sp. CPCC 205231; assembly: GCF_040980965.1. NCBI lineage: Bacteria > Bacillati > Actinomycetota > Actinomycetes > Micrococcales > Micrococcaceae > Kocuria > Kocuria sp. CPCC 205231. Next base: position 228,247 of record NZ_JAVKPP010000003.1, on the reverse strand, counting down.
ATGGTCGAGTCCCCGGAGCACGTCACCCGCACCGCGGAGCTGCTCAAGGACACGCGGATCGTGGCGCTCGTCGAGACGGCCCGCGGCGTGCAGCACCTGCAGGCCATCGCCGGCGCCCGCTCCACGTACCGCCTCGGCTTCGGCCTGGGCGACTTCCGGCGCGACACGGGCTTCGGGGAGAACCCCATGACGCTGGCCTACACGCGCTCGCAGTTCACGATCGCCTCCCGGGCGGCCAACCTGCCCGGCCCCATCGACGGGCCCGCCGTCGGCGCGCTCGGGCCGAAGCTGGCCGAGGCCACGTCCGTGACCCTGGAGTTCGGCATGACGGGCAAGCTGTGCCTGATGCCGGAGCAGACCGCCACGGTCAACGAGGGCCTGAGCCCGTCCCTGTCCGAGCTGTCCTGGGCCACCGAGTTCCTCCAGGAGTTCGACGCCGACGGCGGGGAGATCCGCAACGGCTCCGACCTGCCGCGCCTCGCCCGCGCCAAGAAGATCCTGGGCCTGGCCGGCGCCTTCGGCCTGAGCATCCCCGAGGGCTACGACGTCCACTTCGAGGCGCCGACCGACACGTACCACTGCTGATCCGGTGGTGAGGGGCCGGCACCCGGCCCCGCCCCCGCGCGGGAGCGCACCCCCTCCCCGCGCGTCCGACGGACCGGTGGGTGCCGTGCAGACACGGCGCCCACCGGTTCTTCCGTGTCCGGATCCCTCCGCCCCGGCCTGTCCCGTCCGGGGCGGGACGGACTAGATTCGACACCGTGCAGACTCCCCGCCCCGCCCCGCAGCCCCCGGCGTCCCGGCCCCGCCCCCGGCGGCCGAGGGCGGCCCTCCCGGTCGCCCTCTCCGCGGCCCTCCTCGTCACCGGCTGCTCGGCGCTCGCCCCCGACGGCGGGCGGGAGACCGCCGACCGGGTCGCCGCGGCCCTGGGCGCGGGCAGCGTCCAGGAGCTGTCCTTCGGCGACGTCGAGGGTCCCTCCGCCCAGGAGCAGTACGAGCGGATCACCGCGCCGCTCGGGGAGGCCGCCCCGGCCGTCGAGGTCTCCGCGGTCGAGGACACCGGGCAGGAGGACCGCCGCGAGGCCACCCTGTCCTGGTCGTGGGACCTCCCGGGCGTGGCGCAGGACTGGGCGTACGACTCGGTCCTCCCGCTGGTCCGGACCGGGTCCGGGGACTGGTCCGCCGAGTGGTCCCCGGCCGTGGTGCACCCGGGTCTGGCGGAGGGGGAGGCCCTGCGCGCCCGGACGGTGGCCGCGGACCGCGGGGACATCCTCGGGGCGGACGGCGAGACGCTGGTGACGGAGCGCCCGATCCGGCGGGTGGGCATCGACCGGTCGCAGCTCGAGGGGGCGGACCCCGAGGAGGCGGCCCGCCGGCTCGCCGAGGCCGTGGACATCGACGCCGACGCCTACGCCGAGGCCGTCGGACAGGCCGGGCCCGAGGCGTTCGTCGAGGCCGTCCCGCTGCGGCTGGAGGACTTCCGGGAGCTGGACGCGGCGGAGATGGAGGCGGTCCCGGGCCTGCTCGTGGTCGAGGACGAGCTGCCGCTGGCGCCCTCCCGCGGCTTCGCCGCCGACCTGCTGGGCGGGGTGGCCGAGGCGACGGCCGAGGACGTGGCGGACTCCGGCGGGGAGCTCGCCCCCGGGACGGCGATCGGCCGCGGGGGAGTGCAGGAGCGCTTCGACGACCGGTTGCGCGGCACGCCCGGCGTCGTCGTCGAGGAGACCGGGGACGAGTCCGCGGCCGGCGAGCCGCTGTTCGAGGTCCCGGCGCAGGCCGGCGAGCCGGTCGCGGTGACCCTGGACCGCGGGCTCCAGGCCACCGCCGGTGAGCTGCTGGCCGGGATCGAGTCCCCCTCGGCGGTCGTGGCCGTCCGGCCCTCCACGGGCGAGCTCGTCGCCTCGGCCAACGGGCCGGGCTCCGAGGGCTACTCCACCGCGCTGCTGGGCCGGTACGCGCCCGGCTCCACCTTCAAGGTGGTCACGGCCCTCGGGATGCTCCGGCAGGGCGACACCCCCGGGACGGTCGTGCAGTGCCCGCCGTCCACGACCGCCGCGGGCGTGCGGGTCGACAACGTCGAGTCCTATCCGGCCGAGTTCACCGGCTCGATCACCCTCACCGAGGCGCTCGCCCACTCCTGCAACACCACCTTCGTGGACCAGTACGACCGGATCGACCAGGCGGAGCTGGCCGAGGCCGCGGCCGCGCTCGGGATCGGCGTGCCCGCGGAGCTGTCCGTGCCCGCGTTCTGGGGTGAGGTCCCGCGGGAGGAGCCGCCGGCCCAGCACGCCGCCGCGATGTTCGGGCAGGGCCGCACGCTCGTGTCCCCGCTGAGCATGGCCGGGCTCACCGCCTCGGTCGCCGCCGGAGAGCTCGTCACCCCCCGGCTGGTCAGCACCGAGGGACTGCTCGACGAGGACGCCGCGACCCGGCCCGGACCGGAGGAGCCCCTGACCGCTGAGGAGGCGGAGCAGCTGCGCACCATGATGCGGGCCGTCGTCTCGTCCGGGCACCTGGGCGTGCTGCAGGGGCTCGAGCCGGACACCGCGATCGGCAAGACCGGCACGGCCGAGTTCGGCGACGAGGACCCGCCCCGGACCCACTCGTGGGTGATCGCCGAGCACGAGGACCTCGCCGTGGCGGTCTTCGTGGAGGACGGCGGCCTGGGCTCGGTCACCGGCGGACCCATCATGCGGGACTTCCTGGCCGCGGCCTCCGCGTCCACCGCCGGCTGAGCCGCGACACGGTGGCCCGGGCCCTTCCGCGGCCCGCGCCGCTGGCCCAGGATGGGAGCACACCGTCCGCAGCCGCGGACCACCGGACCACCGAGGAGTTCCCCGTGCCCGAGACCGTGCCCACCACTCCCGCGAGAACCAAGATCGGCGTGGTCGGCGCCGGCTCCGTCGGCTCGTCCCTGGCCTACGCGGTCCTCATCAAGGGCGTCGCCCAGGAGGTGGCCCTCTACGACCTCGCCGGGGACCGGGTCCGCGCCGAGGGCCTGGACCTCGCCCACGGGGCCATGTTCACCCCCAGCTCCCGGGTGACCGGCTCCGACGACGTCGCCGTGCTGGCGGGCTCGGACGTCGTCTTCGTGACCGCCGGGGCCAAGCAGCGGCCCGGCCAGACCCGGATGGAGCTGGCGGGCGCCAACGCCGCGATCCTCGAGCAGCTGATGCCGCGGCTGGTGGAGCAGGCACCCGAGGCCGTGTACGTGCTGGTGACCAATCCGTGCGACGTGCTCACGGTCATCGCGCAGAAGCTCACCGGCCTGCCCACGGAGCGGGTGATGTCCTCCGGGACCGTGCTGGACACGTCCCGGCTGCGGTGGCTGCTGGCCGAGGAGGGCGGGGTGTCCACCACGAGCGTGCACGCCACGATCGTCGGCGAGCACGGGGACACCGAGTTCCCCCTGTGGTCGAACGCGAACATCGGGCAGATCCCGCTGCGGGACTGGACCGTCGAGGGGCGGCGGCCCTTCACCGACGAGCGGCTGGACGAGATCACGCACCGGACGATCAACGCGGCGTACACGGTGATCCAGGGCAAGGGCGCCACCAACTACGCGATCGGCCTGGCCGGGGCGCGCGTGGCGGAGGCCGTGCTGCGGGACGAGCACGCCGTGCTGCCCGTCTCCACGGTCCTCGACGACTACCGGGGGATCAGCGGGGTCGCCCTGTCCGTGCCGTCGATCGTCGCGCGGCGGGGCGTCGTCGAGCGGCTGGCCGTGCCCATGGACGAGCAGGAGCTGGCCATGCTGCACCGCTCCGCCGAGGCGATCCGGGCCACCCTGGCCTCGATCGGGTACTGACCCCGGACGGCGCCGGGGCCCGTTCCGGCGTGCGGAACGGGCCCCGGCGGAGCGGTGCGAGAGGTCAGCGGGCGGCCATCTCGTCCTCCGCCGCGTGGGCGAGGCGCACGGCGTCGTCGAACTCGCGCTCGATCTCCTCGTCGCGCCGATAGGTGGCCTTCGAGACCAGCACGGCGGAGACGAGGCTCACGAGGAAGCCGGGGATGATCTCGTAGAGGTCGGCCCACGGGGTCACGGTCCACGCGAACACGGTGACCGCGCCCAGGAGCATTCCGGTGATCGCGCCCAGGTTCGTGAGCTTGCGCCAGAACAGGGACAGGATCACGATCGGGCCGAACGAGGCGCCGAAGCCGGCCCACGCGAACGCCACGAGGCCGAGGATCGTGTTGTTCTGCTCCCAGGCCAGGAACGTGGCGACGAGGGCGACGAGGGCCACGCCCGCGCGGCCCATCCACACCTGCTTGCGCTCGGAGGGGGACTCCTTGACCGTCAGCTTGTACAGGTCCTCCACCAGGGCGGAGGAGGAGACGATGAGCTGGGAGGAGACCGTGGACATGATCGCCGCGAGCACGGCCGCCAGCACGAAGCCGGCGATCACGGGGTGGAAGAAGACCTGCGCGAGGTCCAGGAACACGGACTCCGGGTCGGTCGGGCTCTCGTCCGGGCGGTTGCCGTAGTAGGCGACGCCGACCAGGGCGGTGGCGATCGCCCCGATGACGCTGAGCACCATCCAGGTCAGGCCGATCCGGCGGCCGGTCTTGGCGTCGGCGGGGGAGCGCATGGCCATGAAGCGGACGATGATGTGCGGCTGGCCGAAGTAGCCGAGGCCCCACGCCAGGGCCGAGATGACGCCGATGGCCGTGGCCCCGGACACCATGGAGAGGGCGTCGGGCTGGACGGCGCGGATGTTCTCCGCCATCTGGCCGAAGCCGCCCACGTTGATCACGCCCACGACGGGGACGAGGAGCAGGGCCGCGAACATCAGGAGGCCCTGGGCCACGTCCGTGTAGGTCGCACCGAGGAAGCCGCCGAAGAGCGTGTAGGCGATGGTGACGCCGACGACGAGGAGCAGCCCGGCGTGGTACGTCGAGCCGAAGGACGACTGGAAGAACAGCCCGCCGGCCACCATGCCGGAGGAGACGTAGAACGTGAAGAACACCAGGATGATGAGCCCGGAGACGATGCGCAGCAGCCGGCTGCCGCCCTTGAGCCGGTTGTCCAGGAAGGACGGGATCGTGATCGAGTTGTGCGAGACCTCGGTGTAGGAGCGCAGCCGGGGCGCGATGAACTTCCAGTTGACCCACGCGCCGACGATCAGGCCGACGGCGATCCACGCCTCGACCAGACCGGAGAGGAACACCGCGCCGGGCAGACCGAGCAGCAGCCAGCCGGACATGTCGGAGGCACCGGCGCTGAGGGCGGCGGTCCCGGGCTTGAGGTTGCGCCCGCCGAGCATGTAGTCGTCGAGGTTCTTCGTCCTGCTGTTGGCGTAGAGGCCGATCCCGATCATGGCGGCGAAGTAGATGACGATCGCGATCGTCTGGGCTATCTCTTGGGGCATGGTGTCCTTTCCGCCCGGAGCCGGCCCGGTGGAGCGCAGCGTCCAGGGGGGTGGGTGGAGCAGAGGTCCCACAGAACTTTACGCCCGCTCCCGGGCAGTGGCCAGCCACTACGGGTGTAGGGAGGCGGTCCCGGGGGTGCGGGGAGACCGCGCCGGCGGCCCGCGGGGCCGGCTCAGGCGTCGTCGTGCGCCTGCAGGAACTCGTAGACCTCCCGCTCGTCGACGCCGGGGAAGGCCCCCTCCGGGAGGGCGGCGAGCACGTGCGAGTGGGCCCGGGTGTTGGGCCAGGCGTGGCCCGCCCACACCCGGCTGAGCTCCTCGGGCGGGCGCCGGCAGCACGAGGGGTCCGGGCAGGTCGACACCGTGCGGTGCGGGGTGTCGCGGCCGCGGAACCAGCGGGCGTCGGTGAACGCGACGCCCACGCCGATGGAGAACACGCCCTGGCTCGAGAGCTCCGTGCGCGTGGAGCACCAGTACGTGCCGGAGGGGGTGTCCGTGTACTGGGCGAACGCCGTGAACTGGTTGGGCTGGTCGAAGACGGTGCGCCCGGACCACTTGCGGCAGGAGATCTGGCCCTCGATCGCCCCGGTGTGGTCCGTCGGGAACGCCAGCCCGTTGTTCTCGTAGGCCTTGTGGATCACCCCGGACGAGTGCACCTTGTGGAAGTGGGTGCGGATCCCCAGGTGCCGGGTGGCCAGGTTCGTGAAGCGGTGGCCCGCCGTCTCGTGGGACACGGCGAAGCGGTCCTTGAGGTCCTCCAGGAAGAGATCCCGGTCCTTCTTCGCCTCGAGCAGGAACGGGACGGTCTTGTCCTCCGGGAGCATCACCGCGGCGGCGAAGTAGTTGGTCTGCACGCGCTGGGCGAGGAACTCGGCGTAGTCCTTCGGCGGCTCGTGGCCCAGCACCTGGTGCCCCACGGCCTGGAGCAGCACCGCCCGGGGGTCGTGGTCCGCCCGGGGGCTCTGCACCAGGTAGATCCGCCGGTTGAGCAGGTCGGTCACCGAGCGGGTCGAGTGCGGGAGGTCGGTGACGTGGTGGATGCTGTAGCCGAGCCTGCCCACCATCTCGGAGATCACGGAGTTGGACACGGGCCCCGAGGAGTAGCCGCCCAGGGTCAGCAGCTCCTTGGCGGCCTGCTCCAGGTCCGGGAAGTAGTTGTCCTGCGCCCGCATGAGCCGGCGCAGCTGCACGTTGGCCCGGCGAGCCTCCTCCGGGGTGGCCGAGTTCTTCTCGAGGGCCTCGGCCAGCCGCTCCTGCAGGGCCACGAGCGCCTCGAGCACCTCGGTGGACAGCGCGGAGCTGACCCGGACGGTCGGCAGCCCCAGCTGCTCGTAGAACGGGGAGCGCTGGGCGCGCTCGAGCTGGATCTCGAGCGCCTCCCGCCGGGTGCCGGGCTCGGCCCCGAGCAGGGCGTCCACGCTCGTGCCCAGGACCTCGGCGAGGCGCCGCAGCAGGCTGAGCCGGGGCTCGCGGCGCCCGTTCTCGATCACGGACAGCTGCGAGGTGGCGGTGCCCGCCCGGTCCGCGAGCTCCGCGAGCGTCATGCCGCGGTCCTTGCGCAGCGAGCGGATGCGCCGGCCGAGACCGATCAGGTCGGTGCTGCCGGCCGGCTCCGCCGTCGTCGGTTCCTCGGTGCCCCAAGCGCTGGTCGTCATTTCTTCACGATAGACGAAAAATGGCGAAAGTTCGATGAGAAATGTGGGGTTGATCCGCCTTGAACTGGGGCAAAGTGGGATGTGTCACCACGGAAGAGCGAACTTCCCGGTGACCCCGAAGCCGAAGCACCCGTTCTCGGACCACTCAACGAGGAGCCGACATGTCCTACCCCAACGCCCCCAAGACCGCCGACGAGATCCGCCAGGAGTGGGACGCCGATCCCCGCTGGGCGCAGATCACCCGCGACTACACGGCGGAGGAGGTCGTCCGCCTGCGCGGCACGGTGCAGGAGGAGATGACCCTGGCCCGCCGCGGCGCGGAGCAGCTGTGGGAGAAGCTGCACACCGAGGACTTCGTCAACTCCCTGGGCGCCCTGACCGGCAACCAGGCGGTCCAGCAGGTCAAGGCCGGTCTCAAGGCCATCTACCTCTCCGGCTGGCAGGTCGCCGGCGACGCGAACCTCGCGGGCCAGACCTACCCCGACCAGTCGATCTACCCCGCCAACTCCGTCCCGGCGGTCGTGCGGCGGATCAACAACGCGCTGATGCGCGCCGACCAGATCGAGCACTCCGAGGGCACGAGCACGGTCGAGGACTGGCTGGTCCCGATCGTGGCCGACGCCGAGGCCGGCTTCGGCGGCCCGCTCAACGCCTACGAGCTCATGAAGTCCATGATCGCGGCCGGCGCGGCCGGCGTGCACTGGGAGGACCAGCTGGCCTCCGAGAAGAAGTGCGGCCACCTGGGCGGCAAGGTGCTCATCCCCACCCAGCAGCACGTCCGCACCCTGAGCGCGGCCCGGCTCGCGGCCGACGTCGCCGACGTCCCCTCGCTGATCATCGCCCGCACCGACGCGGAGGCGGCCACCCTGATCACCTCGGACGTCGACGACCGCGACAAGCCGTTCGTCACCGGCGAGCGCACCGCGGAGGGCTACTACAAGGTCCGCAACGGCCTCGAGGCCTGCATCGCCCGCGGTAACGCCTACGCCCCGTACGCCGACCTGCTGTGGATGGAGACGGGCACTCCGGACCTCGAGCTGGCCAAGAAGTTCGCCGACGGCATCCACGCGGAGCACCCCGACCAGATGCTCGCCTACAACTGCTCGCCGTCCTTCAACTGGAAGAAGCACCTGGACGACGCCACGATCGCCAAGTTCCAGCGCGAGCTGGGTGCGATGGGCTTCAAGTTCCAGTTCATCACCCTGGCCGGCTTCCACGCCCTGAACTACTCGATGTTCGACCTCGCCCACGGCTACGCCCGCAACCAGATGACGGCCTACGTGGAGCTGCAGGAGCGGGAGTTCGCGGCCGAGGAGCGCGGCTACACCGCCACCCGCCACCAGCGCGAGGTCGGCACCGGCTACTTCGACCTGGTCTCCACCGTCCTCAACCCGCAGTCCTCCACCACGGCGCTGGCCGGGTCCACCGAGACCGCCCAGTTCTGAGCCGAACGGCCCTGAGCCGAACGGCCGTGACCGGCCGGGGGCCCGACAGGGTCCCCGGCCGCGCCGCATCCGACGACGACCCGCTCCGGCGCCCTCCGGAGCCGCCCCACCCGAACTCCCCAGGACACTCTTCAGGCGAGGACCCAGCCATGATGACCATGACCAGCAACCCCGTGACGATCAACGGCGTGACCCTCACCGGTCACCACGTGCCCCGGCAGAACAGTGTGCTCACCCCCGACGCGCTCGGCTTCCTCGCGGCGCTGCACCGCGAGTTCGAGCCCCGCCGGCGCGAGCTGCTGGCCGCCCGCGAGGAGCGGCGCAAGGCGATCGCCCGCGGCACCGACCCCACGTTCCTGCCCGAGACGCGGAGGATCCGCGAGGACGACTCCTGGCGCGTGCCCCCGCCCCCGCCCGGGCTCGATGACCGCCGCGTGGAGATCACCGGTCCCACCGAGCGGAAGATGACCATCAACGCCCTCAACTCCGGGGCGAAGGTGTGGCTCGCGGACATGGAGGACGCCAACACCCCGCACTGGACGAACGTGGTCACCAACCAGCTCAACCTCATCGACGCGCTCGAGGGGACCATCGAGTTCACCAACCCGGACGGCAAGAAGTACGCGCTGAAGAACAGGGACGCCCGGGCCAACCCGACCATCGTGGTGCGGCCCCGCGGGTGGCACTTCGAGGAGAGGCACCTGTCCGTGCGGGACGAGCCCATCGCGGGCGCCATCGTGGACTTCGGCCTGTACTTCTTCCACAACGCGCGCCGGCTCAAGAAGCTCGGCCTGGGCCCCTACTTCTACCTGCCCAAGACCGAGTCCCACCAGGAGGCGCGGCTGTGGCACGACATCTTCAGCCGGGCGGAGTCCATGCTGGGGACGGACCGCGGCACCATCCGCGCCACCGTGCTGATCGAGACGATCACCGCGGCCTTCGAGATGGAGGAGATCCTCCACGAGCTCGGGGAGCACGCCGCGGGGCTCAACGCCGGCCGCTGGGACTACATCTTCTCCATCATCAAGAACTTCCGGACCCGCGGGCCCCGCTTCATCCTCCCGGACCGCAACGCGGTGACCATGACGCAGCCGTTCATGCGGGCCTACACCGAGCAGCTCGTGCGGGCCTGCCACCGCCGCGGGGCGATGGCCATCGGCGGGATGGCCGCGTTCATCCCCTCCCGCCGGGACGAGGAGGTCAACCGCACCGCGATCGAGAAGGTGCAGGCCGACAAGACACGCGAGGCCGAGGACGGGTTCGACGGATCCTGGGTGGCCCACCCCGACCTGGTCCCCGTGTGCCGCGAGGTCTTCGACGCGGTGCTCGGCGACCGCCCGAACCAGCTGGACCGGCTCCGCGAGGACGTGGTGCCCGACGACAAGGCGCTCATCGACATCGCCTCGGCCGAGGGGAGGATCACCGAGGTGGGGATCCGCAACAACGTGGAGGTGGGGATCCGCTACATCGAGGCGTGGCTGCGCGGCAACGGCGCCGTGGGCATCCACAACCTGATGGAGGACGCCGCGACCGCGGAGATCTCCCGCTCCCAGATCTGGCAGTGGGTGAACACCCGCGCCATCACGGACGAGGGCGAGGAGATCACCCGGGACTGGGTGCAGGAGCTGCTGGAGGAGGAGTTCGCGAGGATCGAGCGCGCCGAGGGCGACCGCTTCGACGACGCCCGCGCCATCTTCGAGGAGGTGGCCCTGGGCGACGACTACCCCGCCTTCCTGACCACCCCCGCCTACGAGCGGTTCCTGGCCGAGCCCGAGGACCCGCACGCCCCGGAGGAGGCCGGCACCTCCGCGTCCTCGCGCGCCTGAGCGGCCCACCGGGCGGGGTCCACGACCCAGGGCGTCCGGGGCAGGACGTCCTCGTCGAACACGGCGAGGACGTCCTGCGCCGACCGGAGCGGGCCGGGGAGGCCCAGCGACGCGGCCATCCAGCCCAGCACCTCCTCGGCGCCGTGCCCCGCCGCGGCGAGCTCGGCGAGGGTCACGGCGCCGTCCCGCTTGGCGAGGCGCTGCCCGTGCGCGTTGAGCACGAGCGGCACGTGCACCCACTCCGGCTCGTCCAGACCGAGCACCGAGGCCAGGTACGCCTGCCGGGGGGTCGAGGGCAGCAGGTCGTCGCCCCGGACCACCTGGTCCACGCCCTGGTGGGCGTCGTCGAGGACCACCGCGAGGTTGTAGGCGGGGCGGCCGTCGTTGCGCAGCAGCACGAAGTCGTCGACGAGCCCCGTGAACGCCCCGGCCCAGCGGTCCACGACCGTGCGGGAGCGCACGTCCGCGCGCAGCCGCACCGCCGGAGGCCGCTCGCGGCGGCGCCGCGCCCGCTCGGCGTCGCGGAGGTCCCGGCACGTGCCCGGGTAGGCGCCCGGGGCCCCGTGCGGCGCGCTCGCGGCCGCCTGCACCTCCCGGCGCGTGCAGTAGCACTCGTAGGTGCGCCCCGCCGCGGTGAGACGCTCCACCACGGCCCGGTGCTCGGCCTCCCGCGAGGACTGCAGCAGGGGCGGGCCGTCCCAGTCGAGGCCCAGCCGGGCGAGGTCCGCGAGCTGCCGCTCGGCCGCCCCCGGCCGCACCCGGTCGATGTCCTCGACGCGCAGGACGAAGCCCCGGCCCGTGGAGCGCGCGAGGGCCCACGCGAGCAGCGCCGTGCGGAGGTTGCCGAGGTGGAGGTCCCCCGAGGGGGACGGAGCATAGCGGCCGGCGCCTCCGGCCGCACGGCCCGAGGACGGAACGGTCATGGTTGCCAGGATAGCCAGCGGCGGTCGGTACCCTGGTCGGGTGGCGCGCATCAACGAAATCCGCGACGGCGTCTTCGCCGTGAGCACGGACAACTGGAGGCTGAACTCCGGGGTCGTGCTCGGGTCCCGTCGCGCCCTCGTGATCGACACGGGCGCGGGCCCGCGCCAAGCCCGCGAGATCCTGGAGGCCGTCCGCTCGCTCACGGGCCTGCCGCTGACGGTGGTGAACACCCACGCCCACTACGACCACTTCCTGGGCAACGCCGTGTTCCAGCGCGCCGGGGCCGAGGACTTCTGGGCGCACCGCGGCTGCGCGGCGGCGATCCAGGCGCACGGCGACTTCCAGCGCTCCTTCGTGGGCACCCACGAGCCCGAGATGGCCGCCGCCGAGGGGCCGGACACCCGTCTCGTCGTGCCCAACCGGCACCTGCCGGGCACGGGCCGGCGCCCCGCCCTGACCCGGGTGGACCTGGGGGAGCGGGCGGCGGTGCTCTTCTCCTTCGGCCCGGGCCACACCGACAACGACCTCTGCGTGGGCGTCGACGACGTCGTGTTCACCGGGGACCTCGTGGAGCAGGGCGCCGACCCCAGCTTCGACGACTCCTACCCGCGGGGCTGGGCCACGGCCCTCGAGAGCCTGGCCGCCCTCGACCGGTACCAGGTCTTCGTCCCCGGCCACGGCAACCCGGTGGAGCGCGGCTTCGTGCTCCAGCAGGCCCGGCTCATGCGCACCGCGATCGAGCGGGTGGACGCGAGCGAGGCCGCCGCGGCGCAGCCGGACGGCATGCGGCCCGTGACGGCCTCGATGTTCCGCCTGCCCTACAACCCGGGGGCGGCGCGGATCCTCCTGGACCGGCTCGAGCGGATCAGGGCCGAGGACGCCGCGACCGAGGAGCTTGCAGCGCTGTCAGCGCCGCTGCCGCCAGGAGACTGACCCCGAGGATCGCCGCGCACGCCGCGACCGCAGCCCAGCCCCCGCCCGGCACGCGTAGGGCCGCCCACAGCGGCAGCAGGCCGACCAGCAGGGCCCCCGCGCCGGAGACGGCCAGCAGGGCGGTCAGGCCCCCGCCGGGCACGGGGCGTTCCACGGGCCCGGTCAGGCGCAGCACGAGCCCGCCCAAGGCCGCCCAGCCCGCCACGACCAGCAGGGACGCCACCACGTCCGAGGGCCGGTGCCAGCCGTTCAGCAGCGTGGCCACCCCGGTCGCGGTCGTGGCGGCCGCCCCCAGCAGCCCGACCACCGGCCGGGAGGAGGCGGGGGCCGCGAGCAGCACCACCGCCACGGCGGCGGCCGCGGCGGCCGTGTGCCCGGACGGGAAGGAGTTGACGGCGGCCTCCTGGATCCCCAGGTCCGGCTTCTCCAGCAGCACCCGCTTGAGCAGCTGGACCGTGAGGTTGGAGAGCACGACCACCGCCGCCCCGACCACCGCCGGGGCGAGGCGCCGGGAGCGCACGGCCAGGACCGCGAGGCACAGGGCGGAGACGGCGCCCACCACCCACGGGACCGAGTCGAGCAGCTGGGCGGCGCGGTCGGAGAGGTCGGGGAAGGCGCCGCTCGCCTGGCGCAGGGCCAGTTCGTCGAGCCACTGCCCGGTCGCGGTGGTGAGGGCCACGACCCCGACCAGCGCGGCCGACGCCCACAGGGCGGCGGCGCCGAGCAGGTGGCCCAGGATCTGCAGGATGGTGGGGGCGGGGCGGCGGGCGGTCGTGGTCATCGAGCTCCTGGGCGGTGGTGCGGATCGTCGGGGCGCGGGCACGGCCGCGGCCGTGCGGGCACCCGCGGAGCCCTCATCATTCCACGCACGGATCGGAGCGGGCTGAGAGGCGCCGCCTAGGCTGGGGAGCATGCTCCCCGCCGTGGTCCTGCCCCCGCTCGACGACCTGCTCGCGCACGCGCACGTCGTCGCCCTGCCGATGCGGGTGCGCTTCCGCGGCGTCGACGTGCGCGAGTCGGTGCTCCTGCGCGGCCCGGCGGGGTGGGGGGAGTTCGGCCCGTTCCCCGAGTACGGGGACGCCGAGGCGGGCGCCTGGCTCCGCGCCGCGGTCGACGCCGCGTGGCACGGCTTCCCGGCGCCCCGGCGCACGCGCATCCCCGTCAACGCGACCGTGCCCGCCGTGCCGGCGGCCCGGGTCCGGGAGGTCCTCGCCGGTTTCGGGGGCGGGGTGCGTGCCGTGAAGATCAAGGTCGCCGAGCGCGGCCAGGGGCCGGGGGACGACGACGCCCGGGTCGCGGCCGTGCGGGCCCTGCTGCCGGAGGCCGAGCTGCGGGTGGACGCCAACGGCGGGTGGGACGTGCCCACGGCCCTCGCGGCCCTGGAACGGCTCGGACGGCACGGGCTCGCGTACGCGGAGCAGCCCGTGCCCACGATCGAGGGCCTCGCCGCCGTCCGGGAGGGCCTCGCCGACCGGGGCGTGGCGGTGCTGGTGGCCGCGGACGAGTCCGTGCGCAAGGAGGACGACCCCCTGGCGGTGGCCCGGGCGGGCGCCGCCGACCTGCTCGTGGTCAAGGCGGCCCCGCTGGGCGGGGTGCGCCGCGCCCTGGACGTGGTCGCCCAGGCCGGCCTGCCGGCGGTGGTCAGCTCCGCCCTGGACACCTCCGTGGGCATCCGGGCGGGTCTCGCGCTCGCCGCCGCCCTGCCCGAGCTCCCGTACGCCTGCGGGCTCGGGACGGTGTCCCTCATGCGGGCGGACGTCCTGCGGGAGCCGCTGCGGCCGGTGGGCGGGATGCTCGAGCTGCGGGACGCGGTCCCGGACCCCGAGCTGCTGGCGCGCCACGCCGTGCCCGCCGACCGGCGCCGGTGGTGGCTGGAGCGGCTGCGCCGCGTGCACGCCCTGGCCGGGGTCGCGCCTCACCCCTGAGCCGCGACCCCCAGGACCTCGGCCCGGAGCCGGTCCAGGTCCACCGGCTCGCCCTCGTGCAGCCCGTGGCCCCGGACCCAGGCCCGGGCGGCGCGCCACACGTCGTCGCAGCCGAGCTCCATGTCGGGGTGGGCGGCGCCGATCCGGGTCTGGGCCGTGTGCTCGGGGTCGTCGCCCGTGAAGGAGAAGACCGCCACGGGGCTGCAGGCGAGCCCCACCACCCCGCGGACGGAGGCGATGATCCGTCCGTGCAGGCAGTCCCCCGGGTGGAGGTCCCACGCGCGGTGGATGCTCAGGCAGTCCACGGCCGCACGCCGGTACCCGTGCGCGCCGTGCTCGTGCGGAACGTTCCCCCCGTGCTCCCGCGGGGACAGCAGTCCCCCCTCTGGTTCGGTGTGCATCGCGCGCCTCCTCCGCCGGTGTCCCGGCCGGCTCCGCCGCCGCGGCGGCACGGCCCGTGGGCGGATCGAGCAGAAGGAGGGGGGTCTTCCGGACGTTCCCGGTCACGGTCCGGGGCGCTGGACGGATGGGACGGTCTGACGCCTCGAGCATCCCAGAACCGGGACGGCCGCGGAATCCGCCGGCGCATTGTTTCTTTGAGTGAACTCGACCCGGGACGGACCCGCTGATCAGAGGCGGATGGGTCCCCGGCCGGTCACTGCCCGTTCACCTGCGGTTCGCACGGCCGCCCCCGGGGCCTCACCGGGCGGTGGTGCAGTGGCGGAGCACCCGTTCCCCGACCGCGGTCCGCCGCGGGCCCCGTCCCCTGGGAGAGCCATGACCGACACCGCCAAGCGCACCGTCCTGCCCCTGCTCGGCCACACACGTGGCAAGCGCAGCCCCGTCACGTGCCAGCTCAAGTGCGGCAGCGCCTGCGCCGGACCGGAGTGCAACACCTCCGGCAACGGCTACTTCCGCGACATCGCGAGCGCGGCGCTGTCCCGCCGCTCCGCCCTGGGCCTGGGCGCCGCGGCGGCCGTGACCGTCGGCGTCGTCGGCGCCACCCCGGAGACCGCCCAGGCCCACGGCCGCGGACGCCCCGGGCTGTCCTTCGCGCCCATCGCCCCCGTGCCGAACACCGTGGACGACCTCACGGTCCCCGAGGGCTTCGACTGGTCCCCGATCATCCGCTGGGGCGACCCCCTGTTCGAGGACTCCCCGGAGTTCGACCCCCTCCGGCAGACCCCGGAGTCCCAGGCGGCCCAGTTCGGCTACAACAGCGACTACCTGGACATCCTCCAGGACCGCGGCGGGCGCAGCGGAGTGCTCGTGAACAACCACGAGTACACCAACGAGAACCTCATGTTCCCCGCCGAGCAGCAGGACGACCTCCAGCGGGTGGCCCGGGTGGCCATGGCCGCCCACGGCATGTCCGTCGTGGAGATCGCCCGCACCGGCCCCGGCCGGCCCTGGTCCTACGTCCGCGGCGGAGCCCGCAACCGGCGCATCACCCTGAGCACGCCCTTCGCCGTGGACGGCCCGGCCGCCGGCTCCGCGCTGCTGAGGACGCAGGACGACCCGACCGGCACCGTGGTCCTCGGCACGCAGAACAACTGCGCCGGCGGCACCACCCCGTGGGGCACCGTCCTGTCCGGCGAGGAGAACTTCAACCAGTACTTCAAGGGCAACGGCTCCGCCGAGCAGAAGCGCTACGGGATCGCCGCCGAGGCCCCGAGCCGGCGCTGGCACGAGGTGGACCCCCGCTTCGACTCGACCCTGCCGGGCTACGCGAACGAGCCGAACCGGTTCGGCTGGATCGTGGAGCTCGACCCCCAGGACCCCGCCTCCACCCCGGTCAAGCACACCGCACTGGGCCGCTTCAAGCACGAGGGCGCCAACGTGCGCGTGGCCGAGGACGGCACCGTGGTGGCCTACTCCGGCGACGACGAGCGCTTCGACTACCTCTACAAGTTCGTCTCCGCCCAGAAGTACGTCGAGGGCGACCGCGCCCACAACATGACGCTGCTCTCCGAGGGCAACCTGTACGTCGCGAAGTTCACCGGGGACACCGCGGCCGAGATCGACGGCTCCGGCCGGCTGCCCTCCGACGGCGCGTTCGACGGCTCCGGCGAGTGGCTGCCCCTGGTGGTGGACGGGGAGTCGGCCGTGGCCGGCATGTCCGTGGAGGAGGTCCTCGTCTTCACCCGCCTGGCCGCGGACCAGGTCGGCGCCACCAAGATGGACCGCCCCGAGGACGTCGAGCCCTCCCCGCACACCGGCAAGGTCTACGTGGCGCTGACCAACAACACCGACCGCGGCACCCCGGGCAAGGCCGGCCCGGACGAGGCCAACCCGCGCACCCAGAACCGCGACGGGCACGTCATCGAGATCACGGAGCGCCACCACCGTGCCGACGCCACCGAGTTCGGCTGGAACATCCTCCTCGTCGCCGGGGACCCGGCGAAGAACGCCTCCACCTACTTCTCCGGCTACCCGGTGGAGAAGGTCTCCCCGATCTCCTGCCCGGACAACCTGGCCTTCGACACGGAGGGCAACCTGTGGATCTCCACGGACGGCGCCCCGGGGACCATCGGCTACAACGACGGACTGTTCAAGGTGGGACTGTCCGGGCGCGAGCGCGGCAACGTCGAGCAGTTCCTCGCCGTGCCGCAGGACGCCGAGACCTGCGGGCCCGTGATCCACGACCGCGAGCGCATGGTCTACGTGGCCGTGCAGCACCCGGGCGAGGACGGCTCCTTCGAGGAGCCCCGCTCCTACTTCCCGGACTACGTGGTGGAGACCCGCCAGGGCGAGGGCGAGTGGTCGCTGCCGCGGCCGTCCGTGGCCCAGGTCTTCGCCGTGGACCGGGCCGGGGAGCCCGAGTTCCCCGGTGCGATCCACGACCGGCCGGGCCACGGCCGCAACCAGCACAAGCGGCGCAAGAACGGCGAGCGCGGGCCCCGCTACCGCGGCTACAAGGGCAAGGCCACCGCGGAGACGAAGGCGGCCGCGAGGACCGCGTCCCGCTCCTACTGAGCCCCGCCTCCGGAGGCGTCCGGAGCCCACCGGTCCCCGGCCCGCCCCGCGGCGGGCCGGGGACCGCTGCGTTCCCGGACTACCCTGGTCTCCTGTGACCACACCCTCTCTCGACACCGCCCGCACCGTCCTGGAGGAGCTCGTCGCCGCCGGGATGCGGCACCTCGTCGTAGCCCCCGGCTCCCGGTCCGCGCCGCTGGCCTACGCCGCGGCGGCCGCCCAGGCCGCCGGGGCCCTCGAGGTCCACGTGCGGGTGGACGAGCGGAGCGCGGCGTTCACCGCCCTCGGCATCGCACGGGCCACCGGCCGGCCGGCCGGGGTGCTCACCACCTCGGGCACGGCCGTGGGCAACCTGCTCCCCGCGGTGCTGGAGGCCGACCACGCCGAGGTGCCCCTCGTGGTGCTCTCCGCCGACCGCCCGCCGGAGCTGCGGGGCACCGGCGCCAACCAGACCACCCGCCAGCCCGGGATCTTCGGCGACCACGTGCGCGCCGCCGTGGACCTCCTCCCGGACGACGACGTGCCCGCCCGGCTCGAGGAGGTCCTCGCCGCCCTGGCCGGCCGTGGACCGCAGGGGCCCCGGCCGGCGGGACCGGTCCACCTCAACGTGGCCCTGCGCGAGCCGCTGCACCCCGCGCCGGAGGACGGCCCGGTGCTCGCGGCCCGGGCCCGGCTGCTGGCCGCCCGGACGGGAGCACGGCCGGACCCGGGGCCGGCCGCGGTGGCGGCCGGACCCGTCGCGGTCCCGCCGCCGGACGCCGGGACGGCGCGCTCCGTCGTCGTCGCCGGGGACGGCGCCGGACCGGACGCGGCACGCTTCGCCGAGGCGTGCGGACTGCCGCTGCTCGCGGAGCCCTCCTCGAACGCGCGCAGCGGCCCGCACGCCGTGGGGGCCTACCGGCTGCTGCTGGACTCCCCGCTGGGCCGGCGGATCGAGCGGGTCCTGCTCGTGGGCCGGCCCACGCTCTCCCGCCCGGTCGGGGCCCTGCTCGCCCGGGAGGACGTCGCCACCGCAGCCGTGCGGCCGGCACCCGTGGCCTGGTACGAGCCCGGGCGGCGCCGTGAGCGGGTGCTCACGAGCTGGGCCGAGGCGGCCGCCTTCACCGGCCGCGGCGCCCCCGGCTGGGCGCAGGCCTGGCGGGAGGCGGGCGCCGCCGCGGACGGCGCCGTCGCCGGGCTGCTCGCCGCCGAGCCGCCGGGGCGGGCCACGGGCCCGGCCGTGGCCGCCGCGGTGTGGGAGGCCTGCCGGCGGGACGGGGCCGTGCTGCTGGCGGGCTCCTCCAACCCCGTGCGCGACCTCGACCTGGCCGCACGGCCCGGCCCCGACTCCCCGCTCGTGCTCGCCAACCGGGGGCTCGCCGGGATCGACGGGACGGTGGCCACGGCCGCCGGCGCGGCGCTCGGCGGCGGCCGGCCGGTCCGTGCCCTCCTGGGCGACCTGACGTTCCTGCACGACGTCTCGTCCCTGCTGCTGGGCCCGGGCGAGCGCGAGCCCGACCTCCAGCTCGTGGTCCTCAACGACGGCGGCGGGGGGATCTTCACGACCCTGGAGCACGGCGCGCTGGGGGAGCAGGAGGAGTACCGGGCGGTCGTGGAGCGGTTCTTCGGCACCCCGCACGAGGCCCGGCTCGACGCGCTGTGCGCCGGCTACGGCGTGGCCCACCGGCGTGCGGCCGGCGTCGCCGAGCTCGAGCAGGCGCTCGCCGCGCCCGTGCGGGGGCGCTCGGTCCTGGAGGTCGTGGTGGACCGGCGCGGGCTGCGGGACCTCCACGCGCGGATCCGGGCCGCCGTCGCCCGGGCCGCCGCGGAGGCCGCCGCGCAGGACACGGCTCAGGACACCACGCAGGACACGGCTCCGGACAACCGTGCGGGAGGCCGCACCGGCCGCTGAGGGGTCTCGAGGTGCGCCGGGTGCCCTGCGCCGGCCGGCGCCCCGGGGCCGGGGACGCGGACGGGCCCCGCCCCCCGGCGAGGGGGACGGGGCCCGGAGGCGGTGCCGCGGGGTCAGCCGCGCACGGTGGGCGCCTCCTGCTCGGCGGGCGCCTGCGGGTGCCCGGCGAGCTCCTCCACCCGGTGCTCGGCCTCCTCCAGCCCGCGCTGGTGGGGCACCACGAGGGTGACCAGCGCACCGAGCAGGGCCACGCCGGCGAAGACGTAGAACGCCTGGGGGCCGCCGAAGCCGGCCGCGGCGAGCCAGCCGCCGATGATCGGGCCGAAGATGCCGCCGAACCGGCCCATGCTCGCGCAGAACGCCACGCCGGCGGCCCGGGCGTTGGTGGTGTAGTAGTTCGACTGGAACCCGTAGACCAGGACCTGGGTGCCGATGGTGCCCACGCCGGCCACGGCGATGAAGAGGAACAGCAGCGGCAGCGGGAAGCTGAAGGTCATCAGGACCAGGGCGATCGCGGCCAGCGCGAAGGTCGTGGCGATCATCCGCTGCGGCCCGGTGCGGTCCGCGAGGCGGGAGGCCAGCAGACCGCCGACCAGGGCGGAGCCGTTGAGCACGAGGACGAAGTACAGCGGGCTGATGCTGTGGCCGTAGCCGTTCATGATGACGGCGAGCCAGGTGTTCAGCCCGTAGGTGAGCAGCAGGCCGCAGAAGGACATGAAGCCCAGCAGGATCGAGGCCAGGGCGAACTGCCTGGAGAACACGGCCGCGTAGCCGGTCCTGCGCGGTGCGGCCCCCACCGTCTGGATGACCTGCTCCTCGATCAGCGGGACGCCGGTCCGGAGGGCGACGGCCTCGGCCCGCTCGGTCTCGCCGCGGGTGAGCAGCCAGCGCGGGGACTCGGGGAGCTTCCACAGCATGAGCGGGACGAGCAGGAGGAGGGGGAGGGCCCCGATCATGAAGAGCCCGCGCCAGCTCAGGTCGGCGAGGAAGGCGATGCCCACGAGGGCGGCGAAGACGCCGCCGGCGGGGATGCCGGAGTAGACGATGCCGTTGTAGAACTGGCGGCGGCCGGCGGGGGCGAACTCGGCCATGGTGGCGCCGGCGGTGGCGATCACGAGGCCGAGGCCGATGCCGGTGAGGAAGCGCATCGCGCCGAAGGCCAGCACGCTGGTGGTGAGCGCGGTGACGAACATGCCCACGGAGAACCAGGCGACACCGGTGATCAGCAGCCGGCGGCGGCCGAAGAAGTCGCCGATGGCCCCGCAGACGAGCGAGCCGATGAGCACGCCGATGAGGGCGTAGGAGCCCACCAGGCCGGCGACGGCCGGCTCCAGGGTCCCGATCTGGGTGGGGTCGGCGAGCAGGCCCGGCAGGACCACGCCGTAGATGACGAGGTCGTAGCCGTCGAAGAGCAGGGCGAGGCAGATGATGAACGCCACGAAGCGGGCGGTCCTCTGCTCGAGCAGCGGGTTCTCCGCGATGATGGTGTGTGGTTGGGTCATGTTCCCCGGGACCTCTCTGGGCAGCGCGTGGACAAGGCAGGAAGCGGGGGAGACCGGCAGTGCGTCCCCTGGCTGCGTCCAGCCTGGCAGAGCTGTGATCCGGGTCATATGAGGCAAAGACCCAGGGATCCACCAGGGGGTGATTCACATGCCTGAGGTATTGATGTCCTCGATCGGGTCTGTCGTGGATATGAGTCCGGGCCCGTCGTCCGCAGACGGCGGGCCCGGACCGCGCCGGGTCACTGCTCCGGGGCCTGCACCTGCGTGGGGTTGAGCACGCGGGAGAGGAACGCCTGGGTGCGGGGCTCGCGGGGGTGGCGGATCACCTCGGCTGCGGGGCCCTCCTCGACGACCACCCCGCCGTCCATGAACACCACCTTGTCGGCGACGTCGCGGGCGAACTCCATCTCGTGGGTGACCACGAGCATGGTCATGCCCTCGGCGGCGAGGTTGCGCATGATGGCCAGGACGTCGCCCACCGTCTCGGGGTCGAGGGCGGAGGTCGGCTCGTCGAAGAGCATGAGGGACGGGTCCATCGACAGGGCCCGGGCGATCGCCACGCGCTGCTGCTGCCCGCCGGAGAGCTGGTCGGGGTAGTTGTCCGCCTTCTCGGCCAGGCCCACGCGCTCCAGGTTGCCGCGGGCGATCCGCTCGGCCTCGGCCCGGTCCCGCTTGAGCACCTTGAGCTGGGCCACGGTGCAGTTCTCGAGCACGTTCAGGTGCGGGAACAGGTTGAACTGCTGGAAGACCATGCCCACGTGCCGGCGCATCCGGTCGACGTCGGCCTCGGGATCGGTGACCTCGAAGTCGCCGATCGTGATCCGCCCCTGCTGGGGGGTCTCGAGCAGGTTGACGCAGCGCAGCAGCGTGGACTTGCCGGAGCCGGAGGGGCCGATGAGGCAGACCACCTGGCCGGCGCCGACGCTGAGGGAGATGCCCTTGAGGACCTCGAGGGAGCCGTAGGACTTGTGCAGGCCCTCGACGACGACGGAGGCCGCGTCCGCGAGGCCGTCGGCGCCGCCGGGCCCGGACCGGGGAGTGGGGGAGGATGCAGTGCTCACAGTCAGGCTCCTAGGACTTCTTCATGCGGTCGGTCTTGGACTCGAAGCGGCGGGTCAGGATGCCCAGGGGCACCGTGATGATGAGGTAGCAGACACCCGCCACCACCAGCGGCGTGAGCCCCGCCCCGGCACCGGAGATGGCCTCGCGGCCGTACTTGGTGAGCTCGTACTGGCCCACGCCCATGCCCAGCAGGTAGACCAGCGACGAGTCCTTGGTCAGCAGGATCACCTCGTTGGTCAGCGGGGGCAGCACGATCCGCAGCGCCTGCGGGATGACGATCGTGACCATGGCCCGGGCGTGGGACATGCCCAGGGAGCGCGCGGCCTCGTACTGGCCCTTCGGCACGGCCTGCAGACCCGCCCGCAGGGACTCCGCGATGTAGGCGGCGGCCACGAGGCCCAGGGCGATCATCACCGTGACGTAGTGGTTGAAGCGGAAGCCGAAGGCCAGCGGGATGCCGTAGCCGAAGGCGAGGAAGACCAGCAGGGCGGGCACGCCGCGGAAGAACTCGATGTAGATCGTGGCCAGCCACCGGTAGGGCGCCACGGACGAGAGCTTCATGAGCGCGAGCACCACACCGCCGGTGAGGCCGACCGCGAAGCCGAGGAGCGTGTAGATGAGCGTGTTCTTCAGCGCGACCACGATGATGCCGGGGAACTGCTGGGCCGCGATGGCCGGGTTGAACACCTTCTCGACCAGCAGCGGCCAGTCGGCGACCGCGATGAGGGCGAGGACGACGAGGATCAGGACGGCGTACTGGACGCCGCGGGAGAGCCGTGCTCTCTGGTGCATGGTCATGGCCATGGGTTGGTCCGTTCTGGGTGGTACGGGTGGGACGGTGACGGGGCCGGCGTCCCGGGTGCGGGTCGCCGGCCCCGGGTCAGTTCTCCTGGACGGGGATCCACGTCTCGACGATCTTCTCGAGCGTGCCGTCCTCCTCGATGCGGTCCAGGGTGGCGTCGACCGCGCCGAGCATCGCCTCGTCGCCCTTCGCCACGGCCACGCCGAGCTGGTCGTCGAGGTCGGCGGTCTCCTGCACCACGAAGTCCGGGTCGTCCTGGGCGTGCTGGGCGATCGCCGTGACGTCGTCGAGCACCGCGTCCACGCTCCCGGTGCTGAGCCCGGTGAACAGCGTGGTGGCGTCCTCGAACTGGACGGCGTTGAGGCCGAGCTCCCGGGCCTGGGTCTCGCCGACCGTGCCCTGCATGACCCCGACCCGCACCTGCTCCTCGCGGGCGGCGTCGATGGAGTCGACCCCGTCCGCCCCGTCGGTCACGAGGCCGACCTCGTTGTCGTAGTAGGGGTCGGAGAAGTCCATCACCGTCCGCCGCTCCTCGGTGATGGACAGGGCGGAGATCGCGACGTCGCACTGGTCGGTCTCGAGGGCCGCGCCGGACTGGATCGACTCGAAGGCGAGCGTGACGTTCTTCATCTCCACGCCGAGGTCCTCGGCGATCTCCCGGCCGAGGTCCATGTCGAGGCCGACCATCTCGCCGCCCTCCTCCATCTCGAACGGCGGGTAGTTGGACTCCGAGCACACGGTGAGGAACCCGGGCTCCACCAGGGCCACGGCCGAGGACGCGGTGGCCCCCGCGGTCTCCCCGCCGCCGTCCGCGGCCTCCCCGGAGGGGCTCTCGGACGTGCAGGCGGTCAGGGCGAGGGCGGCGATCGCGGACAGCGCCGCCAGCGCGTGCGCGCGGGACGGGCGGGTCGTCGGACGGGGCATGCGGGGTTCCTCCGGTGGGAGCAGTGGTCGTCGGCGCGGACGGGCCGGGCGCGGGGCCGGCCCTGCGGGGCGGTGGCCCCGCGCGTGTTCGGGCACCAGGATACGGTGCGAGCCCGGCTCCGGCTCAGCCGGCGGACAGGCCCGGGGCGGGCACGAGGCGCTCCGGGGCCCCGCCGGCCGGCTGCCCCAGGGCCTGGAGCATCGGCCGCAGCTTCGCCCAGGTCTCGGCCAGCTCGGACTCGGGGTCGGAGGCGGCCACGATGCCGCACCCGGCGTAGAGCCGCACCGTGCGCTCGTCCTCCTGCACCGCGCCGCGCAGGGCGATGCCCCAGTCCCCGTTGCCGGCCGCGTCGAGCCAGCCGACGGGGCCCGCGTAGAGTCCCCGGTCCATCTGCTCGAGCTCCGGGATGGCGGCGGCGGCCACCGCCGTGGGCGTCCCGCACACCGCGGCGGTGGGGTGCAGGGCCTCGGCGAGCTCGAGGGAGGACGGCGGGTCCCCGGCCGGGCCCGGGCGCAGCGCGGCGGTGACGTCCGAGGCGAGGTGCCACACGTTGGGCAGCTCGAGGATGAACGGCTCCGGGGAGGTCGTGACGGCGTCGGTGTAGGGGGCCAGCGACGCCTCGAGGGAGTCGATCGCGAACCCGTGCTCGTGCTGCTGCTTCTCGGACTCGCCGAGCACCCGCGCGGCGTACTCGTGCGGGTCCTCGTCCGGGGGCGCGGCGTCCCGGTCCAGGGTGCCGGCGAGGACCCGGGCGTGGGCCACGCCGTCGAGGACCCGCACCAGCATCTCGGGGGTGGCCCCCATGAGCCGGCCCGCGCCCGCGGGGTCCCCGCCGAGGCCCACGCAGTACGTCCAGCACTGCTCGTAGCGCCGGGCGAGGTCCCGCACCACGGCCACGGCATCGAGCGGGGCGTCCGTGCGCGCCACGACGTCCCGGGCCAGGACCAGCTTCTCCATCCGGCCGGAGCGGATGCGCTCGACGCCCTCGCGCACCGCCTCCGTCCACTCGTGCTCGCCCAGGGTCCCGGAGGACAGCCGGACCACGGCCGGCGCCGCGGGCGGCCCGCTCGCGGCGGGCGGGCGCCCGGGGGCGGAGCCGATCCGGCGCAGCCAGGCGGCCGCGACGTCGTCGGCGCCCAGCGCGAAGGGGGTCCCGGGGGCCACGGCCACCACGAGGGTCGCCCACGCGACGTCGCCCCGGCGGCCCACGAGCAGCTCCGGGACCACGAGCCCGGAGTCCACGGCGGAGGCGGTCGCGAACGTGAACGCGCCGAAGGCGGTCAGCCCGGTCCCGGGCACTCCCACGCGGTCCTCGATCACGGCCGCGCCGACCAGGTCGTCCCACCACACGCGGGCCGCCGTGAACCGGTCCGCGCCGCGCACCGTGTGCTCGGCGGCCCGGCCCCAGGCCACGAGTCCGCGCCCGTCCACCGTCCAGGTGAGCAGCTCCGGTCCGGCGAGCAGGTCCCGCAGGTCCGGGGCGGCTGCGGGGTCCGCGCCCAGCGCGGACAGCGGCACCGTCAGGGCGTGCAGCACGGGGACCGGCGGGGCGGCTGCGGGGTCGGCGGCGGGGGCGGTGGGAGACATCGCCCCCCAGTCTAGGCCGACCGCCGGACAGCCCCCGGTCCCGCTCCCGCGGGCGGGGCCGCCGGGAGGGCGTCCGGGGCGGGCGCCGGGGGAGGGGCCCGGGCGGGGGCGTCGGAGCGAGGTGCGACAATGACCGGGTGAACCGAGCAGACCTGTCCAAGCAGCCGCACGAAGTCTCCGCCATGTTCGACGACGTGGCGCCCCGCTACGACCTCGTCAACGACATCCTCTCGCTGGGGCGGACCCGCGGCTGGCGCAGGGTCGTCGCGGAGGCCGTCGGCGCCGTCCCGGGGGAGAAGGTCCTCGACCTCGCCGCCGGGACCGGGACCTCGTCCGAGCCGTACGCGGACGCAGGCGTCGACGTCGTGGCCGCGGACCTCTCGCTCGGGATGCTCGAGGTGGGCCGCGCCCGCCGCCCGGACATCGAGTTCGTGCAGGCCGACGCCACCCGGCTGCCGTTCGCGGACGCGTCCTTCGACGCCGTGACCATCTCCTTCGGGCTGCGCAACATCCAGGACTACCGCCGCGCGCTCGCCGAGATGCTGCGGGTCGCCCGGCCGGGCGGGCGGCTCGTGATCTGCGAGTTCTCGACCCCCACGGCCGCCCCGCTGCGCACCGTCTACACGGAGTACCTCATGAAGGCGCTGCCGGGGATCGCCGCGCGCGCGGCGTCCAACCCGGAGGCCTACCGGTACCTCGCGGAGTCCATCGCGGCGTGGCCGGACCAGGAGGACCTCGCCGCCGAGATCCTCGCGGCCGGCTGGACCGGCGTGCAGTACCGCAACCTCACCGGCGGCATCGTGGCCGTGCACCGGGCCGTCAAGCCCGCCGCGGACGCCCCCGCCCGATGAGGGCCCTCGTCCTCGGCGGCGGCCCCGCCGGCGCCACGGCCGGGTACTGGCTCGCGGCGCACGGGATCGAGGTCACCGTCCTGGAGAAGACCGCGTTCCCGCGGGAGAAGGTCTGCGGCGACGGGCTGACCCCGCGCGCCGTGCGCGAGATGCGGCTCATGGGCCTCCCGCACGGGCCCGAGCTCGGCTACGCCCGCAACCGGGGGCTGCGGCTCGTGGCCCGCGAGCGCAGCGTCGAGGTGCCGTGGCCCGAGCTGAGCGACTTCCCGCCCTACGGGCTCGTGCGCACCCGGCTGGGCTTCGACGAGCACCTGGCCGGGCACGCCCGCGCCGCCGGGGCCCGGGTGCTCGAGCGCCGGGCCGTGACCGGGGTGCTCCGCGACGGCTCCGGCCGGGTCGTCGGCGCCCGCGCCAACGTCCTCGACGCCGCCGGGCGGCGCACCGGCGAGACCGAGGAGCACCGGGCGGACGTCGTGCTCGCGGCCGACGGCAACTCCTCCCGCACCGCGGTGTCCGCCGGGCTGCACAAGCGGGACGACCGCCCGATGGGGGTGGCGGTGCGCGCCTACTTCGAGTCCCCGCGCTCGGACCTGGACTGGATGGAGGGCTGGCTCGAGCTCACCGACGGCACCGACCCGCAGCGGGCGCTGCTGCCGGGCTACGGCTGGGTCTTCGGCGTCGGGGACGGCACCGCCAACGTGGGACTCGGGATCCTGGACACCTCCCCGGCGTTCGGGGACCTGGACTACCGGAAGGTGCTCGCGGACTGGACCGCGTCCATGCCCGCCGAGTGGACGTTCGACGAGGAGCACCGCCGCGGCCGCGTGCTCGGCGCGGCCCTGCCGATGGCGTTCAACCGCACGCCGCACCACGTCCCGGGGATGCTGCTGCTGGGCGACGCCGCGGGCCTCGTCTCCCCGTTCAACGGGGAGGGCATCTCCAACGCGATGGAGTCCGCCCGCTACGCCGCCGAGCACGTCGTGGCGGCCGCGGCCGCCAACGGCCCCGCCCAGCGGGAGCTCGTGCTCGCCGGCTACCCCGACCGGGTCCGGCAGGAGTGGGGCGCGCACTTCACCCAGGGCCGGGTCCTGGCCCAGCTCATCGGCAGCCCCGCCGTGATGAAGGCGGCCGTGCGCACCGGCATGGCCGTGCCCGCCCTGATGCGCTTCGTGGTCCGGGTCATGACGGAGCTCTCCGACCGCCCCGCCGCCACGTGGGAGGACCGGGTGGTCTCCCTCCTGGACGCCCTGACGCCCGCGACCGGCAACACCCGCCCCCCGAAAACTCGCTAGAGTGGTGGACCGTGACTGAATCCTCCTCCCCGAGCGCCGACGGCCCCGCCGCAGGTCTCGGCACCGATCAGGTGAGGCTGCCCGCCGGCTTCGACCTCATCGCGTCCGACGACCGGCTGGGCCCGGTCGTGCTCGGGTCGCTGGCCCGGATCGAGGAGCGGCTCGACGAGGCGGTGCGCAGCGCCGACCACCTGGCCGACGTCACCTCCCGCCACCTGCTCCAGGCCGGGGGCAAGCGCGTGCGGCCCCTGCTGACCGTGCTGGCCGGGGAGATCGGCGGCGGCATCAACGACGCCGTCCTCGAGTCCGCGGCCGTCGTGGAGCTCACGCACCTGGCGACCCTCTACCACGACGACGTCATGGACTCCGCGCCGCTGCGCCGCGGCGTCGCGACCGCGCAGACCGTGTGGGGCAACTCGGTGGCCATCCTCACCGGCGACCTCATCTTCGCCCGCGCCTCCTCGATGGTCTCCGAGCTCGGCCAGCGGGCCCTCAAGATCCAGGCGGACACGTTCGAGCGGCTCGTGCTCGGCCAGCTGCACGAGACGGTCGGCCCCCGCGAGGGGCAGGACCCGCTGGAGCACTACCTCGACGTCCTCTCGGGCAAGACCGGCTCCCTCATCGCGGCGTGCGGGCACTTCGGCGCGGTCCTGGCCGGGGCCGACCAGGACGTCGTGGACGTCATGGTCGAGTACGGGGAGAAGGTCGGCATCGCCTTCCAGCTCGCCGACGACGTGATCGACGTGACCGGCGAGGACGAGGTCTCCGGGAAGTCCCCCGGCACCGACCTGCGCGAGGGGGTGCCCACCCTGCCGGTGCTCATCCTGCGCCGGATGGGAGGGGAGGGCGACGCCGACGCGGTGCGCGCCCTCGAGCACCTCGACTCCGACCTCACCTCGGACGAGGCCCTGGCCCGGGCCGTGGCCGCGGTCTCGGGGCACCGGGCCACCGAGGAGGCGTGGCGGATCGCCCGGCAGTGGGCCGACGAGGCCATCGCGTCGCTGGAGCCGCTGCCGGACACGGTGGCCAAGCGCGCGCTCGTGGCGTTCGCGCACGCCGTCGTCCACCGCGAGGCCTGAGCGAGCTCCGCACCGTACGTCACGGGCCGTGGCGCCAGGTGTGGTTCCCGCGGTCCCACGGGCTAGCCTGTAGCCGTCCGCAGACCACTTCCCGCACCCGAGGACGACCATGACCCCTCAGTCCCCACCCGGCCGTGCCGCCGCGCCACGCGAGGCGTTCTCCAGCCGCACCGTCTTCATCCTGGCCGCGATCGGCTCCGCCGTCGGCCTCGGCAACATCTGGCGCTTCCCCTACATCGCCTACGAGAACGGCGGCGGGGCGTTCCTGATCCCGTACCTCGTCGCGCTGCTGACGGCCGGTCTGCCGCTGCTGATGCTCGAGTACGGCATCGGCCACCGCTTCCGCGCCTCGGCGCCGCTGGCCTACCGCCGCCTGCACCCCAAGACCGAGTGGATCGGCTGGTGGCAGATGGGCATCAGCTTCGTGATCGCCGTGTACTACGCCGTCATCCTCGGCTGGGCGATGCTCTACACGTTCTTCTCGTTCAGCAAGGCCTGGGGCGAGGACCCCGGCACGTTCTTCCTCGCGGACGTCCTGCAGACCTCCGACGAGGTGACCGTCGCGTTCGACTTCGTCCCCAGCGTCCTGGGCACCACCGCCGTGGCCTGGGTGGCGCTGCTGGTGGTCCTGCTGCTGGGCGTGCAGAAGGGCATCGGCCGGGTCAACCTCGTGCTCATCCCGCTGCTGGTGCTGATGTTCCTCGTGATCGTCGTCATCGCCCTGACGTTGCCCGGTGCAACGGACGGCCTGAACGCGCTGTTCACCCCGGACTGGGCCGCACTGGGCAACAGCGCCGTGTGGGTCGCCGCCTACGGCCAGATCTTCTTCTCGCTCTCGGTCGGCTTCGGCATCATGATCACCTACTCGTCCTACCTCAAGCCCAAGACGGACCTCACCAGCTCCGGTCTCGTGGTGGGCTTCGGCAACTCCAGCTTCGAGATCCTCGCCGGCATCGGCGTCTTCGCGGCACTGGGCTTCATGGCCGGGGTCGCCGGGGTGGGCGTCGACGAGGTCGCCACCTCGGGCATCGGCCTCGCGTTCATCGCGTTCCCGACGATCATCTCCCAGGCGCCCCTCGGCACCCTCATCGGGGTGCTGTTCTTCGCGTCGCTGACCTTCGCCGGGTTCACCTCGCTCGTGTCCATCGTCGAGGTCGTCGTCGCGGCGGTCCAGGACAAGCTCGGCCTGCGCCGGCGCACCGCCGTGGTGGCTGTCGTGGTGCCCATGGCGCTGATCTCCCTGGCCCTGTTCACGACCACCACGGGGCTGAACCTGCTCGACGTCACGGACAACTTCGTCAACCAGTTCGGCATCGTGGCCGCGGCACTCGTGTCCGTGATGCTCCTGACGGCCGGCTTCTCCGCGCTGCCGACCCTGCGGGACCACCTCAACTCGGTGTCCTCCTTCAAGCTGGGGCGCACCTGGATGGTCGTGGCCGGCGGGCTCACCCCGATCGTGCTGGGCTACATCCTCATCGACACGCTCACCACCACCGTGGCGGAGGGCTACGGCGAGATGCCCACCTGGTTCGTCAACACGTTCGGCTGGGGCATGGCGATCGGGCTCATCGTGATCGCCTACGTGCTCTCGAAGCTCCCGTGGCCAGGAGCCTCCCGGGCGAACGAGCTCAGCCCGTCCCCCGCGATCCTGGACGCCTTCACGGACCGGAACCGGATGGAGGGGGACCGGCACCTCTCCCACTGGTCGGACACCGCCCTGCGCACCCCGGCCCTCGACCAGGACTTCTCCTACCGCGCCCTCGCCGAGGGCACGGCCGGGTCCACGGGCCGGCACGCGGAGGCCCCCGCCGCGGCGACCGGCACGGCGCCCTGGAGCTCCGGCACCACGTCCAGCACCACCGGATCCCAGGAGGACCCCCGATGACCACTCCCGCCATCATCATGCTCATCGTGGCCGTGTGCACGGTGTGGGGCGGCTTCATCGCCGCCGTGCTCCACCTGCGGCGCACCCCCGAGGTCCCGGACAACGACCAGGGCTTCGGCGGCGACGACTACGTCCGCACCACCTGACCCCGTCCCGCACCCCCGGGACCAGCAGGAGGGCTCCCGGCGCCGCGCGGCGCCGGGAGCCCTCCTGCGCGTGGTGCTCAGGCGCGGCGCGCCCGCGGGGCGCGCACCGCGTCCAGCACGAGGAGCAGCACCGCGAGCCACACGAAGCAGAAGCTGACCCAGCGCTCCAGGGGCATCTGCTCGCCGAACACGAGCACGGCCAGCAGGAACTGCCCGATGGGCGCCACGTACTGGATCATGCCCACGGTGCTCAGCGGCAGGCGGGTCGCGGCGACCCCGAACAGGATCAGCGGCACGGCCGTGATCACGCCCGAGGACAGCATCAGCAGGAGGTGGCCGGTGCCCTCGCTGCCCAGGGTCAGCCTGCCGTCCGCCCCGAGCAGCGCCACGACGATCGCGGCCACCGGGGTCAGCGCCATCGTCTCCACGGTCAGCGTCACGATCGCCGGGTAGGACCCGCCCATCCGGTTCTTCACGAGGCCGTAGAAGCCGAAGGAGAAGGCCAGGCCCAGCGAGAGCCACGGCACCCGCCCGTAGAAGACGGCCATGACCACGACCGCCACGAACCCGATCCCCACGGCCGTCCACTGCAGGGCCCGCATCCGCTCCCGCAGCACCAGCACGCCGAGCAGGATGGCCACGAGGGGGTTGATGAAGTAGCCGAGGGAGGCCTCCAGGGTGTTCCCCGTGGTCGTGGCGACCGTGTAGAGCCACCAGTTGGCCCCGATCAGCAGGCCGGCCACGGCCAGGGTCCCGAGGGTGCGCGGAGCGCGCAGCGCCCGGCCCAGGGGGTGCAGCTGCCCGGTGAGCGCCAGCAGCGCCAGGCAGAAGACCAGGGAGAAGAGCACGCGCATCGCCACGATCTCCACCGGCGTGGCCGGCTCCAGGGCCACGAAGTACAGCGGGAGCAGGCCCCAGATCCCGTAGGCGGCGAATCCGGACAGCACTCCGGCCCGGGTCCTCGACTGCTCGTCGGGATCCGGGCCGGGTGCGGTGTTGTAGGCGGTCACGCTCGAGGGTACCGCCGGGGGTCAGAGGCCGAAGAATCGGCTGAAGAAGCCCTTCTTCCGCTCGCCCTGCTCCTCCTCGGCGGTCTCCTCGCCCTCCACCACGGGCTCCGTCCCGGCGCCGCCCGGGACACCGGGGCCGGCCACGACCTCGCGCTCCACCTGCGGCTCCGCGGCGGGCTCCCGGTGCTGCGCGGCGGCGGGCTCGGGCACCTCCTCGCTGGCCGGGCGGACGGGCTCGGGGCCGGGCACCACCGTGGTGCTCACGCGGCCCGGGCGCACCTCCCGGTCCGAGGGCTCCTGGTCGAACGGGAGGTCGGTCTCGGCGGCACCGGCGTGCGCGGCGGCCGGCTCCTCGGCCGGCCGGGGCTCCTCGGCCGGCTCGGGCCGGACGTGCTCCGTCTCGACGAAGTCGGGCACCTCGATCGGCTCGGGCTGCTCCCGGGGGGCCTCCTCGGGCACCGGGGTCTCCGCGGGAGCCGCCGGGGCCGCGGCGCGGTGCGGCTCGGCCTCCTGCCGGGCGGCCGTGGCCTCGGCGGCGGCACGGTCCTCGCGCAGGGTGGCGGCGCGCTCCTGGGCGTCCGCGGCCAGGTCCACCAGGATCTCGGGGCCCACGGACGGCTCGGCGGGCTCGACACCAGAGATCTGGTGGTCGTCGAACCAGAACCGCTGCGCGCCGTCCCGCACGGTCACCACGCACGTGGCCTCGGTGTCCCACTCGATGTGGGCGCCGCGCAGCTTGGCGTAGGAGTCCACGGCGAGGTTGTGGTCCACCGCGGTGTCCGTGGTCAGCGCCTCGGCGATGACCCGCATCATCCGCTCCACGGTGAGCTCGGGGAGCTCGAACTCGGGTCCGTCCAGCAGCAGCCACGCGGTGACGCCGCCGCCCGCTCCCGCGGGGTAGTGCGCGTACACGCCCGTCACGGCCTTGGCCGCCAGCGTCAGCCGGCGGGCGAGGCCCTCCGCCACGGGCAGCTCGTCGGTGGACAGCTCGTCCACGCCCAGCCGTTCCCCGGCCTCGCGGGCCTGGACCGCGGCGGAGACCACCGCGGCCGGGAAGTGGCCCAGCTCCTGCCAGGACCAGATCCAGGAGCCGCGGGAGGCGGACTCGGTGCCCAGCAGATAGGGCGTCAGGGTCACGGGGGGCTCGGTCTGCAGGGTGAACGCCGGCGCGGAGAAGTCGACGTCCCACCCGGCGCCCTGGGTCAGCTCGGCCAGCCTGGCCTGGTACTCGGTGGAGATGAAGATCGACTCGTCGATCAGTTCCTGCAGCGTTTTCGTCATGCGTCCAGGCTAGCAACCCTCGCGGGTGCGGGAGCGTCACGGCGGGCGCCGCCCGGTGCGTCGGCGGGGGCGCCGGACGGCCGCTCCGCCCGCGGCGGCCGGGGACCGCTTGGGTAGGGTGGGGCGAGACCCTCGGGGCCCCGCGGGTGCCGCGCCCGGCCCCGCGCCCGTCCCGTGACCACACGATCAGAGCAGGCCCCCTCGCGGGCCGGGAACGAGCCACCGCATGAGCGAGACCCCCGCCACTCCGACCCCCGGATCGGCCCGGCAGGAGCTGCTGAACACGATCGGCTCGTGGGTGCTCTCCGTGCTGCGCACGGAGCCGGGATGGGACCGGATGGTCGTGGACCTCAAGGTCCAGGGCGGGCGCGTGCACCTGCGCGTGCGCGAGCAGCGGGGCGACGAGGTGGTGCCCGGCACCGCCGGGCCCATCAAGGAGGACAGCGCCGTCATCCCCGCCGTCGAGCAGCTGCGGGAGAACGTCCACGTCCCGGGGCGCGGGACGTGGTTCACGGCCACGGTCGTGATCCTCGCCGAGGGCTGGCCCGAGCCGACCCACCGGATCGGAGGGACCTACGACCTCGACGGCGAGCCCCGCCAGTGGGGGACCGAGGGGCCGTTCACGGCCCAGGACGTCCTGGCGCACCTCGAGCGCTTCCCCCGCACCCGCGCCCGGATCCCCGCGTGGGCCCTCGAGCTCGCCCGGCGGGACGGTGTCGAGCTGCCCGTCCTCGCCCCGGGCGCCGAGCAGCAGGCCGACCCCGAGGGAGTCGTCAACCCCCTCGTGCGGGCGGCCGTCGACCGGTTCGTGAGCGCCCCCGACAACAAGGCGATGATCGAGGTCGTCCGGCAGTGCATGGCGGGCTCCCTGCTGCTGGACGTCACGGCCAGCGACCTCGTGGCGGGCCCGGGCGGGGAGGCCGTGGGCCCGGAGTCCACCCTGCGCGTCCAGACCCTGGGGGAGCCGGACGGCACGCGGTCCCTCGCCGCCTACACCTCGGCGGCGGAGGCCCAGGCCATGTTCGACCGCCACCACCCGGACGGCGGCAAGCCCGTGCTGCTGCGCGAGTCCGCCGTGAAGGTCCTGAAGATGCTCGCCGACGACCCGCAGCACGACCACCTGGTCATCGACCCGGCCCACCGCGGCTGCCGGATCAGCCGCCCCCAGGTGGAGTGGGCGATGCGGGCGCCGCGCAACGACGCCGTGAAGGCCGCGATGCTCGAGAACAACATGTCGCAGCTGCTCGCCGGGCTCCTGGCCCCGGACGCGGTGCTGCTGCTCGGCGCGCGCGTGCAGGACGGGCGCGCCGTGCCCGTCTACGCGAAGCCGCAGGAGGAGGGCGCCGCGCCGGACACCCTCCTGCTGTTCACGTCCGCGCCCGAGGTCGCCGTGCTGGACACCACCCTGGAGGTCCGCTCCGCGCCGGCCCGCCAGGCGCTGCGCTTCGCCCTCGACGCCGGGGCGCGGAAGGTCAGCATCAACGCGCACCCCCCGGTGGCCACGCTGACCGCCGACCAGCTCCGGGAGCTCCTGGCCCTCGTGGAGAAGGAGCCGGGGCAGGCAGGGGGCGCCGAGGCCGGGCCGGCTCCGGCCGGGGACGGCACCGGGCGGAGCTGAGTCCCGGCGGGCGGGTCAGCCCGCGGCGGGGAGGGGCTGCTCTGCGGAGGGCTGCTCCGGGGCGGCCTGCGCGGGGGCGGCTCCGGCCGCGAGGCAGTCGGCGCAGATGCCCTGGTAGACGACGTCGGCGGTGAGCAGCTGCATGCCGTGGTGCTCGGAGGGCGTGAGGCACGGGGCGTGGCCGACGGAGCAGTCGACGTCGGCCACCGTTCCGCAGCGCACGCAGTACGCGTGGTGGTGGTTGTCGCCGGTGCGGGTCTCGTACCGGGCCGGGGACGCGGGCGGCTCGAACTTGCGGAGCATGCCGACGGCCGTGAGGTCGGAGAGGACCACGTAGACGGACTGCAGGGTGATCGCCGGCAGCACCGTGCGGACGTCCGCGAGGACCTCGTCGGCGGTGGAGTGCGGGCGGCGGTCCACCGCGTCGAGGACGGCCAGCCGCTGCTTGGTGACCCGGCGGCCGTGGGAGCGCAACAGGTCCGACCACGCGGCGGCCCGGGCGGTGTCCGGTGCGGGGCGTTCCGTTGTCTGCATCCTTCTACCGTAGCGTTATCACGATGGACTCACAATAGCGGGACGCATCCGCCCCGCCCGTGTCCGCCATGGTCGATCCCTCGTGACAGTTCTGGTCGCACCGGCGGGCACCGGCTTTCACCCGCCTCTGACCTGCGCTTACGATGTGCGCGGGGGATGGGGGTCCGGCACCGTCGTCGTGGCGTGCGCGCCCGCGGGTCGGACGGGACGTTCCCGGAGCTCTTTCTTCCCGAACGACCGCGACCACCACGGAGACAGACATGACCCGTCCTGCCCACGCCCGTCCGAACGGCCCCGCCGGCGACCCTGAGGCGCTCCGTGACGACGTCCTCCTCGACGCCGCCCACTCCGGGGACGCCGACGCCTTCGGGGTGCTGCGGGAGCGGTACCACGGCACGGCCCTCGCCGTGGCGCGGTCGCGGACCGGCAGCACGGAGGAGGCGGAGGGCGTCGCCGCGGCGGCTCTCGGGCGGATCGAGCAGATCGTCGGCGAGGGCGGCGGACCCCGCGCCTTCCTCGGCGCCTTCGTCGTGTGGATGGTCGGGCGGGAGGCCGACGGCGGCACGCGGCCGGTCGCGCTGCCGGACGATCCCGCCGACCCCGCGTCCCTGGTCCGGGTCTTCAGCGGCCTGCCCGCCGAGTGGCAGGGCTTCCTCTGGCGCACCGAGGTGCTGGGCCAGAGCGCCCGCCGTGCCTCGGCGGCGCTGGGGCTCGGCGCGGTCGCGGCCGCCGGTCTGCACCGTGACATGGTCCGGGGTCTCCGCGGGCTCTACGGCCAGGCCTCGGCGGACCGGGCAGCGGGACCGGACTGCGCGGAGTTCTCCGCCGAGCTGCCCCACTTCGTCCGGGGCACCCGCGGGCAGCGGAGCCGGCGGGACGTCAAGGCGCACCTGGACGGGTGCGCCCGCTGCACCGCCGAGTACCTGGGCCGACAGGACATCGGGACGGGCCTGCGCACGTGGACGCTGCCCGTCCTGGCCGGTCTGCCGCTGTGGGGCACCGAGTCCCTCGAGCTCACCAACCTCATCGCCGCCGCCGGTGCGGGGACCGGCGCGGCCGCCGGAGCAGGGGCCGCAACGGGCGCCGCCGCGGCCGGTGCCCCCGCAGGGGTCGCTGCCGCCGGCGCGGGGGCCTCCCGTGCCCGTCCGGAGGACGCGCCGGGAACCTCGCCGTGGTCGAGCCGCAGGACGAAGGTCCTCCTGGGCGCAGGGGCCCTGGCGACCGCCGTGGCGGTCGCCGCGGTGGGCGTGTCCGGCGGGGGCGACCCGGTCCCGGCCGCCGACAGCCTCGCCGCCGAGCGGGCGCCGCGCACCGCCGAGGACCTGGAGAAGCCTCGCGCGGACGGTCCTGCGGCCGGAGCGGAGCAGGACGACGACGAGTCCGGTGCCGGGGTCTCCGCGGCGGAGCGCGACGGGAGCCCGTCCGGGTCGGACGAGGCCGCGGCCGGGCAGACGCCGGGCGACGCCCCGGCCGGCGCGACCCAGGACGGTGCTGGGCCGGAGGCCGCGGCCCTCGTGGCCGACGCCGACCGCAGCGATGACGACCTGGCCGGTGACGCTGTGGCCGGTGCCGGCCGCAGCGGTGACGACGCGGGCGCTGCGGCGGCCGCCGGCGGCGTGCCGGGACCGTCCGGGGACGGGGGTGCCACCCCGCCGCGGTCCGGTGCGGAGCGGCCGGCGTCGGTGC
This sequence comes from Kocuria sp. CPCC 205231, assembly GCF_040980965.1. Taxonomy (NCBI): domain Bacteria; kingdom Bacillati; phylum Actinomycetota; class Actinomycetes; order Micrococcales; family Micrococcaceae; genus Kocuria; species Kocuria sp. CPCC 205231. Next base: position 192,043 of record NZ_JAVKPP010000003.1, on the reverse strand, counting down.
CGGGCGGGGACCGCGCCCCGAAGACCGGGACGCCCGGCGCGGCGTCGGGCGATGGAGCCGGAGCTGCCCGGGACGCGTCGTCCGGGGACGCGCCGAGGAGCGCGCCGCCGGCCCGCAGGGCCGACGCCCCCACGACCGCTCCCACACCGGCGCGGGAGGCGGGCACCCCCTCGCCCGTCCCGTCGGTCCTGACGCCGCAGCCGGTCGTGGACGCGAGCCCCGCGCCGTTCAAGGCGCCGGCGCCCCCGGCCCGGACGGCCGGACCGCCGAGCGACCCCACGCGCTCGGACGCCGCTCCCGGGCGCCGGCACGCGCAGCAGGGGGCCGGCGCCCCCGGGGTGCGGTACGCCGAGCGCGGGCCCCGGCACCGCGGGACGAGCTGGGACGACGACGGGTCCCGCGAGCGGAAGCACTCGGGGCGTCACAGCCGCGACCACCAGCGGGGGTCGGACGGGGCGCCCGGCCGCTCCGGCGGCCACGCCGACCAGGGGAAGGGCCGCTCCCACCGCTGAGCGCCCCGCCCCGCCCGCGCCTCCTGGGACCTGGCGTCGCCCGGCGGCCCCACGGCCCTCGGCGGCACTGTGTTACGAACGGGAACGGCTCGTGACAGGAGCGGCGTGCCGCGCTCCGCCGGGGCGCTCTACCATGGGCTCGGGGGACCGGGGGGTCCACAGTTCTGGAACCGCGCGCCGTCGGCGTGCGCCGTCATCGTCTTCGCCGGGGGCACGGCCCTGCGGCACCGCTCCCGGGTCGCCCGCACCGCAAGGTGACCGAGCGTTCCCGAGACCGACGGAGACCCCATGACGCGCACGACCGAGCCGCTCGCCCAGGGGCGCACCCCGCGCACCGACGAGGAGCTGCTCGCCGCGGTGCGGGCGCAGCAGCCCGACGCCTTCCCGGACCTGCGGGACCGGCACTGGCACACCGCCGTGGTCGTGGCGCGGCTCCACACGCCGAGCCGCCAGGACGCGGAGCAGCTGGCGGGCACCGCCTTCGACCAGGTCCTCGCGGAGCTCGGCGAGGAGACGCAGGACGAGGACGGGCCGGGGGTCTTCCTGCGGGCACGGCTGGTCGCCGTCGTCGGCCGGGCCGGCGTGGAGCGGGCGAGCGCGGCCGGGACGGTCACCGGCATCTATCTCGGTCTCCCCGCGTCGTGGCAGGCCGTGCTGTGGCACCTGGAGGTCGAGGCCCTCGGGCTCGAGCGGACGGCCGCGGTGCTCGGGCTGAGCCCCGCCGCCACCACCGCGCTGCACCTCGAGGCGCGCGCCGGGCTGCGGGCCGCCTACCGCCGGGCCAGGCAGGACCTGCCGACCCTCGCCGGGTGCGCGGACTGCGCGGCCGACCTCGGCGCCTTCGCCGACGGCGGCCTGTCCGCCGAGCGGACGCAGGCCGTGCAGGACCACCTCGACGAGTGCCCGCGCTGCACCGCCGACCACCTGTACCTGCAGGACACCGAAGCAGGCCTGCGCGGCTGGCTGCTGCCCGTGCTCGCCGGGGTGCCGCTGTGGGACGTCCGGACCGACGAGCTCGTGGAGCTGGTCCGGGCCGCGGGACGGATGAGCGCCGGGCGACTCGGCGCGGCCCCGGGCACCGACGTGGCCGGCGGGGCCCTCGCCGCCGTCCACGTCACCCGGCGGGGCCGGAAGGTGCTGCTCGGCGCCGGGGCCCTGGCGGCCGCGGCGGCGCTGGCCGGGATCGTCGTGACCGGCTCCGGCGGTCCCGGCGACGGGACGACACAGGCCACGGGGCGCCTCGGCGGCTCCGGCGCGACGGGCCCCTCCGCGCCGGAGGCCTCCGCACCCGCGGCCTCCGCCGGGGACGACGGCGCGGCCACCATGGCCCGCGGCGCCGGTGCAGCGGTGCCCGGTGGTGCCGGCGGGGTGCTGTCGCTGCCGACCTCCGAGCCGTCCCCCGGCCCCCTGACCGAGGCCGCGGCCGAGGCACGGACCGCCGGGGCGGGCGGCGGAACGATCACCACCGCGGCCACGACGGACGGACCGGCCGCCGGCTCACGGGAGGCCGCCGCCGATGCCGGCGCGTCGACCGGGCGTCGCACCGAGGCGGCCCCCTCCACCCGGGGGAGCGTCCAGGACGACGGCCGAGCGCCCCGGCCCGCGGCGGCGGGTGGACGGCCCTCGGACAGCGGCACCCCCGGCGGCTCCTCGGCGGCCGGCGGCGGCACTCCTGCGCCGCTGCCCGCGGCCGACGACGACGGCAGCCCGGCCGGGGAGGCCCCTGTCGAGCAACCCCCGGCCGCCGGGCCGACCGAGCCCAGGACGCCGGTGACCGAGAGCCCGGGCACCGAGCCACCCGCGGAGGAGGTCCCGGCCCCGGAGACCCCGGGCGCGGAACAGCCCCCGGCAGAGTCCCCGGCTCCGGAGGCCCCCGAGGCCCCGGCGTCAGAGCCCGCGGCAACGGCGCCCGCGGCAACGGTGCCTCCGGCCGAGGAGCTCCCGTCGACCGGAGCAACCGGGCCGGGGAACCCGTCCCCGGAGCCCGGAGCCCGGTGCCGGCGGTGCCACTCCTCCCACCCCCGGCGGGTGACCGCGGCGATCCCTCCGGCACCGGGCGACGAGCACGCCCGGCGCCGGCTGGGAGAACCCTGGGCGTCGCCCGGCCCGGGAAGACCGGCGCCGCCGGCGCCGTTGTGCCCAACGGAAGACCCCCGTTCCCGATGAAGGAGCCGCACCCGCGATGCACAGCCACAACAACGGGCTCAAGACCGTCCTGCTGCTCGGCGGCCTGTGGGCGGTGCTGCTGGCCATCGGGTGGGTCGTGGCGAGCGGGACGGGCAGCAGCGTCTTCATCTGGGTCTTCGCGCTGATCGGCCTGGCGTCCACGGCGTACAGCTACTGGAACAGCGACAAGCTCGCCCTGCGCTCCATGCGCGCCATCCCGATCACCGAGCAGCAGGCGCCGGGCTACTACCGGATCGTGCGGGAGCTGTCGCAGCGGGCGAACCAGCCGATGCCCCGTCTGTTCATCGCCCCGACGATGAGCCCCAACGCCTTCGCCACCGGACGGAACCCGGAGAACTCGGCGGTGTGCGTGACCGAGGGCATCCTCCAGCTGCTCGACGAGCGCGAGCTGCGGGGCGTGCTGGGCCACGAGCTGATGCACGTCTACAACCGGGACATCCTCACGTCCTCGATCGCCGCGGCCGTGGCCGGCATCATCACCTCGGCCGCGCAGTTCCTCCAGTTCTCGGCCATCTTCGGCGGGGGGCGGGGCGGTGACCGCGGCAACCCTCTCGTGGGGCTGCTCCTGGCCTTCCTGGCGCCGCTCGCCGCGACCGTCATCCAGCTCGCGGTCTCCCGCACCCGCGAGTACGACGCCGACGAGGACGGCGCGCAGCTCACGGGCGATCCGCTCGCGCTGGCCTCCGCCCTGCGCAAGATCGAGATGGGCACGAACGCCCGGCCGCTGAACCCCGCCGACCAGAAGCTCGTCAACACCTCGCACCTGATGATCGCCAACCCGTTCCGCGGCGGCGGCGCCTCCAGCCTGTTCCGGACCCATCCGCCGACCGCGGACCGCGTGGCCCGGCTCGAGGGCATGGCGGGGATCGGCCGCCGCTGAGCCCGCCCGCCGACGACGACGGAGCCGCCCACCTCGCGAGGTGGGCGGCTCCGTCGTCGCACGGGGGGAGCGGCGCGAGCCGCGCCGCGGGACGAGCTCAGCGGTAGTTGATGAACTGCAGGTCCACCTCGAGATCCGAGCCCTTGAGCAGCGTGATGACGTCCTGGAGGTCGTCGCGGGACTTCGACGACACCCGCAGCTCGTCGCCCTGGATGGTGGCCTTCACGCCCTTGGGGCCCTCGTCGCGGATGAGCTTGGTGATCTTCTTCGCCTGGTCCTGGGCGATGCCCTCCTTCACGGAGGCCTCGATCCGGTACTCCTTGCCGGAGGCGAAGGGCTCCCCGGCGTCGAGGGACTTCAGGGAGATGCCGCGCTTGACCAGCTTCGACTGGAAGACGTCGAGGACGGCGTTGACGCGCTCCTCGGAGTTCGCCTTCATGAGGATCTTCTCGCCGGAGAAGTCGATCTCGGCGCCCACGCCCTTGAAGTCGTAGCGCTGCGCGATCTCCTTCTGGGCCTGGTTCAGGGCGTTGGACACCTCCTGCTTGTCGACCTTGCTGACGACGTCGAACGAGGAATCGCTGGCCATGCTGCCTCCTGGGCTGGGACGGTGGACGGGCGGCGTGCGGCCCGCAGGACTGTGTCCCAGCCTACCGGGGAGGGCCCCGTCACCGTTTCGTGACCTGCGCCCAAGGATCCGTCCAGGTCGGTCTCCCAGGATGGCGGCATGAGCACATCCGAGGGTCACGACGACGTGACGCCCGGCCCGGGGCGGACCCGGCGCGGAAGCGCCGTGGCGGCCACCGCGCTGGCGGCGGTCCTGCTGATGGGCATCGGGCTGGGACCGGCGGCCGCGACCGCCGACGGGACGGCGCCGCCGGCCCGACCGGGCACGGGGGCCTCGGCCACCGAACGGCTCGACCCCCAGGCGGCGCAGCGGCTGATCGGCGTCGCCGAGGACCTCGCGGACGCCGTGACCCACGGCGAGATCACCGCGGAGCAGGCGGAGAAGTTCCTCCAGCAGGTGTGCGAGCGGCTCGCCGCCTGAGCCGTCCCCGGCAATTTCGCATCGCGCCGGATCTTCTGTACTGTTGAACTGCTCCCGCACGCGGGGGCGGCCACCACCGGTCCGGAAGGGCCGGCGGGAGCACCCCGGCAGATTACCCGAGCGGCCAAAGGGGGCTGACTGTAAATCAGCTGGCAATGCCTACGGGGGTTCGAATCCCTCATCTGCCACGAGTTCCACCACGAAGGCCCCGGTCCGCGGACCGGGGCCTTCGTCGTCCCCGGTCACGGCGGGGTCACCACGTCCCCCGCCGCCGGGACGCACCCGCCGCCCCCAGCCGCCAGGAGAGCGCCGGGGCGGTGCCCGGGCGGGTGCCGGAGGTGCCCCGGCCCGCGCGGAATTCCGCGCCGAGTCCCCTGATCCGGGGACACGCCGACGGCGCCGCCGCGCCGTTCCACCCTTAACAATTGCTAAGAACATGAATATCCTTGTAGCTTGAGGCGACAGCATCATCCGGCCACGTGCCAGCACTCCCCGAGCCGGCACGTCGGGACCCCCTACTCCGGATGACCAGCAGCACGACCGACCCCGCAGCGCTCCCGCCGGCGTGCCACGCCGAGGACGCTGGGAAGGACTGTGCCGCGCGCTGGTACCCCAGGGGCAGGCCCGGGGTTCTGAATGATTGAGGAGACAGACCGATATGACTGCTGTGAAGAAGTGGGTGGCCGCGGGTTCGTCGGCTGCCGTCCTGGCCGGAGGCCTGTTCCTGGGCGCCCCCGCCGCCCATGCCGACACCTGTGTGGCCCCCGCCGCCAGCACCGCGGTGACCAACCTGGTCACCGCCGCCGACCACCTCTACGACGCGGGCACGCACTTCAACTCCCTCGTCACCGACCAGGCGGTCCTGGGCCAGCTCCAGACCCAGCAGGCCGTGCTGGAGGACGCCATCGTGAACGACGCCACCGTCGACCGTGCGCAGGGCGCCTGGACCGAGATCCTGCGCCTGCAGGAGTCCTACGCGGCCTCGAGCAGCGATCCTGCCGTGGACGAGGCCTACGCGGCGAGCTCCGCCGCCGCGGCCGGCTTCCAGGCCGCCGCCGTGGACGCCCGCGCGCAGGGCGAGGTCTTCATGGAGGACGGCGCCGATCTCGTGGCGCTCTTCCAGGGCAACTGCGACGTCCTGGGCGCCGGGGGCGGCTCCGACGACTGGAGCGACTCGGACGACGGGGCCGGCACCGACTCCGGCGTGAACCAGGGCATCAACATGCAAACCGCCGAGGAGGGCGGGCTCAGCACCGGCGTGCTGGCCGGCCTGCTGGCCGCCGGTGCGGCCGTGTCCGGGGCCGTGGCCTTCCGGGTGCGCCGCGCCCGCGCCTGATCCCGAACCGCTGACCGCCCTGGTGCCGCGCTCGCGCGGCACCAGGGCGCAGCCATTTCCCGAGCCGACCCCCGGAGGACGCCAGCATGGACGCACCCGAGCAGCAGACCGCGCCGCGCCGTCGTGCGGGCACGCGCTGGGCCGCCGTCGGCGGTCTCGGCGCCGTGGCCGCCCTGTCCGCGGTCCTGCTGACCGGCCCCTGGGGCGCGGAGGACACCGGCTCCCCGGCCCCGACGGCCACCGCGCCGGTGGAGGCATCCTCGGTGATGCCTCCGAGCGCGGCGGCCACGCGGACGCCGTCCGTCGCAGCGCCCGCCGCCGACCGGCCGGCGGCGGCGGCCCCCGTGCGGCTGACCGTCGAGGACGCCCGGTTCGACGTGACCGTCCTGCCGCTGACGCCGAGCGAGCAGGAGCTGGCCACGGAGCTGCTGGTCCCGCCGGACACCCTGGACGGCTACTGGCTCACCCCGTACGGCATGCCGGGCGAGGGCTCGGAGAACACCACGTACATCACCGGCCACAGCTGGGAGGACCGGGACGCCCCGTTCAACCGGCTGAGCGATCCCGGGCTCGTGGGCAGCGAGATCGAGCTGGAGACCGGGTCCGGGACGCTGGAGTACGTGGTGGACTCGGTGGTCACCCACGACAAGAACACCCTGAAGGACAGCGACATCTGGCGCATCGTCCCGGACCGGCTGGTCATCGTCAGCTGCTACACCGAGGACCTCTGGGGGAAGAACGTGGTGCTCACGGCGTCCCCCGCGCCGGCCTGAGCCGGAGTCCCCGGCCCCGAGCGCCGGGTCCCGGCACCGGGCGTCAGCCCAGGGCGGCGCGGACCCGCGGCACCACCTCGGCGCCCAGCAGCGTGATCGACTCGAGCACCAGGTGGTGCGGGACGCCTCCCGCGTCCATCCGGAGCAGGAGGCGCTGGTGGCCGAGCGCGCGCTGCTGCGCCACGATCTTGGCGACCACCTCGTCCACGTCCCCCACCACGAGGGTCCCGTCCGGGCCGCACTCCCGGTCGTACTCCTCCCGGGACCAGCGGGGATCCGCCGGCCCGACAGGCCCGTGGCTGCGGGCCCCCGCCGCGAAGTAGGGGTGGCTGAGCTCCCGGGCCTGCGCCGGGGTGCGCGCGACGAAGCCCGGCACGTTCAGGCCCACCGGGGTGCCGACGTCCCGGCCGGACGCCTCGAGGGCCCGCCGGTAGGCCTCGACGACGGGCACCGCCCCGGTGAAGGGGCCGTGCGTGCGCAGCAGGGCGAGGGGCAGCCCGAGGGCGCCGGCGCGGGCCACGGAGGCCGGCGTGCCGGAGCTGCCCAGCCAGATCGGCAGGCACGGCTGCAGCGGGCGCGGCTCGAGCTCGAGCTCGACGCCGTCCCGGGCGAGCGGACCGGCGAAGGTCGGGGGACTGGTCTCCCGCAGCGTGAGGAGCCGGCGCAGCTTCTCCTCGAACAGGGCGTCGTGGTCCTGCTGCTCCAGCCCGAGGGCGCGCAGCACGCGCTGCGAGGCGCCGCGGCCCACGATCATCTCGGCCCGGCCGCCGGAGATGTTGTCCAGCATGGCGATCTGCTCGTAGAGCCGCACCGGGTCCCCGGCCGTGAGCACGGAGACGGCCGTGGTGAGCCGCAGGAGGTGGGTGCGGCCGGCGATGGCGGAGAGCAGCACCACGGGGGAGGCCGCCACCACGTCCGTCCCGTGGTTCTCCCCGACGCCGATCACGGTGAGCCCGGCACGCTCCGCGGCCTCGGCCTGCTCGATGATGTCCCGCAGGCGCTGGCGGCTGTCGGGCCGGGTGCCCGTCACGGGGTCCGGGACCACCTCGCCCAGCGAGAAGATGCCGATCTCGAAGTTCATGGCGCACCTCGGCGTGCACGGGGTCTGTCCCCGGACCGGCGTCCCGGTCCCGGAGCCCGCGCCGGAGGCCCGGCCCGGACGCCCAGTCTAGTGCGCGCCGGCGGTGCGGTCTTGAGCCGGCAGTGAAATCCTGTGCCCCCGGCCGGCTCTGCCTCTACGCTGGAGGGCATGGCTACTGTTGACATCACCCAGGACACCCTGGGCCAGACCATCGCCGAGAACGACATCGTCCTGCTCGACTGGTGGGCCGAGTGGTGCGGACCCTGCAAGCAGTTCGCACCGACCTACGAGGCCGCCTCGGAGAAGCACGAGGACATCGTCTTCGGGAAGGTCGACACCGAGGAGCAGCAGATGCTCGCCGCGTCGGCCCAGATCTCGTCGATCCCCACGCTCATGGCCTTCCGCGAGGGCATCCTGGTCTTCTCCCAGCCGGGCGCCCTGCCCGCCTCCGCCCTCGACCAGGTCATCGACGCCGTCAAGGGCCTCGACATGGAAGAGGTCCGCGCCGAGGTCGCCAAGCAGTCCCAGGACGCGCCCAACGCCTGACCCCTCCCGCACCACCGCGCCGGGCCCCGCCTCTTCCGTGAGGCGGGGCCCGGCGTCGTCGTGCCCGGACCGCCCGGTGCCCCCGGGCGCGGGGGCACCGGGGGTGCCGGGGCAGCTCAGACGAGGCCCGTGACGCCGAGCAGGGAGCCCACGGCGAACGTGGCGACGAGGGCGAGGGCGCCGCCGACGACGACGCGCAGGGCCGCGCGACCTGTCTGCGGCGTACCCCCGAGACGGGCCCCGAGCCAGCCGGTCAGGGCGAGCGCCGCGAGCACGGCGACGAACGTCACGGGGAGCCGCCACTCCTCCGGCGGCAGCAGGATCGCCAGGAGGGGCAGCAGGGCGCCGAGCAGGAAGGACAGCGCGGAGGCGACCGCCGCGTTCCAGGGGCTGACGATGTCCTCCGCGTCGATGTTGAGCTCGGCGTCGAGGTGCGCGGCCAGGGCGTCGTGCTCGGTCAGCTCCTCCGCGACCCGCCGTGCGGTGTCCTCGGAGAGTCCCTTGGCCTGGTAGATCTCGGCGAGCTCCTGCAGCTCCGCCTCGGGCATCTCGGCGAGCTCCCGCTCCTCCTTCTCGATCAGGGCCCGGTGCGAGTCCGACTGGCTGGAGACGGAGACGTACTCGCCCAGGGCCATGGACAGGGCCCCGCCCACGAGCGCGGCGGCGCCCGCGGTGAGGATCGCGCTCGAGCTGGCGGTGGCGCCCGCGACGCCGACGACCGTCGCGGCGACCGAGACGATGCCGTCGTTGGCGCCCAGCACCCCGGCCCGCAGCTTGTTCATCCGCTCGGTGTAGCCCACGCCGTGGGGCTCCTGGATCACGTGTTCGGTGGTCATGGCTCCATTGAACGCCCGCCGGTGCGGCCGTGCCAGCAAGGACAGGATGTCCTCACCGGCACGCGCCGGAGGGCCACCGGCGCTCACCGGCGCCGGTGGTCCTCCGGGTGCAGCCGCGGAGCGAACGAGGGCTTGCGGAAGCCGGAGGCCCGCAGCAGGCGCACGACCCGCTGCCGGTCGCCCCGCCACGGCTCCAGCAGCTCCAGCATCCGGCGGTCGTCGCCGGGACGCCGGTCGAAGAACCAGCACACGGTGTCCGCGAGGTGGAAGTCGAAGACGCTGACCGAGTCCGGGTCCCCGTGCGTGCACTGGACGATCTCCGCGACCGTCCAGGGCCCCAGGCCGGGGATCGAGCGCAGCCCCCGGTGCAGCTCGGCGTCCAGCGGGGCCCGGCCCAGGCGCTCCAGGGCGGCGGCCCGTCCGGCCACGCGGCGGACGGTGGCGGCCCGGGCGCCGTCGACCCCCGCCCGGTGCCACTCCCACACGGGCACCCGGCACCACGCCTCGGCGGTCGGGGCGATCCGCATCCCCTCCGGCGCCGGACCGGGGGCAGGTTCGCCGTGGCGCCGGACGAGCTGCCGGTGGGCCGCCACGGCCTCGCGGACGGTGACGCGCTGCTCGAGCACCGAGAGCACGGCGCGGTCCAGCACCCGGCCGGTCGAGGGCAGCCGCAGCCCCGGGTGGTGGTGCCGGGCGACGCGCAGCCGGTGGGGGAGCGCGCCGAAGGCGTCCGAGGCCTCGAACCGCTCCCACGCGTCCTCCGCGCCCGCCCAGCGCGGGGCCTCCAGCAGGAACTGCTCGGCGCCCGGTCCCCACGCGCGCACGCGCACGGGCCGCTGCAGGGGCCGGCCGGCGCCGGTGCGGGAGAACAGCGCCGTGACCGGGCCCGCCGGCGTCCGGGCGGTGACCCACACGGCGTCGGGCGCCGCGACCCGGACCAGGGGATCGGCGCTGCCGCGGCCCAGCACGCCGAGCGTCTGGCCCAGGTGCAGCGCGCCCTCGGGGTCCCACACGAGCTCGGCGTCCGGGGCCACCGGGAGCCGGCGGGCGGGCGGGGGAGCGGTGACGGCCATGAGACCATGATGGCAGTCCTGTCCGACGGCGCCCCCCCCGCCACCGAGGAGGCCATGCCCGCCACCGCGCTCCGCCGCGCCGCCCCGCCGGCCCGTCCCGCGCCGCTGACCGGGCGGGCGCGGCTGGTGCCGCTGGGCGTGGGGCTCCTCGTGCTCGTCCTGTACGTGTGGTGGTCCCTGCTCCAGTGGCACCGCTGGGAGGTCCCGTCCTGGGACCTGGGGATCTTCACCCAGCTCGCCAAGTCCTACGCCGCCGGGGACGGCCCGGTCGTGCACATCAAGGGCCACGGCGTGAACCTGCTGGGCGACCACTTCCACCCGATCCTGGTGCTGCTGGGGCCGGTCTACGCGCTGTTCCCGTCCGCGCTGACCCTCCTCGTGGTCCAGGACGTCCTCGTGGCCGTCTCCGCGGGGGCACTGACGGGCTTCGCGGTCCGGGCGCTGGGCCCGGGCCCGGGCGCGGCCCTGGGGCTCGCCTACGGGATCAGCTTCGGGCTGCAGGCCGCCGTCGCGGTGCAGTTCCACGAGGTGGCCTTCGCCCTGCCGCTGCTGGTTCTCGCCCTCGGCTGCCTGGTGGAGCGGCGGTGGACGGCGGCCGCGCTGTGGGCCGCCCCCGTCGCCTTCGTCAAGGAGGACCTGGGCGTCACGGTCGCGGTGCTCGGCCTGGTGCTCGCCTGGCGGGCGCACCGCGAGGCGGACGGGGACCGGCGCCCGGTGGCGCTCGGGCTCGCCCTCGCCGCGTGGGGCGCGGCCTGGTCCGCGCTCGCGGTGACCGTGGTGCTGCCCGCCCTGAGCCCGGACGGCCGGTTCGCGTACGCGGACCGGCTGGACCTCGCAGCGGTGGCGGCCGACCCCGCCGGGGCCCTGGTCTCCCTGGTGCTGCCGGGCCAGAAGGCGCACACCTGGCTGGCCGTGCTGGCGGTGGGCGTGGTGGTCGCCGTGCGCTCGCCGCTGGCGCTCGTGGCGCTGCCCACGCTGCTCTGGCGGATGCTCTCGCCGAACCACGGCTACTGGGGCACGGGCTGGCACTACAGCGCCGTCCTCATGCCCATTGTCTTCGTCGCCCTGCTCGACGCCGTGCTGCGGCTGCGCGGCGGACGCCTCCGGCGGCTCGCCCGGGCCGCGCCGGCACTGGCGCTCGTCGTCGCGCTCCTGATGGTCCCGGGGCGCCCGCTGGCCGACCTCGTGGACCCCGCCGCCTACCGTCCGGACCCCCGGGCGGGCGCCAAGGCCGCGGTCGTCGCGGCCGTCCCCGAGGGGGCGAGCGTGGCCACGGACCTGACCCTCCTGCACCACCTCGTGCCCGGCGCGCAGGTGCACTGGCTGGGGTCCGAGGGCGATCCCGCCCCCGACTACGTGGTGGTCGACCGGCTCGGGGCCGCGTGGGGCGGGAACCCGCCGGGGGACGTGGCCGGCTGGGCCCGGCAGCGCTACGGCGCCGGCTACACCGAGGTGCGTGACGAGAAGCACCTCGTGCTGGTGCGCCGCCGGGGCTGACCGCGCCGTCGCGTGCGCTAGACTGGACGGACCGAATCCGGTCACTCCCTCACTTTCTCGTGCAACGCGATGCCGTCCGCGCATCGTGTTCGGCCGCGGCCCGTGCCGCGCCGAGTCCGACGCTCCCGCCCCGTGCGGGGCTCCAAGTGGTTGGCAGGGACGTCCGGACACCACGACCGTGGCCGACGCCCCTGGGCATGCTCCCGGGCCGCCACCCGCACAGATAACGAGGCACTTCTCCATGACCGTCGACACCCCCAGCACCCCCGGCACCGCCGAGGAGCACACCATCACCTTCGCCGAGCTCGGCATCGACTCCCGGGTGCTCGCCACCCTGGACGAGGTCGGCTACGAGAACCCCACGCCCATCCAGGCCGCCACCATCCCGGTGCTGCTGCAGGGCAAGGACGTGGTGGGCCTGGCCCAGACCGGCACCGGCAAGACCGCGGCCTTCGCCGTGCCCGCGCTGTCCCGGCTCGCCGAGCTCTCCGACGTCAACGGCGTCTCCCGCGACACCCAGGTCCTGGTGCTCGCCCCGACCCGCGAGCTTGCCCTCCAGGTCGGCGAGGCGTTCTCCTCCTACGCCACCCACCTCGAGGACTTCACCGTCCTGCCGGTCTACGGCGGCTCCCCCTACGGTCCGCAGCTGGCCGGGCTGCGCCGCGGCGCCCAGGTGGTCGTCGGCACGCCCGGCCGCGTGATCGACCACCTCAAGAAGGGGTCCCTCGACCTGTCCCACCTGCAGTACGTGGTCCTCGACGAGGCCGACGAGATGCTGCGCATGGGCTTCGCCGAGGACGTCGAGCAGATCCTCTCGCAGACGCCCGTCGAGAAGCAGGTCGCCCTGTTCTCCGCGACCATGCCCCCCGCGATCCGCAAGATCGCCAAGCAGTACCTGCGGGACCCGCAGGAGATCGCCGTCAAGGGCAAGACCACCACGGGCACCAACACCCGCCAGCGGTACCTGCAGGTCATGGGCTCCCACAAGATGGAGGCCATGACCCGCATCCTCGAGGTCGGGGACTACGACGGCGTCATCGTCTTCGTGCGCACCAAGGCCGCCACCGAGGAGGTCGCCGACCGGCTCAAGGCCCGCGGCTACGCGGCCGCCGCGATCAACGGCGACATCCCGCAGAACATGCGCGAGCGCACGGTCGAGGCCCTGCGCGAGGGCAAGATCGACGTCCTCGTGGCCACGGACGTCGCGGCCCGCGGGCTCGACGTCGAGCGCATCTCGCTCGTGGTCAACTACGACATCCCGCACGACACCGAGTCCTACGTGCACCGGATCGGGCGCACCGGCCGCGCCGGGCGCTCCGGCGAGGCGATCCTGTTCATGACCCCGCGGGAGAAGTACCTGCTGCGCGCGATCGAGAAGGCCACCCGCCAGCCGGTGGAGCTCATGCGCATGCCCTCCACGGAGGACGTGAACCAGACCCGCAAGGACAAGTTCGCCCAGCAGATCACGGACACCATGGAGTCCGAGGACCTCGGCCAGTTCCGCGAGCTCGTCGAGCAGTACCAGGCGGAGCACGACGTCGACGCCGTGGAGATCGCCGCCGCGATCGCCGTGATGGCCCAGGACGGGCGGCCCTTCTTCGTGGAGGAGCTGCCCGAGCCGGTGCAGCGCACCCGCGACCGGGACCGTCCGGGGCGGGACGGCGACGACCGTCCGCGCCGCGAGCCGCGCACCGAGAAGGGCATGGCCACCTACCGGATGTCCGTCGGCCACCGGCACCGCGTCTCGCCGGGCTCCGTGGTGGGGGCCCTCACCAACGAGGGCGGGCTGAGCGGCGAGCAGATCGGGGCGATCGACATCCGCTCGACCCACACCCTCGTGGGCCTGCCCGAGAACCTGCCCGCCTCCACCCTGGACCGGCTCTCCCGCACGCGCATCAACGGTGAGCTCATCCAGCTCGAGGCCGACCGCGGCCCGGGCGCCGGCGGCCGGACCCGGCCCCGCAGCACCTCGTCCTCCTACCAGGACCGCCCCCGCCGCGGCGGCGGCGCCCGGGGCGACGACTCCCGCGGCGGCTACCAGGGCAAGCGCTCCGGGTACTCCGCGGGCGACCGGGACGGCGAGAAGCCGTTCCGCAAGCCGCGCAGCAAGAAGTACTGAGCCCGGGGGCAGGACCCCGGACCGGGAGGAGGGACGGGCCGCACGGCCCGTCCCTCCTTCATCTGCCTCTCACGTGCCGTCGATAGGCTGGGGCGCATGTCGGGCGCGCGGTGGGAGAGGGTGCGGACGGAGCTGCGGTCCGTGCGCAGCCGGGTGCTCGCCACGACCATCGCCTTCCTGGCGGTCGCCCTCCTCGCCGTGGGCGGGATCACCCACTACCTGCGCCTGGTGGACCTCGACGAGTCCGTGCGCCAGGACATCGTCCAGGAGGCGGGGGAGCTGCAGCGGCTCGCGCAGCGCGGACCGCTCGGCCCGGACGCCTCCCTCTCGGAGGACCTGGACGCCACGGCCGAGGAGCCGTTCACGGACCTGCCGCAGCTCTTCTACACCTTCATGACCACCACGGTGCCCGGGGAGCACGAGAGCATCCTCGCGCTCGTCGGCGGCGAGCCGGCGTTCGAGCACGCCGACCGGTCACGGTTCCAGCTCGACGCCCCCGCCACGCTCGCCGCGGCCGTGGAGCGGGCCCGGCCCGGGCAGACCGTCGTCTTCGACCTCGAGCAGGACGGCCGGACGCTCCGTCTCGGCGTCATCTCGGTGGTCCTGGACGAGGACCCGCGCCAGGGCTACCTCGTGGTCGGCTTCGACATGAGCGCCCAGCGCCGGATCGTGCTGGACTCGCTGTGGCGCTACCTCGGCATCGCCGCCCTCACGACGGTCGTGGCGGGGCTGGTGGCCTACGTCCTGGTGGGCCGGGTCACCGCCCCGATCACCCGCCTGCGCCGGGCCACGGAGCAGATCAGCCCGGACGACCTGGGGCGACGCGTTCCCGTCACGCAGGACGACTCGGACGTGGGCCAGCTCGCCGTGAACTTCAACGGCATGCTCAGCCGGATCGAGGCGGCCTTCGTCCAGCAGCGCCAGTTCCTCGACGACGCCGCGCACGAGCTGCGCACCCCCCTGACCATCCTGCACGGCAACCTCGAGCTGATGGACGAGCACGACCCCGCCGACGTCGAGGAGACCCGGGCGATGCTCCTCGACGAGATCGAGCGGATGAACCGCCTCGTGGAGGACCTGCTGCTGCTCGCCAAGGCCCAGCGCGCCGACTTCATCCGCCCCGGCCCCGTGGACGTCCCCGCCTGGCTCGACGACACGATGGACCGGCTGCGCGCGCTGGGGGACCGGCGCTGGGAGCTCGAGGCGCGGGCCGAGGGGCAGGTCGTGGCCGACGCGCAGCGGCTCACCCAGGCGGTCGTGCAGCTCGCCGCCAACGCGGTGAAGTTCTCCGCCCCCGGGGACCTCGTGGCCCTCGGCGCCGCCTGGGCCACCGGGCCCGCCGCGCCCGGCGAGGACACCCCCGCGCGCAGCCTCGAGGTGTGGGTCCGGGACACCGGCGTGGGCGTGGCCCCGGAGGACCAGCAGCGGATCTTCGAGCGCTTCGGCCGGGCCGAGACCGGGCGCACCGTGGAGGGCTCCGGGCTCGGCCTCGCGATCGTGGCCGCCATCGCCCACGGGCACGGCGGGACCGTGGGGCTGCGGTCGAGCCCCGGCCGCGGCGCCACGTTCACGCTCCGGCTGCCGGAGTCCCCGCCCGCCGCGGCCCCGGTCCCCCCGTCCGGTGCCGCCGGGTCCGGTGCCGCGGTGCCTCCGGCCCCCGTGCCCGGTCCCGACCTCAGCCCCGCACCCTCCAGGAAGTAGAGGCACCCCATGGCCAGCATCCTCATCGCCGAGGACGAGGAGCGCATCGCGCGCTTCATCCAGAAGGGCCTGCGCGCCGCGGGCTACACGACCACCGTGGTCGAGGACGGCACGAGCGCCCTCGACTACGCGAGCACCGGGGAGTTCGACCTGCTCGTCCTCGACGTGGGTCTGCCGGGCATGGACGGCTTCCAGGTGCTCTCGGTGCTGCGGTCCCTGGGCTTCTCGATCCCCGTGATCATGTGCACCGCCCGCGACTCGGTCGAGGACACCGTCGCGGGGCTGGAGCAGGGGGCCGACGACTACCTCGCGAAGCCGTTCCGGTTCCAGGAGCTGCTGGCCCGCGTCCGGGCCCGGCTCCGGGACCGCGCGGTGGCCGAGCAGACCGCCGACGGGCTGCGCTACGGCGGGCTCGCCCTCGACGTCGGGACCCGGTGCGCGGTGCTCGAGGACCGGCAGGTCGAGCTCTCCGCCCGGGAGTTCGCCATGGCCAGGGCGTTCCTCGAGAGCCCCGGTCAGGTGCTGACGCGCGAGCAGCTGCTGAACAAGGTCTGGGGCTACGACTTCGACGGCTCGTCCAACGTGGTGGACGTCTACGTCCGCTACCTGCGCAACAAGCTCGGCGCGGAGCGCATCGTCACCGTGCGCGGAGCCGGCTACCGCCTCGCCAAGCTCTGATCGGCACCGGCCCGGTAGGGTGATCCGGGGCACGGCCCCGGCCACCCGACGGACCGATCTGACGAGGAACCAGCATGAGCGAAGCGAACGAGAAGTCTTTCGCGGCCCACCGAGCCCGCACGGACGACGACGGCGGGGCGCCCGCCAAGTGGAAGATCATCGGCCCCGGCCTGGTGGTGGCCGCCACGGGCGTCGGCGCCGCCGACATGGTCGCCACCCTGGTCGCCGGGTCCCGGTACGGGTACGGACTGCTGTGGGCGGTGATCCTCGGCGTGATCCTCAAGATCATCCTCGTGGAGGGCGCCGGGCGCTTCACCCTGGCCACCGGCAGGACGATCTTCGAGGGCTGGCGGTCACTGGGCCGCTGGACCACCTGGTACTTCGGCCCGTACATCATGATCTGGGGCTTCGTCTACGGCGCCACCGCGATGTCCTCGGCGGCGCTGCCCCTCGCGGCGGTGTTCCCCGTCCTGCCCCTGTGGGCCTGGGCGATCATCATGGGGCTGCTCGGCTTCGTCATGGTGTGGTTCGGGAAGTACTCCTTCTTCGAGAAGGTCACCGCCGCCCTGGTCGGCCTGATGTTCGTCACCGTGGTGGGGCTGGCGGTCATCGCCGCCCCCAACATCCCCGAGATGCTGACGGGCCTGGTGCCCGTCATCCCGGAGGGCGGCGTGCTCTACACGCTGGCGCTCGCCGGGGGCGTGGGCGGCACCATCACCTTGGCCGCCTACGGCTACTGGCTGCGCGAGAAGGGGTGGTACACGCCCAAGTGGATGCGCGTCATGCGGATCGACAACTCCATGGCCTACGTCGTGACGGGGGTCTTCGTCATCGCCATGCTCGTGGTGGGCGCCGAGGTGGTCCGCTCCGCCGGGGTGGCGCTCAGCTCCGGTGACGAGGGCCTGCTCGACCTCTACGCCGTGCTGCGCGCGGAGTACGGCGACGTGGTCGGCACCGGCTTCCTCATCGGCTTCTGGGCCGCGTCCTTCTCCTCGATCATCGGCGTCTGGAACGGCGTCTCCCTCATGTTCGCGGACTTCTGGGGCAACATCCGCGGCAAGGAGTCCGGCCACCCCGACACCCGGGTGGGCGGCAAGTACTTCCGCTTCTACGTGCTGTGGCTGACGTTCCCGCCCATGGTCCTCTTCGCCCTGGGGCAGCCGATCGGCCTGATCCTGGCCTACGGCGTCCTCGGCTCGCTGTTCATGCCGTTCCTCGCCCTCACGCTGCTGGGCCTGCTCAACGGCAGCCGGATCCCGAAGGAGTGGGCCAACAAGCTCCACACCAACATCGCCCTGGGCATCACGGCCCTGCTCTTCGCCGTCCTGGGCGGCCAGCAGCTGGTCAAGGCGGTCGCGCCGGTCTTCGGCGGCTGAGCCGGCCCGCGGCCGGTCCACGCGGGCGGACCGGCCCGCCGGGGCCTCCGGGCCGGTCCCGGCGGGCCGGGCGTCCGCAGATGAGAACCTTTTCATCGACGGCTCATGTTCTCATCATGTCCCTCGGCCACAGTGGGCGGCAGCCGCACCGGCGCCGGACCCACCGGCGCTGATCCCCCGAGGAGGACACGATGAGCGACGACGAGCTGCGGGTGGTGCTGTACTCGCACGACTCCCAGGGCCTGGGCCACACCCGCCGGAACCTGGCCCTCGCCCGGTCCCTCGCCCAGCACCTGCCGGCGCTGACGGGGCGCCCGGTGACGGGCATGCTGCTGACCGGCATCGACGCCGCCACGTCCTACGGGCGCCCCGACGGCTTCGACTGGGTGGTGCTGCCCGGGATCCGCAAGGGCGCGGGCGGCTACGCGCCCCGCAACCTCTCCGTGGGCATGCGCCACCTGACCGCCCTGCGCTCCGGGATGGTGGACGCCGCGCTCACGGCCTTCCGCCCGCACCTCGTCGTCGTCGACCGCCACGCCTGGGGGGTGGACCGGGAGCTGCTGGAGCCGCTGCGCAGGCTCCGGGACCGGAGCCCCGGCACGGCGGTGGTCCTCGGCCTGCGCGAGGTCCTCGACGAGCCCGCGGCCGCGGCCCGCGAGTGGGCCGCGCTCGGGGACCTGGACCCCGTGCGGGAGGTCTACGACCAGATCTGGGTGTACGGCGACCGCGCGGTGCACGACCCGGTGGCCTCCGGCGAGATCCCCGCCGAGCTCGCCGACCTGGTCCGCCACACCGGCTACCTCGCCACCGGCCGGGCCGCCGGACGGCGCACGAGCGGCGTGGACCGCCCCTACGTCCTCACCATGGCCGGCGGGGGCTCCGACGGCCACCGCCTGACCCTCGCGGCGGCGCGCGCCCGGGTGCCCCACGGCCACCGGCACGTGGTGATCACGGGTCCGCAGATGCCGGAGGAGCACGCCGAGCAGGTGCGCGCCGCCGCCGTGCCGGGCACCCTCGTCCTGCCGTCCGTGCCCGACGCGCTCGCGGAGGTGGTGGACGCGAGCGCGGTGGTGTCGATGGGCGGCTACAACTCGGTCGCCGAGATCCTCACCACGAACACCCCCGCGCTCCTGGTCCCGCGCGACCGGCCCCGGCAGGAGCAGCTGATCCGGGCCCGCGCCCTCCAGGCCCACGGCGCGGTGGACGTGCTGACCGCCGACGCCCTCACCGGCGCCGCGCTCAGCGGCTGGCTGCACCGCGTGGTCGGCACCGTGCGCCTGCGCCGGCACCTGGCGCTCGACGGACTGCACGCCGTGCCCGTCCTCGCGGCGCGGCTCCTGCCCGCGGGCCCGCCGCCGGAGCCCGCGCAGGCCGTGCCGGCCCGTGCCGGAGGCCTCCGGTGAGCGGCCACCGCATCGGCTACGTGCTGAAGGTCTACCCCCGCTTCTCGGAGACCTTCGTGGTCACCGAGGTCCTGGCCCGGGAGGCCCAGGGCGAGGACCTCACGATCTTCGCCCTCCGGCACAGCACCGACCCGCGCTTCCACCCCGAGCCGGCCCGCGTCCAGGCACCGGTCCACCACGTGGAGCGCCCCGAGCGGGCCTCCGCCGGCTGGGCCGTCCTGGCCCGCGCGGCGGAGGTGGTCCCCGGCTTCGGCCCCCGCTTCGCCGCCCTGCTCCCGGAGCTGGCCGGCACGGAGGCCTCCGAGGTCCACCAGGGGGTGGCGCTGGCCACCCGGGTCGTGGAGCAGGGCATCACGCACCTGCACGCGCACTTCGCGACCCTCGCCGCGCACGTCGCCGAGATCGCCTCCCGGCTCACGGGGGTGCCGTTCTCCGTGACGACCCACGCGAAGGACATCTTCCACGAGTCCGTGGACCCCGCCCGGCTGCGCCGCACCCTCGAGCGGGCGGAGCACGTGGTGGCGATCTCCGAGTACAACCGGCGGCACCTGGCCTCCGCGTTCCCCGCGCACGCGCACCGGCTGCGGCTCGTGCGCAACGGCCTGGAGCTCGCCCGCTTCCCTTACCGGGACCCCGCGCCCGTGGGGGAGACCCTGCGGGTCGTGGCCGTGGGGCGGCTCGTGGAGAAGAAGGGCTTCGACCGCCTCGTGCGGGCGGCCGCCCGGTACCGGGAGCAGGGCGGGCGGCTGTCCGTCACCGTCGCCGGCGGCGGCGAGCTGGAGGGGCCGCTGCGCGCCCTGGTCGCGGAGCTCGGCGCCGGGGACGTCGTCGACCTCGTCGGGCCCCGCACCCAGGCCGAGGTCGGCCGGCTGCTGCGCGCCGCGGACGTCTTCGCGGCCCCGTGCACGGTGGGCGCCGACGGCAACGCCGACGGCCTGCCCACCGTGCTGCTCGAGGCGATGGCCATGGGCGTGCCCGTGATCGCGAGCGACGTCACCGGCATCCCCGAGGTGGTCCGCAACGCGGCCCCGCGCACCGGGGTCCTCGTCCCCGCCGACGACGACGACGCCCTGCTCGGCGCGCTCGCCGCGGTCGCCGACCCCGGATTCGACCGGGTGGGCGCCGCCCGGGCCGCCCGCGCCCTCGTGACCCGGGACTACGACTCGACCGGCCAGGCCGCCGCCCTGCAGGCGCTGCTGCCCCCGCCGGTCCCGGACCGGGCGGAGCCCGACCCGGCCCGGGGCCCTGTCCGGCACGCCGCACGCCCCCCGGAGGCCCCGCGCCTGCTGCCGCCCCGTGGCCGGACCCGAGAGCCCGCCCCGGCCCCTGCCCGAGCCGCCGACCCCGTCCCAGGACCTGTCCCCCTCCGCGAAGGAGCCGACCGCTGATGCGTCTCGCCTACGTCTGCGCCGACCCCGGCGTCCCCGTGTTCGGCACCAAGGGCGCCTCCGTCCACGTCCAGGAGATCCTGCGCGCCTGGCGCGCCCGCGGCGCCGAGGTCCGCCTCTACGCCACCCGGCTCGGCGAGGACGTCCCCGCCGACCTCGCCGACGTCCCGGTCGTCCACGTCCCGGTCCCGGCGGGCCCCGCGTCCGCCGCTCCCGGCCGCGCCGCGCGCGTCGCGGCCCGGGAGCGGGCCCAGGCGGACGCCGCCCGCCGGATCGCGGAGCGGGTCGTCGCCGACGGCGCCGACGCGGTGCACGAGCGGCACTCCCTGTTCTCGACCGCCCTGGCCGGGATCACCGGCGCGCTCGGCGTCCCCGGCGTCCTCGAGGTGAACTCGCCGCTGATCGACGAGCAGCGGACCCACCGCGACCTCGTGGACGGGGCGGCCGCCCGCGCCGCGCTCGCCGCGCAGGTCGCCGCCGCCGAGCGCACGGCCTGCGTCTCCGAGCCGGTCGCCCGCTGGGTGGAGCGGACCGTGGCCGACACCGGCGGGCCGGCCGGCCGGGTCCTGGTCGCCCCCAACGGGGTGAACGTGGAGCGCATCCGTCCGTGCCGCGACTCCGCCGCCCGGGGACCGGACCCCGTGCCGCCGGTCGTCGTGTTCGTCGGCACGCTCAAGCCCTGGCACGGCGTGGAGCACCTGATCCGGGCCCGCGCGGAGGCCGCCGCCGACTGGCGCCTGCGCGTGGTGGGGGACGGCCCCCAGCGGGCGTCCCTCGAGGAGCTGGCCGCCGAGCTGGGCGTCGACGCCGAGTTCACCGGCGCGGTGCCCCCCGCCGCGGTGCCCGGGCTGCTGGCCGACTGCGCCGTGGCCGTCGCGCCCTATCCCGCCACGGAGGACGCCGCGGACCAGTACTTCTCGCCGCTGAAGATCTACGAGTACGCCGCCGCGGCCCTGCCGGTCGTCGCGTCCCGCGTGGGCCAGGTGCCGGCCGCGGTCGAGGACGGGGTGACCGGGCTGCTCGTGGCGCCCTCGGACCCCACCGCGCTGGCCGGCGCCGTCGACGCGCTGGTGGCCGATCCCGGCCGGCGGCGTGCCCTGGGACGCGCCGGCCGCCGCGACGCGGTCGCCCGGCGCTCCTGGACCGCGGTGCTCGACGGCATCCTCGCCGGCACGGACCTCGCCCCTCCGGATCCCACCGGCACGCGACCCCGCAGCGGCGCCGCACCGCGCCCGGCCGCACCGGGAGCACTGCAGGGAGCGCCGCGGTGAGCGGGGGCAGGCGGCTCGACCGCAGGGCCCTCCGGCGCACCCTCGGGCTGCTCACCCCGCACCTGCGCGAGCACCGGCTGCTCGCCGCGGGCGGCGTCGTGGTGCTCCTGGCCGAGGTGGCCTTCCGCGTGCTCGAGCCGTGGCCGCTGAAGATCGTCGTCGACGCCGTGTCCCTCTCCCTCGGCGCCGACAACGTCGACCCGTGGATCCCGGAGGCCTCGTGGCAGCTGCTCGCGGCCGCCGGGCTGGCCACGGTCGCGGTGGTGGGGTTCCGCGCGCTCGCCAACTACCTCGCCACGGTCGCGTTCGCCCTCGTCGGCTCCCGGGTCTCCACCGCCCTGCGCGAACGGGTGTTCGCGCACGTCCAGGCGCTGTCGGACCGCTACCACTCGGTCTCCCGGGCCGGGGACACGGTCCAGCGCCTCGTCTCGGACATCGGCAAGCTCCAGGAGGTGGCCGTCACCGCGGGCCTGCCGCTGCTGGCCAACGTCATCACCCTCGTGGTCATGTGCACGGTGATGCTCTTCCTCGACTGGCTCCTGGCCCTCGTGGTGGTCGTGGCGATCCTGGCCTTCCTGCTGGTGGGCCGAGGGTCCTCCGGGCGGATCACCGAGGCCTCGCGCCGGACCCGGCAGGGGGAGGGCGCGCTGGCGAACACCGCCCACGAGTCCCTCGGCGCGATCCGCACCGTCCAGGCCTACGGGCTGGAGGAGCACATGGCCGGCTCCTTCGGCCGCGCCAACCGGCAGGCTCTCACCCAGGGCGTGCAGTCCCGCCGTCTGGCCGCCGCGCTCGAGCGGGCCACGGACGTGATCGTGGGCGTGGCCACCGCGGCCGTGATCTTCGGCGGCGGCCTGCGGGTGCTCGAGGGCGCCATGAGCCTGGGCGACCTGGTCCTGTTCACGACCTATCTCAAGACGTGCATGAAGCCCCTGCGGGACATGGCCAAGTACACCGGGCGCATCGCCCGCGCCGCGGCATCCGGGGAGCGGGTGGCCGACCTCGTGGCGGAGCCCGTGGACGTGCGGGAGGCCTCGGGCGCCCTGGTCCTGCCCGGGGTGCGCGGGGAGATCGCCCTCCACCACGTGGACGCCGCGTACGGGGACCCGGAGCACGGCGGGCGCACCGTGCTGCGCGACGTCGACCTCGTGATCCCGGCGGGCCAGCACGTCGCCGTCGTCGGCCCGTCCGGCTCCGGGAAGTCGACCCTCGTCTCCCTGCTGGTGCGGATGATGGACCCGGTCGCCGGGTCCGTGACCCTCGACGGCCACGACCTGCGCGCCCTGAGCCTCGGCACGGTGCGCGGCAGCACCGCCCTGCTGCTGCAGGACTCCGTCCTCTTCCACGGCACCGTGCGGGAGAACATCCGGCTCGGCCGCCCGGGGGCCACCGACGCCGAGGTCGAGGCCGCCGCGTCCGCCGCCCAGGCCCACGAGTTCGTGACGGCGTTCCCGCAGGGCTACGACACCCCGGTGGGGGAGCGCGGCTCGACCGTCTCGGGCGGGCAGCGCCAGCGGCTGGCCATCGCGCGCGCCCTGCTGCGCGACGCACCCGTCGTGCTGCTCGACGAGGCCACCACCGGACTCGACCCCCGGTCCGCCCGGGACGTGCTGGACGCCCTCGGGCGCCTGGTCCGCGGCCGCACGTCCCTGGCGGTGACCCACGACGCCGCCCTCGCGCTCGCCGCCGACCGCGTGCTGTGGGTCCAGGACGGGCGCATCCTGCTCGACGGCGCCCCCGAGGAGCTGCTCGCCCGGCCGGACGGCGTGTTCGCCGCGTGGGTCGAGCAGCAGCGGGCGCAGGACCGCCGGGAGGTCCGCTCGTGACGCTGCACCTGCCCGACTCCTGGGAGAGCCTGCCCGCGCTCGCCGCGGTCCTCGACCCCGGCCGGCTCACCGAGCTCTTCGGCCACCAGCTCGGCGGCCCGCTGCGCACCAGCCACCTGCGCTACAAGCCCGGCGTCTCGGTCGTGGCCCGCGTGGACGCCGGGACCACGGGCGCGGTGCACTGGGTCGCCGCCTACGCCCCCGCCGGGGACGGGGGGGACAAGCTCGAGAAGGTCCTGGCCCGCGCCGCGCGGGACGGCCGGCCGGCGCCCGTGCTGGTCGCGGACGTGCCGGGACGCCCCGGTCACCGTCTGGCCGTGGGGACGATCAGCACGGACCCCGAGCTGCGGCGCGCGCTCGCCGTGCTCGGGCCGGACCGGGCCCGGCGGCTCGGGCAGCCGGGG
Source organism: Kocuria sp. CPCC 205231 (assembly GCF_040980965.1). Lineage (NCBI taxonomy): Bacteria > Bacillati > Actinomycetota > Actinomycetes > Micrococcales > Micrococcaceae > Kocuria > Kocuria sp. CPCC 205231. Next base: position 168,108 of record NZ_JAVKPP010000003.1, on the reverse strand, counting down.
GACCCCGCCCGGCTGCTGCGCTACAACCCCCGCCGCCGCGCGGTCCTCACGGGCGCCGACAGCGGCGGGGCCGGCCGGGTCACGAAGCTCACCGCCGGCCCCGCCCCCGCGGACCCGGTGCTGCTGACCCGGCTCGCCGCCGCCGGGATCCCGGTGCTCGCCCCGGTGCCCGTCCCCGGCCTCCCCGTGTCACCGCACGTGCTGCACTACCCCTGGTTCGGGGACGGCGACCTCGCAGCCCGCGCCGCGGCCCCGGACGGCCCAGGCCCCGGCACCGGACCCGGAGGGCCCGTGCTCCAGGCCGCCGCCGCCGCGGGCACGGCACTGGCGCAGCTGCACGAGCGCGGACCGGCGCTCCTCGGCCCCGCACGGGTCGGCGCCCCCCTGGACGCGGGCCGGAAGCTGCGCTCGCTGGCCGCCGACCTGTCCGCCCTCGACCGGCGGTCGGGCGTCCGCTGCGCCCGGACCGGCCGGGTCGTGGCCGAGGCCCTGGCGGACCGCACCGGGACCCCCGTGCGGATGCTGCACGGGGACTTCTCCGCGGACCAGGTGCTCGTGCGCGGCGACGGGGGCCCGGGGGCGCCGGAGCTCCGGCTCGCCGACCTCGACCGGGTCCGCACCGGCACGGCGGCCGACGACCTCGGCAGCTTCCTCGCCGTGGAGCTCCTCGGCCCGGGCGCCGAACAGCCCCCCGCCGCAGCCGAGGAGCTGTCCCTGACGGGCGCCCTGCTGCGCGGGTACGGGTCCGGGGCGGCGCTGCCGCCATGGTCCGAGATCCTGGCCTGGGCCGCGTTCCACGTCCTCGCCCGGAGCATGGAGCCCTTCCGCTCGGCCGCCGCCGACTGGCGGGAGCGCACGGACCGGCGGATCGAGCTCGCGCAGCGGCTGGTGGATCAGGTGCAGCGGGCGCCGGTGACCCCCACACTCGCGCCGGAGCCCGTGCCGTCCGCGCCGGGCGCCCCGCCGTCCGTGCCGCGCGGCGCCGTGCCCGCCGACCGTGTGCCCGCGGGCCCCGTGCCCGCCGGCGGGGATCCGGTGCACGTCGTGGACTCCGGCAGTGGGCACGTCCCGCGGACCCGCCCCGTGCGCGTGCCGGAGACCGTGCCGGACGCCGACGGGCGGCCGCTGCGGGTGCGCCGCGCCTGGCCGGCGGACGGCACCCGGCTCGTGCTCGAGCTCGAGGACGAGCACGGACGCGTTCGCGCGGGCGAGGCGGCCCCCGGCGCGGGGCGGCCGTGGGCCGTCCGCGTCCTGCCCCACGGCGAGGACCCCCGCCTCCCCGGACTCGCCGCGGCGGCCGCGGCCGGCGGCCGGGTGGTCGTGCACCGGCACCGCCGGCGGGCGGTGGTCGGCACCCCGGACCGCTTCGTCAAGTTCCTGGCCCGCGGCCGGGCCGCCCGGGTCGCCGAGCTGTCCGACCGGCTCCACGGGCTGGGCACGGCGGCGGGCTTCGCCGTGCCCGCCGTCCTGGCCCGGGCCGAGGACCGGGTCGAGTTCTCCGTCCTGCCCGGCCGGAGCCTGCACGAGCTGGGGGCCGCGGGACGGAACGACGCCTACCGTGCCGCCTGGGCGGAGTGGGCGCGGTGCTGGCCGGCCCTGGCCACCGCCGCGCCGGGCACGGAGCCGCTGCCCGCGCACACGGCCGAGGACGAGGCCCGCACGCTGGCCCGCTGGGCCGGCCGGCTCGAGGCGTTCCCGGGTCTGCTCGAGGCCCCGCCGGGGGCGGTCGCCGCACGGGCACGGCGGATCGGGGCGGAGCTCTCGGCCCTGCCCGCCGACCGGCGGGGCCGGGTCGTGCTGCACCGGGACCTGCACGACCAGCAGCTGCTCTTCGACGGCGCACGGCTGGGGCTCCTGGACTTCGACACCGCGGCCCTCGGCGAGCCCGAGCTCGACCTCGCGAACCTCTCCGTGCACCTGGAGCTGCGCGCGGCGCAGGGCCTGCTCGAGCCTGCGCTCCGGGCGGCGGGACAGGAGGCCGTGACCGCGGTGGCCCGGGTGCTGGGCGCCGACCCCGGCCGTCTCGCCGTGCACGCCGAGGCGACCCGGCTGCGGCTCGCCTGCGTCTACGCGTTCCGCCCGCGGTGGCGCGCTGTGGCGCAGGACCTGCTCGACGGGCTGCGTTCCTGAGAGGGCTCTCATGTTCTCATGCCCCCCTCAACCGGTTCCTGGACACTGGTGGGCATGAGGATCCTCTGGTCGGCAGTCTCCCTCCTGGTCGTCGCGGGCCTGGCGCTCCTGCTGTGGAACGCGGCGAGCGGCACGGACCGCGTGGAGGTCGTGCGCGGCGGCGTCTCCGTGAGCGGCAGCCCCGGTCCGGGACCGTCGGCCGGCACGGCGCCGCCGGCCGGGGACCCGTCGTCGTCGCCGTCCCCCACCGGCCCCGCGCAGGACGGGGGAGACGCCCCGGGACAGGACCGCGGGGACGCGGGGGGCTCCGCGGTGCCGCTCCCTCCGGTCGAGCCGCCGCCGGCCCCGCCCGCCCTGCCGGCCGCCCCCGATCCTGCCCCGCCGGCCGTCCCCGCACCCCCGGCCCAAGTCCCGCTGCCCGTGCAGCCCGCCCCGCTCGACGACGACTGGGACGACGACCGGGACGACGACCGGGACGACGACGTGGACGACTGAGCGCCGGGTCCGGGGCGCCTGCCGGCCGTGTCGGGGCGCCCCGGCCCGGGCGGGCGGGACGGCGCCGACGGGCCGGAGAACCCTGTCCGATCCAGGGCCGGCAGGACGGCTCCGGAGGTGCTGGAGAGGGGTGGCCGGCGATTTTGGTTCTCCCGAAACGTGCTGGTAGAGTCTTCGTCGTTGCCCCGATAGCTCAGTGGTAGAGCGCCATCTTGGTAAGATGGAGGTCCCGGGATCGATTCCCGGTCGGGGCTCTCGTGATGAGATCCCGTGGCCCGGCCGTCAAGGCCGTCAGCCGCGGTGTCCCATCCCTCTGGCGGTGTAGCTCAGCTGGTTAGAGCGCACGACTCATAATCGTGAGGTCGACGGATCGAGCCCGTCCACCGCTACGGCGAAAAGCCCGTGACCCTCCGGTCACGGGCTTTTGTCGTCCCCGGGCCGGCCCGGCACCGGCCCCTCGATCCGGCACCCCGTCCAGGACCCGACGCAGGTCCGGGCGGACCGGTCACGGCGAGCGCAGCGGATCCCGGCGGCCACGGTGCAGGCCGATCTCGTAGGCGGTGAAGACGGCGAGCGTCAGCGCGACCAGCGGCAGGACGAACCACGCCATGGTCCACGAGAACCCCTCCAGGGCGTCGTGCTCGGTGGCCGCGAGCACCACGTAGCCGGTGTAGGCGGCGTACAGGGCCACGAACAGGGCGCCCTCCCAGCGGGCCACCGCGAACCCGGTGAACGCGATGGGGAGCAGGGCGACCGCGGCGGCCAGCATCACCGGGATGTCGAGGGCCACCGCGGCACCGGACACCGGGATGCCCCCGGGGGAGATCAGCGCCGGCAGGCCGAGCACCACCCCGATGTTGAAGATGTTGCTGCCCACCACGTTGCCCACGGCCAGGTCGCGCTCACCGCGGCGCACCGCGATGACGGAGGTCGCCAGCTCGGGCAGCGATGTCCCGACGGCCACCACGGTCAGCCCGACCACCAGGCTGCTGACCCCCAGCGACGTGGCGATACTCACCGCCCCCTCGACGAGCAGGGTCGCGCCGGCGACCAGCAGGGCGATCCCCAGCACCACGAGCAGCACGGACCGGGGGACCGAGGCCGGGGGCGGCTCCTCCTCGGTCCTGACGTCCTCGGCACCGCCGGTGCCGCCGCCGGCTCCGCGGTCCCCGGACGGCGCCGCCGCGGGGACGGGGGCACCGCGCCGGCCGATCACGACGGTCAGCACCGTGTGCAGCACCACGGCGGCGAGAAGGACCACTCCGTCCACCGCGCCGATCCGCCCGTCGAGGGACACGAGCAGCAGCCCGATCGACAGCACGACCATCCAGGGGAGGTCGAAGCGCACCAGCCGCTGCTTCACCGCCAGGGGAACGACGAGGGCGGAGAGCCCGAGGATGAGCAGGACGTTGACGATGTTGCTGCCGACCACGTTCCCGACGGCCAGGCCCGGCTCGTCGCGCAGCACGGCGCCGACGGTGACGGCGAGCTCCGGCGCCGACGTGGCGGCCGAGACCACGGTGAGCCCGACCACGAGGGAGGAGATCCCCACCCGCCGGGCGAGCGCGGACGCCCCCCGCACCAGGAGTTCTCCGCCGAGAACCAGCAGCGCCAGCCCTGCGACGATCCGGCCGACGTCCAGGAGATCCATGGGCAGGAGTATACGTGCCCCGGACGGCGGCGCCCGGCGGGGCGGGGCGCGCCGCCGTAGACTGGACGGGTCCCGCCGCCCGCGCGCGGCCCGTCCAGCGAGGAGCTGCCATGCCCGTGAACCCCGATCTCGTCGGGCGGACCTACCCGCCGGCCGAGCCCTACAGCGTCGGACGGGAGGCGATCCGCGACTTCGCCCGCGCCGTCCAGGCCGCCCACCCCGCCCACCACGACGTCGAGGCGGCCCGGTCCCTCGGCCACCCCGACCTCGTGGCGCCCCCCACCTTCGCCATCGTGGTGGCCCAGCGCGCCGACGCCGCCCTGATCGCCGACCCCGAGGCCGGCATCGACTTCTCCCGCGTGGTCCACGCCGACCAGCGCTTCACCCACCACCGCCCGATCGTCGCCGGGGACGAGCTCGTGGCCGAGCTGCACGTCGACCAGGTCCGGGCCATGGGCTCCGGGGCGATGGTGACGTCCCGCGCCGAGATCCGCGCCGCGGACGGCGAGCACGTCGCCACCACCGTCTCGTCCCTGCTCGTGCGCGGAGAGGACCAGTGACCGTGAGCATCGCCTTCGACAGCCTCGAGAAGGGCCAGGAGATCGGGCAGCGCCGGATCGAGCTCTCCCGCGCGGACCTGGTCCGGTACGCGGGGGCCTCCGGGGACCTCAACCCCATCCACTGGAACGAGGAGTTCGCCCGCTCCGTGGACCTGCCCGACGTCATCGCCCACGGGATGCTCACGATGGGCGCGGCCGTGCAGCTCGTGACCGACTGGGCCGGTGACCCCGGCGCCGTGGTCGACTACCAGACGCGCTTCACCAAGCCGGTGGTCGTCCCCAACCGGTTCGGGACCGCGGTCGAGGCCTCCACGGCCCTCACGGTGTCCGGGAAGATCGGCGCCCTCGACGACGCCGCCCGCACCGTGCGCGTCGACCTCACCGTGACCGCCCCCGACCTCTCCGCGGAGGGAGCCGACCCGGCGACCGCCGCGGCGCTGAAGGTGCTGGTCAAGGCCCAGGCCGTGGTGCGGCTGGCGTGAGTCCGGGCCGGGGCACCGCGGGCCGCCCGATAGGGTGGTCGCCATGACGTCCCCTCGCATCGCAGACCTCACGACCGCCGCCGTGGGCGGGCCCGCCCGCGACTACGTGCGGGCGGAGTCCGAGCAGGCGGTCGTCGACGCCGTGGCGGCGGCCGACGCCGCCGGGCGGGACGTGCTCGTGGTGGGCGGCGGCTCCAACCTCATCGCGGCCGACGCCGGGTTCGCGGGCACCGTGGTGCACGTGCTCTCGCGCGGCGTCGAGGTCCTCGCCGAGGATCCCGCCGGCGCCCTCCTCGAGGTCCAGGCCGGCCACCCGTGGGACGAGCTCGTGGCGCAGGCCGTGGCCGAGGGGCTGGTCGGCATCGAGGCCCTGGCCGGGATCCCCGGCACCACGGGTGCCACCCCGGTGCAGAACGTGGGGGCCTACGGCCAGGAGGTGGCCCAGACCGTCGAGCTGGTGCGGGTCTGGGACCGCCGGGAGCGGCGCGTGCGGGACTTCGCCCCGGCCGACCTGGCGTTCTCCTACCGGGACTCGGCCCTCAAGCGCAGCACGGTGGCCGGCTCCCCGCGCCACGTGGTGCTCGCCGTGCGGTTCCGGCTCGAGCGCGGTACTGAGAGCGCCCCGGTGCGCTACGGCGAGCTCGCCCGCCGGCTCGGCGTCCAGGTGGGGGAGCGCGCCCCGCTGGAGCGGGTGCGGGAGACGGTCCTGGCCCTGCGCGCGGGCAAGGGCATGGTCCTCGACCCGGAGGACCGCGACACCTACAGCACCGGGTCCTTCTTCACGAACCCCATCCTCCCGGCCGACGCCCTGGGGGAGCGGCTGCCCGCCGACGCCCCCCGCTTCCCCGTGGTGGACGCCGCGGGGCGCCCGCTCGAGGACCGGGTCAAGCTCTCCGCCGCGTGGCTCATCGACCACGCCGGCTTCGGCAAGGGCTTCGGCCTGCCCGGGACCCGCAACGAGCTCCTGGACCTCGACGGCGCCGCCGTCGCCGGGGGCCGCGCCTCGCTGTCCACCAAGCACACGCTCGCCCTCACCAACCGCGGCGGCGCCTCCGCCCAGGACCTCATGGCGCTGGCCCGGACGGTGCGCGACGGCGTCGCGTCCGTCTACGGGGTGGACCTCGTCGCCGAGCCCGTCATCGTGGGCACGGCGGTCTGAGGCGGCGGCCGTGAGCAGCCTCGAGGAGGAGATCGCCCAGGGGGAGAGCTCCGACAGCCGTGTGCGGCAAGCCCTCGGCCGGCTGCGCCGCTGGTCCCGCGGCCACCCCCTGCTGTTCGTGGCCTACCGGACGCTCGTGACGGTCCTCGGGGGCGTCTTCGTGCTGGCGGGCCTGATCATGCTCGTGACGCCCGGCCCGGGGTGGCTCGCCATCTTCCTGGGGCTCGGCATCTGGGGCACCGAGTTCCACTGGGCGCACCGGCTCAACCAGTGGGCGAAGGGCCAGGTGATGCGCGGCTGGCGGTGGTGGCTGGCGCGCACCGCCGAGGGGCGGCACCGCCGGGCCCTCGCCGGGACGGGCAACCTCGTGCCGGGCCCCCGGCACCTGCGGTCCCCGGGAGCCTGAGCCGGGACGGCCTCCTGCCGGGGAGCCCCCCGCGGCCGCGGTCGCACGGGCCCGCGCCGGTGCGCGCGATGACGCCTCCGGACGGGCCCTCCCGGTCAGCGGGAGCGGCCGAGCTGCGCGGCCACCAGCTCCAGCGCGTGCTCGGCCGGGATCCCGAGGTCCGCGATCTCGTCGGCGAAGCGCCGGGCGGCCTGCACCGCCAGGTCCTCGGTCCGGTCGGCGGCGCGCACGAAGCTACCCCGGCGGCCCCGGGTCTCGATCACGCCGGCGGCCTCGAGCTCGCGGTAGGCCTTGGCCACGGTCCCGGCCGCGAGGCCGAGCGCCTCGGCGAGCCGGCGCACCGGTGGGAGCCGGGTGCCCGCCGGCAGGGTGCCGTCCGCGCGGCCCTGCTGGACGCGGTGCCTGAGCTGCTCGGAGGGCGGGCGGTCGTCGCCCGCGTCGAGCGACAGCCCCGGCGGGATCGAGATCTCCTCCACCGGCTACAGGGTGCCGGTGGCGATGCGCAGCATGCGGCGCAGCGGCTCGGCCGCGCCCCACAGCAGCTGGTCGCCGATCGTGAAGGCGCTGATGTAGCCCGGCCCCATGGCGAGCTTGCGGATCCGGCCCACGGGGATGTCCAGGGTGCCGGAGGTCGCCACGGGGGTGAGGTCCCGCATCGAGTCCTCCTTGGTGTTGGGCACCACGGTGGCCCACTCGTTGTCGGCGTCGACGATCCGCTCGATCTCGTCCACGGGCAGGTCCTCCCGCAGCTTGATCGTGAGGGCCTGGGAGTGCGAGCGCATCGTGGCGATCCGCACGCACAGCCCGTCCATGGGCACCCAGTCCTGGGCGTACCGGTCCGTGCGGCCGAGGATCTTGTTGGTCTCGGCCGCGGACTTCCACTCCTCGCGGGACTGTCCGTTGCCGAGGTCGGCGTCGATCCAGGGGATGAGGGAGCCGGACAGGGGCGCGCCGAACATCGAGGTGTCGAGGGCGTCGCCGCGCTGGGCGGCGAGCACCTTGCGGTCGATGTCCAGGATCGCCGAGGCGGGATCGGCCAGCTCGTCCGCGACGACGCCGTGGAGGGCGCCGAACTGCGCCAGCACCTCGCGCATGTGCCGGGCCCCGCCGCCGGAGGCGGCCTGGTAGGTCATCGACGTGGCCCACTCCACGAGGTCGTTGCGGAACAGCCCGCCGAGACCCACGAGCAGGCAGGAGACCGTGCAGTTGCCGCCCACGAAGTCCTTGACGCCGCTCGCGAGACCGCGGTCGATGACGTCCCGGTTGACGGGGTCCAGGACGATGATCGCGTCGTCGTTCATCCGCAGGGTCGACGCCGCGTCGATCCACAGACCGTCCCAGCCGGCGGCGCGCAACCTCCCGTGCACGTCCTTGGTGTAGTCCCCGCCCTGGGCGGTGACGACGATCGGGAGCTTCGCCAGGGTCTCGAGGTCGTAGGCGTCCTGCAGCGTGCCGGCGTCCCCGGCGAAGGACGGGGCGGGCCGGCCGGCGCTGGAGGTGGAGAAGAACACCGGGGTGATGCCCCCGAAGTCCCCCTCCTCCTGCATGCGCTGCATGAGCACGGAACCCACCATGCCCCGCCAGCCGACGAACCCTACCGAATCACCCGAGCTAAAAGTCATGGCCCCCAGTCTAGTGGGCGCGGTGCAGGGCCCAGCGCCGGCGCTTCTCCTTCACCTTCTGCGCCGGCGGGAGCTCGAGGCCGGGCACCACCAGGTCCCCGTACTGCGGGAAGCGGTGGAGGTAGTCCTGGACGTAGGTGCACGTGGGGCGCACCGCGACGCCCTGCTCCCGGAAGCCGTCCAGCAGGAGCGTGACGAGGGTGCGCGCGTAGCCCTGCCGGCCGAACTGCTCGCCGATGATGGTGTGCTGGAGCTCGACCGTGCCGTCCTCGTGGTCCTGGAAGCCCTCGAAGCCGATGAACTGCTCCCCCCGCCACAGCTCATAGCGGTCGAGGTCCGTGTTCTTCACGACGCGCAGCTGCTCGTCGTCCCGGATCGCGGGGTCGGGGTGCCGGTCGGTCACGGTGTTCCTCCTGGTCGTGGTGCAGCTCACGCTACCGGAGCCGCCGGGCTACCGGAACCGGGCGTCCCTCCGCCCGGTCCCCGCCGGCCGCGCGTGCGCCGCTCGATCCGGTAGCCCAGGCCCGTGCGGGACACCGACTGGCCGAGGACCGGCTCCGTGGCCCACCCGTCGTCGAGCACCGGGGCGTGTGTGTCCCCGTCCGCGTCGAGGTCGATGACGGTCACGAGCGCCTCCGTCACGGGGTGCTCGGCGTCGGCCAGGGCCTGCCGGTAGACCTCGCCGCCGCCGATCACCCAGATGCGCTCCGCGCCGGGGCTCGTCCGGGCCAGGCGCACGGCCTCGGCGTACGAGGGTGCCGTCAGCACCGCGCCGGGATCCTCGCCCCGGGCCACCCGGCCGGGGGAGGAGGTGATGACGATGTTGGTCCGTCCGGGCAGGGGCCGGAAGCGCTCCGGGAAGGACTCCCACGTGCGCCGGCCCATGATCACGGGGTGGCCGGTCGTCGTGCGCCGGAAGAACGCCATGTCCTCCGGCAGCGACCAGGGCATCGCCCCGGCGCGGCCGATGACGCCGTCGGCGGTCTGCGCCCAGATCGCCCCGATCGCCCCGGTCGTCCCGGCGGTCATACGGCCACCGGGGCCTTGATCGCGGGGTGGTGGCGGTAGTCGAGGACCTCGAAGTCCTCGAGCTCGTAGTCGAAGACGGTGGCGGGCCGCCGGGCGAGCCGCAGCTGCGGATAGGGGTAGGGGTCCCGGGAGAGCTGCTCGCGGACCTGCGCCACGTGGTTGTCGTAGACGTGGCAGTCCCCGCCGGTCCAGACGAACTCCCCGGGCTCCAGGCCGGTCTGCTGGGCGATCATGACGGTGAGCAGCGCGTAGGAGGCGATGTTGAAGGGCACGCCCAGGAACATGTCCGCGGAGCGCTGGTAGAGCTGGCAGGACAGCCGCCCCGGCCCGTCCTTCCTGGGCTCGACGTAGAACTGGAACAGGGCGTGGCACGGCGGCAGGGCCATCTCGTCCACCTCGGCGGGGTTCCACGCGGTCACCACGTGGCGCCGGGAGTCGGGGTTCGTGCGGATCTGCTCCACGACCTTGGCGATCTGGTCGATCGACCCGCCGCCGGGGGTGGGCCAGGACCTCCACTGCACGCCGTAGACGGGTCCGAGCTCCCCGTCCCGGTCCGCCCACTCGTCCCAGATGGTCACACCGCGCTCCTGCAGCCACCGCACGTTCGAGTCCCCGCGCAGGAACCACAGCAGCTCGAGGGCCACCGACCGGAAGTGCACCCGCTTGGTGGTCAGCAGCGGGAAGGACTCCGCCAGGTCGAAGCGGATCTGGCGCCCGAAGACGCTGCGCGTCCCGGTGCCCGTGCGGTCGGACTTGTGCACCCCCTGCTCCAGGACCTCGCGCAGGAGGTCCTCGTAGGGCGTCGGCACCGGGGCGGGCACGGGGTCGGGGGCGGTCATGCGGGTCTCCTCGGGGGAAGTCGGGGCGGGCCGGGCGGTCCGTGGCGGGTGGCTCGTGGCGGGTGGTGCGCTGCGGTCCCGGCGGTTGCGGGACGGTGCGCCGCGGGTCCTGCGGCGCCGGGCCGGGGGTCAGTCGTCGAAGGGCTTCACGAGCTCCACGGAGACCACCCGCCGGCGGTGCCGGCGGGAGACCTGCAGCACGATCATCTCGCCGGGGGAGAGGTACGGGTCCTTGGCCGGCAGCTGCGCGGCGAGCTCTGGGCTCGCGTGCCGGGCGATGACCTTGAGGACCGTGGGCAGCACCGGGCGGTGCGTGCACAGCGCCACCGGCGTGTCCTTGTCGAACATGGTCTGGGCCACGGCGGCCGCCTTCTTGGGGTGGCGCTTGTGCGAGGCCTCCGTGAGCTGCGGGCGCTCCCGCACGGAGACCCCGGCCTTGCGCGCGTACGGCACCACGGTGGACAGGCAGCGCAGCCAGGGGGACGTGAGGACCCGCTCGGGGGACCACGCCCGGAGCAGCCGGGTCACGGCGAGGGCCTGGCGCTTGCCGGTCGCGGCCAGCGGCCGGTCGCCCTCGGCCCGGGACCAGGCCGAGCGCGGCTTCGCCTTGGCGTGGCGCACCACGATCGCCGGGCGCGTGGCGAGGTCCCCGCGCTCGTGCAGGTCCACCAGGGCCGCCAGCGGCTCCCGGTCGGAGGGGTTGGTCAGCATCCGGTGCGCGTCCTCGGGCGAGACCCAGCGGACGGCGTCCACCTCCTTGCCATCGGGCTCGGGCCGTGCGCCGGGGCCGAACTCCGCGGCCCAGTAGTGCACGTCCTTGCACCCGTCCTTGACGTCGTAGCGGATCGTGGGCAGGGGCACGCCCAGGCGCGGCAGCAGGCCGATCTCCTCGCTGACCTCCCGGTGGGCGGTCTCGGGCAGCGTCTCGCCGTCGTCCTGCTTGCCCTTGGGGAAGGACCAGTCGTCGTAGCGCGGCCGATGGATGACCAGCACCTCGAGCCCGCCGCCCGTCCGGCGCCAGCACAGGCACCCGGCCGCGAGCACGTCGGCGGGCCGCCCGCTCCCGGCCGCGCCGCTCGTGCCGGTCCTGCCGCCCGCCCGGCCGGGGCTCTCGGCCGGGCGCTGCTCGGTGGTCTTCTCTGCGGTCCTGGGCATGGCCCCTCTTTCGTCCCCTGTCCGTGGTGCACGGGCGTGCCGGGGCCCGCGGTCCGGACCGTCGGGCGGCACCCCCACGATGCTACCGCTGACCCGTTCCACCGCCGACTAGATCGTCGGCCGGCCGAGGGCCCGGCTGCGCAGCAGGTGCTCCTGGACGTCCACGAGCGGGTTCCCCTCGGCGTCCCGGTGGTGGCGGGTCCACACGCCCTCGGCGTCCAGGTGCCAGCTGGCCGTGGCGTCCGAGACGTAGCGGGCCAGCAGCCGCACGAGCGCGGCCGCCTGCTGGGGGTCCGTGATCCGCACCAGGGTCTCCACCCGGCGGTCGAGGTTGCGGTGCATCATGTCCGCCGAGCCGATGTAGACGAGGGGCTCGCCGGCGTTGCAGAACGCGAAGACCCGGGAGTGCTCCAGGAACCGGCCCAGCACCGAACGGACCCGGATGTTCTCGCTCAGCCCCGGCACCCCGGGGCGCAGGGCGCAGATCCCGCGGACCACCACGTCCACGGGCACCCCGGCCTGCGAGGCCCGGTAGAGGGCGTCGATCACGGCCTCGTCCACGATCGAGTTGCACTTGACCTGGATCCGGGCCGGGCGGCCGGCCCGGTGGTGGCGGATCTCGGCCTCCACGAGGTCGACGAGCCCGGAGCGCACGGAGCGGGGCGCCACGAGCAGGCGCTGGAAGGTGGTCTTGGGCGCGTAGCCGGAAAGCTGGTTGAAGAGCCGGGAGACGTCCTCCCCGACCTCCGGGTCGCACGTGAGCAGCCCCAGGTCCTCGTAGAAGCGCGCGGTGGAGGGATGGTAGTTGCCGGTGCCGATGTGCACGTACCGGCGCAGCCCGTGCTCCTCCTGGCGGACCACGAGGGAGAGCTTGCAGTGGGTCTTCAGCCCCACGATGCCGTAGACCACGTGCACCCCGGCCTGCTCGAGCTTGCGGGCCCAGGAGATGTTGGCCTGCTCGTCGAAGCGGGCCTTGATCTCCACCAGCGCCAGCACCTGCTTGCCGGCCTCGGCGGCGTCGATGAGCGCGTCCACGATGGGGGAGTCGCCCGAGGTCCGGTACAGGGTCTGCTTGATGGCCTGGACCTTCGGGTCCGCGGCGGCCTGCTCCAGGAAGGCCTGGACGCTCGTGGCGAACGAGTCGTAGGGGTGGTGCAGCAGCACGTCCCGGGCCCGGGTCGCGGCGAAGACGTCCGCCGCCTTGGCGGTCTCCGCGGCGTTGAGGTAGCGGGAGGTGTGGGCCACGTGGCGGGCGTAGTGCAGCTCCGGGCGGTCGATGCCGGCGATGACCCCCAGCCCGCGCAGGTCCAGCGGGGCGGGCAGCCGGTAGATCTCGGACTCGTCGATGCCCAGCTCGGAGACGAGCAGCTCGAGCACCTCCGTGCTGATGCTGTCCGTGACCTCCAGGCGCACCGCGGGACCGAAGCGGCGGCGCAGCAGCTCCTTCTCCAGGGCCTGCAGGAGGTTCTCGGCGTCGTCCTCCTCGACCTCCAGGTCCTCGTTGCGGGTCACGCGGAACACCTGGTGCTCCTCGACCTCCATCCCGGGGAACAGGTCGTCCAGGTGCTGGGCGATGACGTCCTCGAGCGGGATGAACCGGGCCTGGCCGTTCGGCAGGCGCGAGGCCCGGGACCCGTCCACCGACAGCAGCCGGGGCAGCTGGTCCGGGACCTTCACGCGGGCGAACAGCCGCTTGCCCGACTGCGGGTTGCGGACCATCACGGCCAGGTTGAGGCTCAGCCCGGAGATGTAGGGGAACGGGTGGGCCGGGTCCACGGCCAGCGGCGTGAGGATGGGGAACACCTGCCGGTGGAAGTCCCCGGTGAGCCGCTCCCGGGTGGCGGCGTCCAGGTCCTCCCAGCCGACCAGGTGGATGTTCTGCCGGGTCAGCTCGGGCCGCACCAGGTCGTGGAAGGCCCGCGCGTGCCGCTCCTGCAGCTCGTGGGCGCGCGCGGCGATGGTGGCCATCTGCTCCGCGGGGGAGTGCCCGGAGGCGGCCGGCCGGGCGATGCCCGTGGCGATGCGCCGCTTGAGCCCGGCCACCCGGACCATGAAGAACTCGTCCAGGTTGGAGGCCACGATGGACAGGAAGTGCACCCGCTCCAGGAGGAAGAGGTCCGGGTCCTCCGCGAGCTCCAGGACCCGGGAGTTGAACGCCACCCAGCTGGCCTCGCGGTCCAGGAAGCGCTCGGGCCCGTGCCGGCCCTCCAGCACCTGCCGGGCCGCGGGCACGGGGTCGTCGATCCGGTCCCGGTCCCCGTGGCTCCGGGCGGAGTCGGGGAGCTCGTCGGGGCCCCCGGGGGGTGCGGTGCCGGACCCGGCGGCCGGGGCCCCGGGGGCGCTCGGGGCCGGCGCGGACTGCGGGCTGTCCTGCTGGTGGGTGGTCATCACGGTCCTGTCTCGTCGTGCCCGCCCCGGCGGTCCGGGCGCGGGAGGATCGGGTGGCGGGTCAGCCGGGGAGGGTGCCGGCGTACATCACGTCGAGGTGCCAGGGCCGGAACCCCAGCGCCTCGTACAGCCGCATCGCGGCGGCGTTGTCCCCGTCCACGTAGAGCATGACCTCGTCGAGCCCCTGCCGGGCGAGGTGGTTGACGCCGGCGGCGGTCAGCGCCCGGCCCAGCCCCGTGCCCTGGTGCCCGGGGGCCACGCCCACGGCGTACACCTCGCCGAGGGGACCGCGCTCGGCGTCGGCGGCGTGGACCTTGGTCCAGTGGAAGCCGGCCACGGTCCCGGGCTCGTCCTCCCGGACGGCGAGCAGGAAGCCGGCGGCGTCGAACCACGGCTCGGCCTCCCGCTGCCGGAGGTCGTCGAGGGTCATCCTGCCCTGCTCCGGGTGCTCGGCGAAGGCGGCCGCGTTGACCCGCAGCCACTCCTGCTCGTCGCGGCCGGGCTCGAACGCCCGCAGGCGGAAGCCCTCGGGCATCGCCTCCGGGAGGGGCAGGTCCGCCGCGCCGCGCAGGGGGCGCAGCAGCCGATGCAGGTCCCGCACGGGGGCCAGGCCGTGCCGGGCGGCGAGCGCGGCGGCGGCGGGGTGCCCGCCGTGCGCCCAGGCGCGCACCGTGCCGGTGGTCCCGGCGGCCACGGCGCCGGCCAGCGCCGCGCCGATCCCGGCGCCGCGGTGGGAGGGGCCGACCACGAGCTCCACGAGGTGGGCGCCGTCGGGCTCGGGCACGCGCACGGCGGCGCCGAGGAGCTCCCCCTCGCGCGAGCGCGCCAGGACGGTGCGGACCCGGCCGTCGCGCGCCGAGCGCAGGTCCACCAGGGTCTGGTCGGAGAACGGCGGGTCGCCGTCCGCGGCCGCGGCGCGGGACGCGAGCGCCACGATCTCCTCGGCCGGCGGGACGTCCGGGCGGTCGAGGTCGTACGGCACGGAACGGGACATGGGGACCTCCTGCGGAACGGGATGGGGCGCACGGACCGGGTCGGGAGGTGCTCAGCCCTCCCGGGCCCGCGTCGTGGCGAAGCTGTAGCCCACGTTACGCACCGTGGTGATCAGGTGCTCGTGGTCCGCACCCAGCTTGGCGCGCAGGCGCCGCACGTGCACGTCCACGGTGCGGGTGCCGCCGTAGTAGTCGTAGCCCCAGACCTCGCTGAGCAGCTGGGCGCGGGTGAAGACCCGCCCCGAGTGCTGGGCCAGGTACTTCAGCAGCTCGAACTCCTTGTAGGTGAGGTTCAGGGGCTGGCCGTTGACGTGCGCGGAGTAGGCGGCGTCGTCGATGACCACGGAGCCCGCGCGGATGCGGGTGTCGTCCTCGGGGACCTCGGCCGTGCGGGAGGAGGCCAGGCGCAGCCGCGCCTCGACCTCCGCGGGGCCGGCGGTGTCGAGCACGACGTCGTCGACCATCCAGTTCGCGGCCACGGCCGCCATCCCGCCCTCGGTGAGAACCATCAGCAGCGGCGCGGCCAGACCCTTGGCCGTGAGCAGCTGCGCGAGGTTGCGGGCGGTGATCAGGTCGGTGCGCCCGTCCAGCAGGACCACGTCCGGGGACCGGCCGTCGAGGCTGCCGGACACGGTCCGCGTCGGGGCGACCGAGACCTTGTGGTTGAGCAGGTCGAGGGCCGGGAGCACCGATGCCGAAGGTCCGTCCGCGTCGGTCAGCATCAGGATCTGGAACACTCGTGCTTCTCCACTCTGGCGTACGGACTGAGCTGTCAGTATAGGTCCGGGCGGGCGACCGGCTCCGCGACCCCGCCGGTCCGGAGCGTCCCGCGGCCCGTGCCCGCCCGCACCCCGCGCCCGGTTCCCGGTCCTGCACCCGGTCCCGGCGCTCCGCCCGCGCTCCGCGGCGAGCCGCTATCGTTGCTCGTGTCCGCCCGGGCGCAGGTCCCGACCCCCGACAGTGCAGGAACCCGATCACCATGAGATACGCCATGATCGCCGCGTGCAGCGTGGCCGTGCTGGTGGCGGCCCTCGTGGCGGTCGCGGTCGCCGGGCCCGCGCCGCTGGTGCTGGCGCTGGGCATGTCCGTGGTCATCGGCTTCGGCTGGCCGGCGGCCACCGGCATCGCGGCGAGGCACCGCCACAACGTGATCATGACCGCCGCCGGCGTCGCCGCGGCCCTGCTCGTGCAGTTCCTGCCCGGCCAGCAGCTCGTGTGGCTGCCCGCCGTCGTCGGCGTGGCCCTCATGACGGTGTTCGCGGCGGAGCTGGTGCGCGGCGAGGGCGCCGAGCACCGGCTCGAGTCCGCGATCGCCTCCACGGCGGGCGTGCTGGCGGCGGTCAGCTCCTCCGGCTGGATCGCCCTGGCCGGCGACTACCGGGCCACGGGCCCGGACCCCGCCCTGCTCGTGGTGGTCGGCGCCGTCCTGGCCGCGCTGGTGGCCCTCGTGGGCGGGCGCGTCATCGCGGCGGCCCCGAAGAGCTCGCCCAAGCGGGGCGTCGTGGCCCTCGGCGTGACCCCCGTGGCGTTCCTCGGGGTGGGGGCCGTGTTCACTGCCCGGCTGGTGAGCACCGTGGTAGTTTAGGGCCATGCTTGCACTCGAAATCTTCTACCTCGCCCTGCTCGGCATCTCTGGCCTGTTCATCGCCGGGATCTCCCTGAAGGTGGTCCTCGGACTGTTCAAGGGACAGCACTAGTCCCGTGCCGATCGAGATCCCTTCGGATCTGCTGCCCGAGCTCGTCCCCTTCGCCTGGCTGCTGGGCACCTGGGAGGGCGACGGCTTCATGGGCTACGGCGAGGTCGAGCAGCGGCCGTTCCGGCAGCGCGTGACCTTCGAGCAGAACGGGCTGCCGTTCCTCGACTACCGGGCGCAGACCACACTCCTCGACGACGAGGGGCAGCCGATGCGCCCGGCCACCGTGGAACAGGGCTTCTGGCAGCTCGACCGCACCCTCGAGGACGGCGACGTGGGCCCCGGGATGCTCCCGCCGGACCTCGTGCCCGTGCTCCAGGGCGCCGAGGACGTGGAGCGGATGCGCAACGCGGACGGCGGCTTCGACGTCCTCGTGACCCTGACCCACCCCGGCGGCGTCGCCGAGCTCTACGCCGGGCAGATCAAGGGCCCGCGGATCGACCTCGCCACCGACGCCGTGATCCGCGCCCGCGGGGCCAAGGAGTACAGCTCCTCGACCCGCATGTACGGCCTGGTCCACGGCGACCTGTTCTGGGCCTGGGACATGGCCGCGCTCGGCGAGCCCCTGACCACCCACGCCTCCGCGCAGCTGCGGAAGATCGGCTGAGTTCCGTGACCGAGCACCGTTCCCCCCTGCTCCACCGGCCGGGCGCCGTCGAGGCCGAGGGCCTGGACCGCGGGGTGGCCGCCCACTACGGCGACCCGCTGCGCGAGCAGCGCTCCCTCGTGCGCACCCCCGGCACCGTGGTGGACCTCTCCCACAAGGGCGTCGTGACCGTCACCGGGCCCGACCGGCTCAGCTGGCTCACCACCCTCTCCTCCCAGGTGCTCACCGGGCTCGAGCCCGGGCGCAGCACCGAGACCCTCTTCCTGTCCGTGCAGGGGCGGATCGAGCACGCCCCCCACGTGGTGGACGACGGCACCAGCACCTGGCTGATCACCGAGGCCGACGAGACCGCGGCCCTGGTGGCGTGGCTCGAGCGCATGCGCTTCGCGCTGCGCGTCGAGATCGAGGACCGCACCGGGCAGTGGGCCGTGCTCGGCGCCACGGGCCCCGTGCCCGGCCTGCCCGCCACGGTCGTGTGGCGGGACCCCTGGCCCCACGTCGCCCCCGGCGGGTGGAGCTACGCCGTCCTCGACGGGCCCCACCCCGGCGAGGAGCGCACCTGGTGGGAGCACCTCGTGCCCCGCGACGAGCTCGACGCCCTGACCCTCGACCTCCCCCTCGCCGGCGCGTGGGCCGCCGAGGCGCTGCGGATCGCCGCGTGGCGCCCCCGCCTGGGCGCCGAGACGGACGAACGGACGATCCCGCACGAGCTCGACCTCCTGCGCACCGCCGTGCACCTGGCCAAGGGCTGCTACAAGGGCCAGGAGACCGTCGCACGGGTGCACAACCTCGGGCACCCGCCCCGCCGGCTGGTGCTGCTCGACCTCGACGGGTCGGAGCACACGCTGCCCGCCGCCGGGGCCGAGGTGGTCGCGGGGGAGCGCACGGTGGGGCGCGTCACCTCCGTGCAGCTCCACCACGAGCAGGGTCCCATCGCCCTGGCCGTGCTCAAGCGCACCGTCGATCCCGCCGCCGAGCTCGTCGTCACCGACGGCGAGCAGCGGTGGGCCGCGGCGCAGCAGGTCGTCGTGCCGCCGGACGCCGGGCAGGTGGTCGGCCGGCAGACGGGCTTCCTCCGCGGGCCCCGCCCCTGACCTCGCCGGACCCCGGGACTCCCGTCACCGACGTCCGCCCCGGGCCCCGGGCGGCGCGGACCCGCAGGCCTGACCGACCGGGGCCGCCGCCCGCCTCAGCGGCCGAAGAGGACGCGGGCCTCGTCCCAGCGGTCCTGGGGAACGGTCTTGAGCCCCTCGAGGGCCTCGGCGAAGTCGACGCGGACCATGTCGGTGCCGCGGATGGCGACCATCCGCCCCCACTGCTTCTCGTGCACGAGGTCGACCACGGACATCCCGAAGCGGGTGGCGAGCACGCGGTCGAAGCCCGTGGGGGCGCCCCCGCGCTGGATGTGCCCGAGCGTGGTGTTGCGGGTCTCGATGCCGGTGAGGCGCTCGATCTCCTGCGTGACGTACTCCCCGATCCCGCCCAGGCGCGGACGGCCGTCGGCCTCGGTGCCCTTCCCTGCGAGCACGTCCTCCCGGTCCTCGGGGATGAACCCCTCCGCGACGACCACCAGCGGGGAGCGGCCGCGGTCGTAGACCTCCTGCACCCAAGCGCAGACCTGGTCCATGGAGACCTTCTGCTCCGGGATCAGCACCGCGTGCGCGCCGGCGGACATGCCCGAGTGCAGCGCGATCCACCCGACGTGGCGGCCCATGACCTCGGCGACCATGCACCGGTGGTGGGACTCCCCGGTGGTGCGCAGCCGGTCCATGGCGTCGGTGGCGATGGACACGGCCGTGTCGAAGCCGAAGGTGTAGTCCGTGGCCTGCAGGTCGTTGTCGATGGTCTTGGGCACCCCCACCACGGGCAGCCCGGCGTCGGCCAGGCGCTTGGCGCCGGCCAGGGTGCCCTCCCCGCCGATGGCCACGATCGCGTCCACCGCGTGGCGCTCGAGCATCACCCCGATGTTCTCCGGCCCGCCTCCGGGCCCGGAGTAGGGGTTCGTGCGGGAGGTGCCGAGGATGGTCCCGCCCTCCCGGGCGAGGCCGCGGACCCGGGTGCGGGGCAGGTCCATGATGTCGCCCTCGAGCACCCCGCGCCAGCCGTCGCGGAAGCCCACGAACTCGTGGCCGTAGGTCTTGATCCCGTGCAGCACGGCGCCGCGGATCACCGCGTTGAGTCCGGGGCAGTCCCCGCCGCTGGTCAGCAGTCCGATCTTCATTCGTACAGTCTCCTCCGGGTGGGCGGGGCGTGCGTGGCGGCCGGACGTGCGCCGGCACGCCCAGTCTAGTGAGTCCGGGCCCGGGCGGCAGGGCCGGGCCCGGCCGTGTTGGCCCCCGGCGCCGCCCGCCGGCCTGCGGCCTAGACTTCCGGGAAGGGGGCCCCGACGGGCCCGGAAGGAGGGGTGGCGTTGAACACGGACAAGGAACCGGCCCGGGAGAACCTGCGGGAGTTCATCGACAAGCTAGTCGACCAGGGGTACACGGTGCGGGACGGGCAGTCCCCGGACCCGGATCTCATCGATCCCGGGGGATCGGCCGTGGAGACCTGGCGGGAGGACTACCCGTACGACGAGCGGCTGTCGCGCGAGGAGTACGAGCTCGAGAAGTACCAGCTGCAGATCGAGCTGCTGAAGTTCCAGTACTGGGGCCAGGACCACGACCTCCAGCACGTCATCGTGTTCGAGGGCCGGGACGCCGCCGGCAAGGGCGGGACGATCAAGCGGTTCACCGAGCACCTCAACCCGCGCGCCGCCCGGGTGGTGGCCCTGACGAAGCCCTCGGACCGGGAGCGGGGCCAGTGGTACTTCCAGCGCTACATCCAGCACCTGCCCACGGCGGGGGAGATCGTGATGTTCGACCGCTCCTGGTACAACCGCGCCAACGTCGAGCGCGTCATGGGCTTCTGCACGGACCCGCAGTACGAGCAGTTCATGGCCCAGGCGCCCGTCTTCGAGAAGATGCTCGTGGACTCCGGCATCCACCTCACCAAGTTCTGGTTCTCCGTGACCCAGCACGAGCAGCGCACCCGGTTCGCGATCCGCCAGATCGACCCCGTGCGCCGGTGGAAGCTCTCGCCCATGGACCTGGCGTCCCTGGACCGGTGGGAGGACTACACCGAGGCGAAGGAGGAGATGTTCCTGCGCACGGACACCGACCACGCCCCGTGGATCACGGTGAAGTCCAACGACAAGAAGCGCGCCCGGCTCAACGCGATGCGCTTCTTCCTGGACCAGTTCGACTACGAGGACAAGGACCCGGACGTGGTCTATCCCCCCGACCCGCTGATCGTGCGCCGCGGCCTGGAGGCCGTCGGCGACTGAGGTGCGGCCCGGGGACGCGGGACGACGACGGCGCCGCCCGTCCCCTTCCGGGGGCGGGCGGCGCCGGTGCGCGGCGGTCGCGGCTCAGCGGCCGGGGCGGTCCACCAGGACGGTGTTGGCGGCGGCGTTGACGGCGGTCACGGCCAGGACCGACGGCCAGGCCCCGATCCGCCGGGCCAGCGGGTGGGAGAGCCCGAAGCCCAGGACGTAGAGCGCGCCGAGCGCCGCCGTGGTGCCCGGCCCGCCGCGGTGCCACCACGTGTGGGCGGCCGCCGCGCCGGCCGCGGCCAGCACCGCCCCGCCCAGGGGGCGGACGCCGGTCGCCCGGGCGGTGGCGTACCCGCCGATCAGCCCGGCGCTCACGAGCGCCGCCGCGGGCACCTGCTCCGCCGCGGCCACGGCGGTGTCCCGGGCGTCCGTCGCGGCGCTCACGCGGCGCCGCCCAGGTACTCCTGGAGCCGGCGCAGGCCCTCCGCGAGGTCGTCGTCGCCGAGGGCGTAGGACAGGCGCAGGAAGCCGGAGGGGCCGAACGCCTCGCCGGGCACCACGGCCACCTCCGCCTGCTCCAGGATCAGCTCGGCCAGCTCGGCGGAGGTCTGCGGCGTCGCGTCGCCGAAGCGCCGGCCGAGCAGGCCCCGCACGTCCGCGTAGGCGTAGAACGCGCCGGTCGGGGTGGGGCACTCCACGCCGTCGATGGCGTTGAGGGCCTCGACCATGACCCGGCGGCGGCGGTCGAAGGCCTCCCGCATCCGGTGGGCCTCGTCGAGCGGGCCGGACACGGCCGCCAGCGCGGCCCGCTGGGCCACGTTGTTGACGTTGGAGGTCAGGTGGGACTGCAGGTTCGTGGCCGCCTTGATGACGTCGGGGGCACCGATCATCCAGCCCACCCGCCAGCCGGTCATCGCGTACGTCTTGGCCACGCCGTTGAGGACGACCACGTTCTCGCCCAGCTCCGGCACGGCGGCGGCGATCGAGGTGAACGGCACGCCGTCGTAGGTGAGGTGCTGGTAGATCTCGTCGGTCAGCACGAAGATCCCCTTCTCCGCCGCCCAGCGGCCCACGGCCGCGGTCTCCTCGGGGGAGTACACGGCGCCCGTGGGGTTCGACGGCGAGCAGAACAGCAGGGCCTTGGTGCGCTCGGTCCACGCCGCCTCGAGCAGCTCGGGGGTGACCTTGTAGCCGAGCTCCGGTCCGGCGAAGACCTCGACCGGGTTGCCCCCGGCGAGCTTGATGGCCTCGGGGTAGGTGGTCCAGTACGGGGCGGGCAGCAGGACGTCGTCGCCCTCGTCCACGACCGTCGCGAAGGCCTGGAACACGGCCTGCTTGCCGCCGTTGGTGACGAGCACCTGGGAGGGCTCCACCGCGTAGCCGTCGTCCCGGGCGGTCTGCTCGGCCACCGCCCTGCGCAGCTCGGGCAGGCCCGCGGCCGGCGTGTACCGGAAGTTCGCCGGGTCCTGCAGGGCGGCCGCGGCGGCGTCCACGATGTACTGGGGGGTCGGGAAGTCGGGCTCCCCGGCGCCGAAGCCGATCACGGGCCGGCCGGCGGCCTTGAGGGCCTTCGCCTTCGCGTCCACGGCGAGCGTCGCGGACTCTGCGATGGCGCCGACGCGCCGGGAGATGCGGGACGTGGTCATGACCGGGGGCCTCCTGGAGGGGAACGGGCGGTCTCCGCCGGGTGCGGGGACGGCGGTGCGGACGCCCCCATGCTACTCGGGCGTCCGCACCGCGGGCCCGGCGCCCCGGCGGCCGCGCCCGCCCGGATTGCACCCCGCCGCCCGGGTCGCCTAGGATGGACGACTGGTGTCATCGGCGCCTGCTCGGCCGCGCCGTCACGGCGGGACCGGATGGTAGAGTCGGTGACCGGGTCCGAGCGATCGAGACCGGCGTCCCCACGCCGGCCGAGGCCGCGAGGCACGTAGGGCAGTGGCGCAATTGGTAGCGCAGCGGTCTCCAAAACCGCAGGTTGCAGGTTCGAGTCCTGTCTGCCCTGCTCCAGTCCGGGGTGGTCTCCGGCACCCCCACGGGGGTGCCGGGAGCCGCCGCGGCGACGGCGGGCCGGCAGCACTGCGCGGCACGCACGAGTCCACACAGGGAGAGCCGATGTCGCAGACCACCGCCGGCCGCGCGTCGGGCCAGCCCCCGGAGCAGGGCGCGGAGAGCCCCCGCGGCGTCTTCGGGCGCCTGTTCCTGTTCCTGCGCCAGGTCGTCGGCGAGCTCCGGAAGGTGGTCACCCCCACCCGGCGCGAACTGGTCAACTACGTCCTGGTCGTCCTCGTGTTCGTCGCGTTCATGATGGTGCTCATCTCGGTCCTGGACCTGGCGTTCGGCCAGGCCGCCCTGTGGATCTTCGGGCAGGGGGACGCCGCCGGCTGATCCGGGCGGCGCACGGACCGGCGCGGCCGGCCACCGTGACCCAGCAGAGCACGACATCCACGAAAGAACTTTGAGGGAGATCCAGTGACCGAGCACGAGCTCGAAAACGGCACCGAGGCACCGGCCGAGGTCGACCAGCAGGCTCCGGAGCTGCCGGAGGCCGAGACCTCCGTGCAGGAGGACGACTTCGCGGCCGCCCACGACCCGGAGCACGCCCCGGTCGCCGACGAGGCTCCCGCCGCGCCCGCCGACGAGGAGGCCCCGCTCGAGGCGGAGGCCCCGGCCGACGAGGAGGCCCCCGCGGCCGAGGACGAGGCGCCCGCCGTGGACCCCGTCGAGGAGTTCAAGTCGAAGCTGCGCCGCCAGGAGGGTGACTGGTACGTCATCCACACCTACGCCGGCTACGAGAACCGCGTGAAGACGAACCTCGAGACCCGCATCCAGTCCCTCAACATGGAGGACGACATCTTCCAGATCGAGGTGCCGATGGAGGAGGTCGTCGAGATCAAGAACGCCCAGCGCAAGATCGTGCGCCGGGTGCGGATCCCGGGCTACGTGCTGGTGCGCATGAACCTCACCGACGCCTCCTGGGGCGCGGTCCGCCACACCCCGGGCGTCACCGGCTTCGTCGGCCAGGACGCCTACAACCCGGTGCCGCTGCGCCTCGACGAGGTCTTCGAGATGCTCAACCCGGTCTTCGAGGCGCCGCAGGGCGCGGGGGCCGAGTCCTCCGCCCAGCCCAGCGCGCAGCCGCAGATCGACGTCGACTTCGAGGTCGGCGAGTCCGTCATCGTCAAGGAGGGCCCCTTCGAGACCCTCCCCGCCACGATCTCCGAGATCAAGGTGGAGTCCCAGCAGCTGGTCGTCCTCGTGTCGATCTTCGAGCGCGAGACCCCCGTCACCCTCGGCTTCAATCAGGTCTCCAAGATCTGAGCCCCGCGGGCCGCTCCGGCCCGCCCCAGTTCCCGGCCCCGCGGTGCATGCTTCGCCGCCGGGCCGCCCGGCCGCCGCGCCACGGCGGCCACCCGCCGTCGTACGCTCCTGTGCGCCGGTACGTCCAGCAGAAGAAGGACCAGCACATGGCTCCCAAGAAGAAGAAGGTCTCCGGCCTGATCAAGCTGCAGATCCAGGCAGGCGCCGCCAACCCGGCTCCTCCCGTGGGTCCGGCCCTCGGTCAGCACGGCGTCAACATCATGGAATTCTGCAAGGCCTACAACGCGGCCACGGAGTCCCAGCGCGGCAACATCGTGCCCGTGGAGATCACGGTCTACGAGGACCGCTCGTTCACCTTCGTCACGAAGACCCCGCCCGCCGCGCAGCTGATCAAGAAGGCCGCCGGCGTCGCCAAGGGCTCGGGTGTCCCGCACACCCAGAAGGTCGGCAAGCTCAGCATGGACCAGGTCCGCGAGATCGCCGAGACCAAGAAGGAAGACCTCAACGCCAACGACATCGACGCCGCCGCGAAAATCATCGCCGGCACCGCCCGCTCCATGGGCATCGAGGTCGAGTGACCAGCCTCGGCTGATCACCACCCACCGTTATTGACGTGGCAGGGCCGAGCGCGGCCCGCAGACCACAACTGCACAAGGAGAAGAAGCAGATGGCAAAGCGCAGCAAGGCATACCAGGCGGCCGCCGCCAAGATCGACGCGGGCACGCTGTACGCCCCGGCCGAGGCCGTGGCCCTGGCCAAGGAGCTCGACACCGCGAAGACCGACTCCACCGTGGAGGTCGTCCTCCGCCTCGGTGTCGACCCCCGCAAGGCCGACCAGATGGTCCGCGGCACCGTGAACCTGCCCAACGGCACCGGCAAGACCGCCCGCGTCGTCGTCTTCGCGACCGGCGACAAGGCCGCCGCCGCGGAGGAGGCCGGAGCGGACTACGTCGGCTCCGACGACCTGATCGCCCGCATCCAGGGCGGCTGGACCGACTTCGACGCCGCCGTGGCCACCCCGGACATGATGGGCAAGGTCGGCCGGCTGGGCAAGGTCCTCGGCCCCCGCAACCTGATGCCGAACCCCAAGACCGGCACCGTCACCATGGACGTGACCAAGGCCGTCAACGACATCAAGGGCGGCAAGATCGACTTCCGCGTCGACAAGCACTCGAACCTGCACTTCATCGTGGGCAAGACGTCCTTCGAGCTCGAGAAGCTGGCGGAGAACTACGGCGCCGCCCTCGAGGAGATCCTGCGCCTGAAGCCCTCCGCGTCGAAGGGCCGCTACATCACGAAGGCGACCGTCTCGACCACGTTCGGACCGGGCATCCCGGTCGACCCGAACGCCACCGAGGTCGTCGTCGGCGCCTGACGCCGTGCACCGGAGCCCGCGGGGCTCCGACGGGTGGGGGCCCGGCCGATGCGGCCGGGCCCCTTCCCGTCCGACGGGACCATTCCTCCCACGACCCAGCAGCCGGCGGGCGTCCGCCGGCGCCCACGGAACGGAGACCCCCCACGTGAGCGAGCACCCCCCGGTGCGCATCGAGCAGATGCGCATCCCCGACGAGTTCGACGACGCCGCGCAGGAGCTGCTGGGGCGCGTCGCGGAGCTCGTGCGCCGGTCCCGGCAGCACGTGTGGGGGATCTCGGACCTCACCGGTGACGCCCAGGAGCTCTACCGGGACCTGCTGGACCCCTTCGAGCGCGTGGTCGTCCTGCTGGCGTGGGCCGGGGACCGGCTCGCGGGACGGGCCGAGGTGCGGATGCCCCTGGTCACGCTCACCGACTCCGCCCACATCACCGTCGACGTGGACCCCGACGTCACCTCGCAGGGCACCGGCAGCGAGCTGCTGGCCGCCGCCGAGCAGCTCGCCGTGGGCGAATCCCGCCGGCACCTGCGGATCCAGACCGAGCACCCCGGCCCCGAGGAGATCCAGGGCGACGGCAGCGTCACCGGGGTCTTCCCGCTGGTCACGCCCGGGATGGTCGAGTGGGTGGACGCCGCCGACGGCTCGGGCCGGCTGCCCGTGTCCAACCGGCAGACCCGCTTCGCCCTCAGCGCCGGCTACCGGCTCGAGTCGGTCAGCGACTTCGGGGTGCTGGACGTCCCCCTGCCGCCCGAGCGCGTCGCGGCCCTGCTGGACGAGGTCGCGGCCTCGCCGGCGCAGGAGCCATACCGGATCCACGTCTGGAGCGGCCCGGCCCCCGAGGACCGGCTCGACGAGCTCGCCGCCCTGCACTCGCGCATGGCGACCGACTCGTTCCTGGCCCCCGTGGCCGCCGCCGAGCCCGAGCCCTGGGACGCCGAGCGCGTGCGGCGCACCGAGCAGCTGCGCGCCGAGGCGGGCAACCTCTCGCTCGTGGCCGTCGCCGAGCACGAGCCCACCGGACGCCTCGTCGGGATGACCGAGATCGTCCTGGCGGGGGAGGAGCCGCCGATCGGGATGCAGGACGAGACCGTGGTCCTGCGCGAGCACCGCCGCCGGTGGCTCGCCACCCGGCTGAAGCTGGCCAACCTGCAGCAGCTCGAGCGGCTGGCCCCGAGCGTGCGCACCGTCTACTCCTGGAGCCACAGCGGCGACGACCGGATGAGCCGGGTCAACGCCCGGCTGGGCTTCCGCGTGGCCGGGCGCAGCGGCGTGTGGGCCCGCGACTTCCCCTCCGCCTGAGCCGGGTCCCGGACCGTCCCGGAGCCGATTTGGCCGCGTCGGGGGCCTCCGGTACCCTGGGAGACACCAAAGACCGCCGGTCGTGGTCCCCCTGCCCCGTGCGCCCCGTTTCGGAGCGCACGAAGCGGGAGGACAGCCGTAAGAGTTCCGCCAGGAACCGCCAGCGCAGGTGAACCAGCACAGCGAGCACGTCCCGTCCTGCACGGGGTGCGACGCCGAGCCCCGGGCATCTGCGCGGGGCTTTTTCTGTGCCCGGGCCCTTGCGGCAGCGACCGGCATCGAAGACCGGAAGGAGTACCATGGCGAACCCGGAAAAGGCAGCCGCGGTCGCCGAGTTGAAGGAGATGTTCTCCAACTCGGACGCCGCTGTCCTGACTGAGTACCGCGGCCTCACCGTGGCCCAGCTCAAGGAGCTGCGCCGCTCGCTCGGTGAGAACGCCGAATACGCCGTGGTGAAGAACACGCTGACCGCGATCGCGGCCAAGGAGCTGGGGATCGACGCGTTCGACGGCCAGCTCGCCGGCCCGAGCGCGATCGCCTTCATCTCGGGGGACCCCGTCGAGGCCGCCAAGAGCCTGCGTGACTTCGCCAAGGCGAACCCGCAGCTCGTCGTCAAGGGCGGTTACCTCGAGGGCAAGGCCCTGAGCGACGCGGAGATCAAGCAGCTCGCGGACCTCGAGTCCCGCGAGGTGCTGCTGGCCAAGGTGGCCGGTGCCGCGCAGGCGTCCCTGTCCCAGGCCGCGGCGCTGTTCCAGGCACCGCTGTCGAAGACCGTCCGCACGGCCGAGGCGCTGCGCGCCAAGGTCGAGGAGCAGGACGCCTGACCAGCATCCCCGCCGCGAGGCACATTCTCACCACGGAACCAGACCGTCCCGCGCCGACGAACCCGGCCGGGGCACACCATCGAAAAGGAGCCACAACCATGGCCAAGCTCACCACCGCTGAACTGATCGACGCGTTCAAGGAGCTCTCCCTCATCGAGCTCTCCGAGTTCGTGAAGGCCTTCGAGGAGACCTTCGACGTCACCGCCGCCGCCCCCGTGGCCGTCGCCGGTGCCGCCGCTCCGGCCGCCGCCGCCGAGGAGGCCGAGGAGCAGACCGAGTTCGACGTCGTCCTCGAGGCCGCCGGCGAGAAGAAGATCCAGGTCATCAAGGAGGTCCGCGCGCTGACCTCCCTCGGCCTCAAGGAGGCCAAGGACCTCGTGGACTCGGCCCCCAAGGCCGTCCTCGAGGGCGCCACCAAGGAGGCCGCGGACAAGGCCAAGGAGGCCCTCGAGGGCGCCGGCGCCACCGTCACCCTCAAGTAGGACCCCGGACGCGTCCCTTCACGGACGCTCCTGCGAGGCCCCGGACGCACGGCGTCCGGGGCCTCGTGCCGTGCCGGGCCCGGACGGTGTGTGGGAGACTGGGGGCACGACCACATCGGCCGCCCACGCGCAGCGGGAGAGTCCGGGCGGGGGAGGGCGGACGGGCCCCACTGGGCCTCGGACCACGAGGAGCTCACCTTGTCCTTCCTGCCACGCCACCTCGGCCCGGACGCCGCCGAGACCGCGATCATGCTCGAGACCGTCGGCGCGGCCGACCTCGACGAGCTCGTCGCCCGCGCCGTCCCCGCGACCATCGCCTCCTCCGAGCCGCTGGGCCTGCCCGCCCCGATGTCCGAGCACGAGGCCCTCGCGGCGCTGCGCCGGGTCGCGGCGAAGAACCGGGTGATGACCCAGATGATCGGGCAGGGCTACGCGGACACCGTCACCCCGCCCGCGCTGCGCCGCAACATCCTCGAGAACCCCGCCTGGTACACCTCCTACACCCCCTACCAGCCCGAGATCTCGCAGGGCCGCCTCGAGGCCCTGCTCACGTTCCAGAACGCCGTCATGGACCTCACCGGCCTGGACCTGGCGAACGCCTCCCTCCTGGACGAGGCCACCGCGGTGGCCGAGGCCGTGCTCATGATGCGCCGGGCCAACCGGAAGGCCGCGAGCCGGCGCGTCGTCGTCGACGCCCGGACGCTCCCGCAGACCCTCGCCGTGCTGCGCGGGCGCTGCCGGGCCGTGGGCATCGAGCTGGTCGTCGCCGACCTCGCCGAGGGGCTGCCCGAGGGCGAGCTCTTCGGGGTGGTCCTGACCCAGGTGGGCGTCGACGGCGAGGTCGTCCCCCTCGCCGAGCGCGCCGAGGAGGCGCACGCGCGGGGGGCGCTCGTGGCCGTGGCCACCGACCTGCTGGCCCTGACCCTGCTGCGCTCCCCGGGGGAGCAGGGCGCGGACATCGCCGTGGGCTCGGCCCAGCGCTTCGGGGTGCCCCTGTTCTTCGGCGGTCCCCACGCCGCGTTCCTCGCCTGCCGCAAGGGCCTCGAACGGAACCTGCCCGGCCGCCTGGTGGGCGTCTCCACCGATTCCTCCGGCCGGCCCGCCTACCGGCTGGCCCTGCAGACCCGCGAGCAGCACATCCGCCGCGAGAAGGCCACCTCGAACATCTGCACCGCCCAGGCGCTGCTGGCCGTCGTGGCCGGCGCCTACGCCGCCTACCACGGCGCGGACGGGCTCCGCGCCATCGCCGAGCGCGTGCACGGGCTGGCCGCCCGCCTGGCCGCCGGGCTCGCCGCGGCCGGCGTGCGCGTGGTCCACGACCGGTTCTTCGACACCGTGCTCGCCGAGGTCCCCGGCCGCGCCGACGCCGTCGTGGCCGCCGCCGCGGAGCGCGGGATCAACGTCCGCCGGGCCGGCGCGGACCACGTCTCCGTGTCGGTGGGGGAGCCCCACGACGAGCGCGACGTCGACGCCGTGCTCGCGGCCTTCGGCGCCGCGGCCGTCGACGCGCCGGGCGCGGGCGGGGCCTGGGACCTGCCCGCCGAGCTGCTGCGCACCGACTCCTACCTGACCCACCCCGTGTTCACGCTGCACCGCTCAGAGACCGCGATGATGCGCTGGCTGCGCTCCCTCGCGGACAAGGACCTGGCCCTCGACCGGACCATGATCCCGCTCGGCTCCTGCACCATGAAGCTCAACGCCGCCGCGGAGATGGAGCCCATCAGCTGGCCCGAGTTCGCCTCGATCCACCCGCTCGCCCCCGAGGACCAGACCCTCGGCTGGCGCGAGCTCATCGCCCAGCTCGAGTCCTGGCTCACGGAGATCACCGGCTACGCCGCGGTCTCCGTCCAGCCCAACGCCGGCTCCCAGGGCGAGCTCGCCGGGCTCCTCGCGATCCGCCGCTACCACCTCTCCCGGGGCGACCGGCAGCGCACCACCGTCCTCATCCCGTCCTCGGCCCACGGCACCAACGCCGCCTCCGCGGTGCTCGCGGACCTCAAGGTGGTGGTCGTGGCCACCGCCGGGGACGGCTCCGTGGACCTGGACGACCTCGCCGCGAAGATCGGGAGCGTGGGGGAGGAGCTGGCGGGCATCATGGTCACCTACCCCTCCACGCACGGCGTGTTCGAGGAGCAGATCACGGCCGTGTGCGAGGCCGTGCACGCGGCGGGGGGCCAGGTCTACGTGGACGGCGCCAACCTCAACGCGCTCATGGGCCTCGCCCGGCCGGGCCGCTTCGGCGGAGACGTCTCCCACCTGAACCTGCACAAGACCTTCTGCATCCCGCACGGCGGCGGGGGGCCCGGCGTGGGGCCCGTGGCCGTGGCGGAGCACCTCGTGCCGTTCCTGCCCGGGGACCCCGCGGCCCTGGACGGCGGGGAGGACTCCTTCCCCGTGTCCCAGGCCCG
The DNA here is from genome assembly GCF_040980965.1 of Kocuria sp. CPCC 205231. Taxonomy (NCBI): domain Bacteria; kingdom Bacillati; phylum Actinomycetota; class Actinomycetes; order Micrococcales; family Micrococcaceae; genus Kocuria; species Kocuria sp. CPCC 205231. The sequence goes on along the minus strand of NZ_JAVKPP010000003.1, from coordinate 137,885 downwards.
CCACGGGTCGGCCGGGGTGCTGCCGATCTCCTGGATGTACATCGCCATGACCGGCGCGGAGGGGCTCACCGCGTCGTCGCGCACCGCGATCCTCAGCGCGAACTACGTCTCCGCCCGGCTGGCCGACGTCTTCCCGACCCTCTACACCGGCCCGGGCGGGTTCGTGGCCCACGAGTGCATCCTCGACCTGCGCGCGCTCACGAAGGCCTCCGGGGTGACCGCGGAGGACGTCTGCAAGCGGCTCGTCGACTACGGCTTCCACGCCCCCACCCTCGCGTTCCCGGTGGCGGGCACGCTCATGGTGGAGCCCACGGAGTCCGAGAACCTCGCGGAGCTCGACCGGTTCGTGGCCGCGATGCGCGCGATCCACGCGGAGATGACCGCCGTGGCCGACGGCGAGGTCGCACTCGAGGACTCGGTCCTGCGCCGCGCGCCGCACACCGCGGAGGTGCTCACGGCCGACGAGTGGGACCGGGCCTACCCCCGGTCCCGGGCCGCCTACCCGCTGCCCGAGCTGCGCCGCGCCAAGTACTGGCCGCCCGTGGGCCGGGTGGAGAACGCCGCCGGGGACCGCAACCTGGTCTGCAGCTGCCCGCCGGTCGAGGCGTTCGCGGCCGCGGGCTGACCCGCGGGCCCGGCGCCCCCGGTGCCGGTGAGACCCGGAGCACGAAATTTCCCATCCTACGACCGGTGGACGCCCGCGTCCACCGGTCGTGTGGACAGAGTCGCACTTCGCGTCTATGCTGGATCTTTGCGTTGTCCCTCATTCTGCGTGCCTTCATATAGCGGTGGGCGCCCCCGGGGAGCGAACCAGCATCTCGAGTCCGCTGGCCCTCGCCCACCCGTATCCCCGATTCGGGAACTGCGCGATTCAACTGCAGGTCTGTGGAAGGAATCCATCTTGGTCGCCTCGAGCACCGATTCGAACGTAACCGCTAACCGACCGGCCGACGGGAACATCCCGCGCCGCATCTCCTTCGCCAAGATCCATGAACCGCTGGACGTGCCGAACCTGCTGGCCCTCCAGACGGACAGCTTCGACCGTCTCGTGGGCAACGAGCGGTGGCAGGCCCGGGTCCAGCAGGCCATCGAGACCGGGGAGCAGGGCATCGCCCGCACCTCCGGGCTGTCCGACATCTTCGAGGAGATCTCCCCGATCGAGGACTTCCAGGGCACCATGTCCCTGTCCTTCTCGGAGCCGGAGTTCTACGACCCGAAGTACACCATGGACGAGTGCAAGGACCGGGACGCCACGTACTCGGCGCCCCTGTACGTCAAGGCCGAGTTCATGAACAACAACACGGGCGAGATCAAGCAGCAGACCGTGTTCATGGGCGACTTCCCGCTGATGACCGAGAAGGGCACCTTCGTCATCAACGGCACCGAGCGTGTCGTCGTGTCCCAGCTCGTCCGCTCGCCGGGCGCCTACTTCGAGCGCGGCCAGGACCGCACCTCGGACAAGGACATCTACTCCGCGAAGATCATCCCCTCGCGCGGCGCGTGGTTCGAGCTCGAGATCGACAAGCGCGACCAGGTGGGCGTGCGCCTCGACCGCAAGCGCAAGCAGTCGGTCACCGTGCTGCTCAAGGCTCTGGGCTGGAGCGAGTCCCGCATCCTCGAGGAGTTCGGGGAGTTCGACTCCATCCGGGCGACCCTCGAGAAGGACACCGTCGAGTCCCGCGAGGACGCGCTGCTGGACATCTACCGCAAGCTGCGCCCGGGGGAGCCGCCCACGGTCGACGCCGCGCAGGCGCTGCTCGACAACATGTACTTCAACTCCAAGCGCTACGACCTCGCGAAGGTCGGCCGGTACAAGATCAACCGGAAGCTGGGCCTCGACAAGGCGTTCGAGGACGAGGACGCCTCCGTGCTGTCGGTCGACGACATCGTCGCGATGATCCGCTACCTCGTCACCCTGCACGCCGGCGGCGGCACCATGAAGGGCGTGCGCGACGGCGAACCCCGCGAGGTCGTCGTGGACGTCGACGACATCGACCACTTCGGCAACCGCCGCATCCGCGCCGTGGGCGAGCTGATCGAGAACCAGATCCGCACGGGCCTGTCCCGCATGGAGCGCGTGGTGCGCGAGCGCATGACCACCCAGGACGTCGAGGCGATCACCCCGCAGACCCTGATCAACATCCGTCCCGTCGTGGCGGCGATCAAGGAGTTCTTCGGCACCTCGCAGCTGTCGCAGTTCATGGACCAGAACAACCCGCTCGCGGGCCTGACCCACAAGCGCCGCCTGTCCGCGCTCGGCCCGGGCGGTCTCTCCCGCGACCGCGCCGGCATGGAGGTCCGTGACGTCCACCCGTCGCACTACGGCCGCATGTGCCCGATCGAGACCCCCGAGGGCTCCAACATCGGCCTCATCGGCTCGCTGGCGACCTACGGGCGGATCAACCCGTTCGGCTTCATCGAGACCCCGTACCGCAAGGTCGTCGGCGGCCTCGTCACCGACGAGGTCGAGTACCTCACCGCCGACGACGAGCGCGGCGTGACGATCGCCCAGGCCAACGCCCCGCTGGGCCCGGACAACCGGTTCGCCGAGGACGCCGTCCTCGCGCGCGCCGCCGACGGCTCGGGCGAGGCCGTGCTGGTCGACCCGACCGCCGTGCAGTTCATGGACGTCTCCCCGCGCCAGATGGTGTCCGTGGCGACCGCGCTCATCCCGTACCTGGAGCACGACGACGCCAACCGCGCGCTCATGGGCGCCAACATGCAGCGCCAGGCCGTGCCGCTGCTCGAGTCCGAGGCCCCGCTCGTGGGCACCGGCATGGAGCGCTACGCGGCCCTGGACGCCGGGGACTCCGTGCTGGCCCGCAAGGCCGGCGTGGTCGAGGAGGTCTCGGCGAACCTCGTGCGCGTGCTCAACGACGACGGGACGACCACGGTCTACCCGATCAACAAGTTCACGCGCTCCAACCCGGGCAACACCTACAACCAGCGCGTCATCGTCTCCGAGGGCGATCGCGTCGAGGAGCGCTCGGTCATCGCCGACGGCCCCTCCACGGACCAGGGCGAGCTGGCCCTGGGCAAGAACCTGCTGGTCGCCTACATGTCCTGGGAGGGCCTCAACTACGAGGACGCGATCATCCTCTCCCAGCGCATGGTCTCGGAGGACGTGCTCACCTCGATCCACATCGAGGAGCACGAGATCGACGCCCGCGACACGAAGCTGGGCGCCGAGGAGATCACCCGGGACATCCCGAACGTGTCCGAGGAGGTGCTGTCCGCCCTCGACGAGCGCGGCATCATCCACATCGGCGCGGAGGTCCAGGCCGGCGACATCCTCGTGGGCAAGGTCACCCCGAAGGGCGAGACCGAGCTGACCCCGGAGGAGCGCCTGCTGCGGGCGATCTTCGGCGAGAAGTCCCGCGAGGTGCGCGACACGTCCCTGAAGGTGCCCCACGGCGAGTCCGGCACCGTCATCGGCGTGCGCGTCTTCGACCGCGACGACGAGGACGACGACCTGCCCGCGGGCGTCAACCAGGTGGTCCGGGTGTACGTGGCGCAGAAGCGCAAGATCACGGACGGCGACAAGCTCGCCGGCCGCCACGGCAACAAGGGCGTCATCTCGAAGATCCTGCCCCTGGAGGACATGCCGTTCCTCGAGGACGGGACCCCCGTGGACATCATCCTCAACCCGCTGGGCGTGCCCGGCCGCATGAACCTGGGGCAGGTCCTCGAGGTGCACACCGGCTGGCTCGCGAAGCAGGGCTGGAACATCGAGGGCGACCCCGAGTGGCTCGACCGGCTGCCGAACTTCCCGAAGCAGTCCGGCCCCACGAACGTGGCCACCCCGGTGTTCGACGGCGCGCGCGAGGAGGAGATCTTCGACCTCCTCGACCACACCAACCCGACGCGCGACGGCGTGCGGCTGATCGACCGGTCCGGCAAGGCCCGGCTGTTCGACGGCCGCTCCGGCGAGCCGTTCCCGGACCCGGTGTCGGTCGGCTACCAGTACATCCTGAAGCTGCACCACCTCGTGGACGACAAGATCCACGCGCGCTCCACCGGCCCGTACTCCATGATCACCCAGCAGCCGCTGGGCGGTAAGGCGCAGTTCGGCGGCCAGCGCTTCGGCGAGATGGAGGTCTGGGCGCTCGAGGCGTACGGCGCCGCCTACACGCTGCAGGAGCTGCTGACGGTCAAGTCCGACGACGTGCACGGGCGCGTGAAGGTCTACGAGGCCATCGTGAAGGGCGAGAACATCCCCGAGCCGGGTGTCCCCGAGTCCTTCAAGGTCCTCATCAAGGAGATGCAGTCGCTGTGCCTGAACGTCGAGGTGCTCTCGGCGGACGGCAACACCATCGAGATGCGCGATTCGGATGACGAGGTCTTCCGGGCGGCCGAGGAACTGGGCATCGATCTCTCGCACTCCGAGCCCAGCTCGGTCGAAGAGGTCTGATCCCGCTCGGTCCACCCCGACGAGACGTCAACTTTTCCAGAGAAAGAGATAAAGGACCCTCATGTCCAACGAATCTTCACTAGGCCTCATGCGGATCGGTCTTGCGACCGCGGAGGACATCCGGACCTGGTCCTACGGCGAGGTCAAGAAGCCGGAGACCATCAACTACCGCACGCTCAAGCCCGAGAAGGACGGCCTGTTCTGCGAGAAGATCTTCGGTCCCACCCGGGACTGGGAGTGCTACTGCGGCAAGTACAAGCGCGTGCGCTACAAGGGCATCATCTGCGAGCGCTGCGGCGTGGAGGTCACCCGCGCCAAGGTGCGCCGTGAGCGCATGGGCCACATCGAGCTCGCCGCTCCCGTGACCCACATCTGGTACTTCAAGGGCGTGCCCTCGCGGCTCGGCTACCTGCTGGACCTCGCCCCGAAGGACCTGGAGAAGGTCATCTACTTCGCGGCGTACATGATCACGTCGGTGGACGAGGACGCCCGCCACGACGACCTGCCGAACCTGCAGGCCGCCGTGGACCGGGAGAAGGCGCAGATGGAGTCCACCCGCGACTCCGACATCGCCGCGATCGCCCGCGACCTCGAGACCGAGCTCGGCCGGGTCGAGGAGGAGGGCGGCAAGGCCGCGGAGAAGCGCAAGCTCCGCGACTCCGCCGACCGCCAGATGGCCAACGTGCGCAAGCGCGCCAACCTGGAGATCGACCGCCTCGAGCAGGTCTGGGACCGCTTCAAGAACCTCAAGGTCAACGACCTCGAGGGAGACGAGGCGCTCTACCGCGTCATGGTGGACCGCTACGGCATGTACTTCGAGGGCTCGATGGGCGCCGAGGCGATCAAGAAGCGCCTCGAGACCTTCGATCTCGAGGCGGAGGCCGAGTCCCTGCGGGAGACCATCGCCACCGGCAAGGGCCAGCGCAAGACCCGCGCCCTGAAGCGGCTCAAGGTCGTCAACGCGTTCCTGACCACGGACAACTCGCCGCTGGGCATGGTCCTGGACGCCGTCCCGGTGATCCCGCCGGAGCTGCGCCCGATGGTCCAGCTCGACGGCGGCCGCTTCGCCACGTCGGACCTCAACGACCTCTACCGGCGCGTGATCAACCGCAACAACCGGCTCAAGCGCCTGCTGGACCTGGGCGCCCCGGAGATCATCGTCAACAACGAGAAGCGGATGCTGCAGGAGGCCGTGGACTCGCTGTTCGACAACGGCCGCCGCGGCCGCCCGGTCACCGGGCCGGGCAACCGTGCGCTGAAGTCGCTGTCCGACATGCTCAAGGGCAAGCAGGGCCGGTTCCGGCAGAACCTGCTCGGCAAGCGCGTCGACTACTCCGGCCGCTCGGTCATCGTGGTCGGCCCGCAGCTGAAGCTGCACCAGTGCGGTCTGCCGAAGCAGATGGCGCTGGAGCTGTTCAAGCCGTTCGTGATGAAGCGGCTGGTGGACCTCAACCACGCGCAGAACATCAAGTCGGCCAAGCGCATGGTCGAGCGCTACCGCCCCCAGGTGTGGGACGTGCTCGAGGAGGTCATCACCGAGCACCCCGTGCTGCTCAACCGTGCCCCCACCCTGCACCGTCTGGGCATCCAGGCGTTCGAGCCGCAGCTCGTCGAGGGCAAGGCCATCCAGCTCCACCCGCTCGTGTGCGGCGCGTTCAACGCCGACTTCGACGGCGACCAGATGGCCGTGCACCTGCCCCTGTCCCCGGAGGCCCAGGCCGAGGCGCGCATCCTGATGCTGTCCTCGAACAACATCCTGAAGCCCTCGGACGGCAAGCCGATCGCCCTGCCCTCGCAGGACATGATCATCGGGCTGTACCACCTCACCACCGTCCGCGAGGGCGAGGAGGGGGAGGGCCGCTCGTTCTCCTCCGTGGCCGAGGCGATCATGGCCCACGACGCCGGCCGGCTGCACCTCAACGCGCTGTGCCGGATCGAGCTGGACGACTTCGTGCCGTTCGAGGGCTGGGAGGCCCCCGAGGGCTGGGAGCCGGGTCAGCCGGTGCTGGTGCAGACCACGCTGGGCCGCGTGCTGTTCAACGAGACGCTGCCCGAGGACTACCCCTGGGACGAGGCCGTCGCGGACAAGAAGCACCTGTCCGCGCTGGTCAACGATCTCGCGGAGCGGTACCCGATGGTCACCGTGGCGCACACGCTGGACGAGCTCAAGGACGCCGGGTTCCACTGGGCGGCCCGCTCGGGCGTGACCGTGGCGATCTCGGACATCGCGACCCCGCCGGAGAAGCCCGCCATCATGGAGGGCTACGAGGCGCAGGCCGCGAAGATCCAGGGCCAGTACGACCGTGGTCTGATCGACGACGACGAGCGCCGCTCGGAGCTCATCGACATCTGGACCAAGGCCACGGACGAGGTCGCCCAGGCCATGCAGGCGAACCTGTCGCCGCTGAACACCATCAACCGCATGGTGTCCTCCGGCGCCCGAGGCAACTGGATGCAGGTCCGCCAGATCGCCGGCATCCGCGGGCTCGTGTCCAACCCCAAGGGCGAGATCATGCCCCGCCCGATCAAGTCCTCGTACCGCGAGGGCCTGTCGGTGCTGGAGTACTTCATCGCGACCCACGGTGCCCGCAAGGGCCTGGCCGACACCGCGCTGCGCACGGCGAACTCGGGCTACCTGACCCGTCGTCTCGTCGACGTCTCCCAGGACGTCATCGTGCGGGAGGCGGACTGCATGACGGAGCGCGGCCTGAACCTGCCGCTCGCCGACGTGCAGGAGAGCGGGTCCCGCGTGCTGCACGAGGACATCGAGAACACGGTGCACGGCCGGGTGCTCGCGGTGGACGTCGTGGACGCCAACGGCGAGATCCTGGCCGAGGCCGGCACGGACCTCTCCGACGGGCTCATCAGCGCCCTCTTCGCGGGCGGGGCCGACACGGTGCGCGTGCGCTCCGTGCTGACCTGCGAGTCCGCGGTGGGCGTCTGCGCGGCCTGCTACGGCCGCTCGCTGGCGTCCAACCAGCTGGTGGACATCGGCGAGGCCGTCGGCATCATCGCCGCGCAGTCCATCGGCGAGCCGGGCACGCAGCTCACGATGCGCACCTTCCACACCGGTGGTGTGGCGTCCTCGGACGGCGACATCACCCAGGGTCTGCCCCGTATCCAGGAGCTCTTCGAGGCCCGTACGCCCAAGGGCGTCGCGCCGATCTCGGAGGTCGCCGGGCGGGTCAGCATCGAGGACACCGAGAAGGCCCTGAAGCTCGTCGTGACCCCGGACAACGGGGACGAGGCGATCGGGTACCCGGTGCTGCGCCGCGCCAAGCTGCTCGTGACCGAGGGCGACCACGTCGAGGTCGGCCAGCAGCTGGTCTCGGGCGCCGTCGACCCCAAGGAGGTGCTGCGCATCCGCGGTCCGCGGCAGGCGCAGAAGCACCTCGTGGACGAGGTGCAGCGCGTGTACCGCTCCCAGGGCGTGGGCATCCACGACAAGCACGTCGAGGTCATCGTGCGGCAGATGCTGCGCCGCGTGACGATCATCGAGTCGGGCGAGACGGACCTGCTGCCGGGCGAGCTCGTCGAGAACGTGCGCTTCCTGGAGGCCAACCGCAAGGCCGTGGCCGAGAGCAGCCGGCCGGCCGCCGGCCGCCCGGAGCTGATGGGCATCACCAAGGCCTCGCTGGCCACCGACTCGTGGCTGTCGGCCGCGTCCTTCCAGGAGACCACCCGCGTGCTCACGCAGGCGGCCATGGAGGGCAAGTCCGACCCGCTGGTGGGCCTCAAGGAGAACGTGATCATCGGCAAGCTGATCCCGGCCGGCACCGGGCTCGCGCGGTACAACAACATCGACGTGGAGCCGACGGACGAGGCGAAGGCCTCGCTGTTCACGGAGCCGGGCTCATTCTCGGACTTCAGCTACGCGGAGGAGAACTCCTCGCCCGCCGAGTTCCAGGCGATCCCGCTGGAGGACTACGACTTCGGCTCCAACTGAGGTCGGCGTCCCGCGCAGGACGTGATCACCCTCGTGGTCACCACGGCAGCCCCGTTCCGGAAGTAGCGTCTTCCGGGGCGGGGCTGCCCCCGTCCCGCGGCCGGTCACGGGGCCGGGCCGCGGACCAGGAAGGAGCCCCAGGAGTCACCATGGCGAACTCACCCACCGGGGAGTCCGTGCTCGAGCGGGCGGACCGGATCCTCGCGGCGTTCACGGCGGAGGACTCGCGGCTGACCGGGGGCCGGATCGCGGCCCTCACCGGGCTGCCCACCGCCACCGCGCACCGGCTCGCCCGGGACATGGCCCGCCAGGGCTGGCTCGAGCGGGTGGAGGGCGGGCACTACGTGGTCGGCACCCGGCTGTGGGAGCTGGTCAACCGCTCCTCGCGCGAGCTCGGCCTGGCGCGCGCCGCCCGCCCCTTCATGGGCGACATCCACGCGGTGCTGCGCCAGCACGTGCAGCTCGGCATCGTGGAGGGCCGCGAGGTGCTGCTCGTGGAGCGGCTCTCCCACCCCCGGGCGGTGCCCGTCCGGTCGGAGGTGGCCGGCCGGCTGCCCCTGCACCTGTCGGCCACGGGCCTCGTGCTGCTGGCGCACGCCCCCCAGGACTACCAGGAGGAGTACCTGCAGGGGCCCCTCACCGCGTTCACCGAGCTCTCGCCGACCGAGCCCGCGGTGCTGGCCGCGGAGCTCGAGCGGATCCGCGGCGCGGGCCACGCCCTGCAGACCGGCTATCTCGAGGCCGGCACGGCGGGGATCGCCGTCCCCGTGCGGGGGCGCGGCGACCAGGTGGTGGCGGGCCTGGGCGTCATCACCCCGGCGGGCGACCCGGCCGCGCGGGCCGGGGCGATCGTCCAGGCGCTGCACACCGCGGCGCACGGCATCCGCCGGACCCTGCGGGACGCCCCCCGCTGAGACGGGCCGCGGCACCGGCTCCCGGGCACACCGCGCCCGTCGCCTCCAGCATCCCGTTCAACGGGACGACTGTGGTGCCGCCCACAGGCCGCTGAGACACTGGACACGATTCCCGTCGTATCACCAGGAGCACTCATGAGCGCACAGCGCACCGTTCTCAGCACGCAGGTCGGCATCGTGGGCGGCGGCCCCGCCGGGCTGATGCTGGCCCACCTGCTCGGCCGCGCCGGCATCGACAGCATCGTGGTCGAGAAGCGCGACAAAGACACCATCCACGCCACCCACCGGGCGGGCATCCTCGAGGCGCCCACGGTGCGGATGCTGACCGACTCCTGCGTCGACGGGCGGGTGCTCACGGAGGGCCACGAGCACGAGGGCACCGTGCTGCGCTTCGAGGGGGAGAGCCACCGGATCGACTTCAAGGAGCTCGTCGGCGAGTCCGTGTGGCTCTACCCGCAGAACGAGGTGTTCCTGGACCTGGCCGACGCCCGGGAGCGCGACGGCGGCGACGTCCGCTGGTCCGTCACGGAAACCGAGGTGGTCGACCTGACCACCGACCGGCCGGGCATCCGCTTCACCGACGCCGCGGGCGAGGACTTCGAGGTCCGCTGCGAGATCCTCGTGGGCGCCGACGGCTCGCAGAGCATCTGCCGCCGCGCCATCCCGGAGCAGGAGCGCACCGACAACTTCATCGAGTACCCCTTCGCCTGGTTCGGCATCCTCGCCGAGGCCCCGCCGAGCGCCCCGGAGCTCATCTACTCGAACTCCGAGCACGGCTTCGCCCTCATCTCCCAGCGCAGCGGGACCGTCCAGCGGATGTACTTCCAGTGCGACCCGGAGGAGGACGTCGACGACTGGGGCGACGAGCGGATCTGGGCCGAGCTCCAGCGCCGGGTCGAGGGCCCCGACGGGCTCCGGCTCCAGGAGGGCCCCATCTTCGACAAGACCGTGCTGAAGTTCCGCTCCTACGTCTGCGAGCCCCTGCGCCACGGCAACCTGTTCCTCGTCGGCGACGCCGGCCACACCGTCCCCCCGACCGGCGCCAAGGGCCTGAACCTCGCGTTCTGCGACGTCCGCGTGCTCGCCCCGGCGATCGTCGAGTTCTTCCGCACGGGCGACGGCACCGGGCTGGCCGGGTACTCGGCCACGGCGCTGGAGCGGGTGTGGAAGGCGCAGAACTTCTCCTACTGGGCCACCCACCTCATGCACACCCAGCCGGGGGAGAACCCCTTCAACCAGAAGCGCCGGCGCGGCGAGTTCAAGGCGATCACCGGCTCCGAGCGCGGCGCCGCCTACTTCGCGGAGTCCTACACCGGCTGGCCCGACGACCGCTGACCCCCGGCCCCGCCGGACCTCCCCACTGTGACCCCACAATAAGTCCGCACAGTGAACACATGTGCGAATGCTGCACCGAATGCGCTAGCCTCGGAGAGTTCGCCGCGGGCACCACGCCCGCCGGTGCGGCAGCCACCTCGCAACAAAGGAGCTGAACCATGACCGACCAGGACCAGGGGCCGGAGGAGTCCTTCGTGCACCTCACCCCGAAGGGCCCCGACGACGCGGCGGACACGCAGGCCGACCTCGACCGCGAGATGGCCGGCATCAGCGCCGACTACAGCGCGTCCGGCCGCACCGAGACGCAGCCGCGGCTGGACTACGCGCCCTACCGCAGCTCGATCCTGCGGCACCCCACCAAGGACCTGCACCACGCGGACCCGGAGACCATCGAGCTGCACGCGCCCGCCTTCGGCGAGCGGGACGTGCACCGGCTCGAGTCGGACCTGACCATCCAGTCGGGCGGGGAGCCCATCGGCGAGCGGATCAAGATCCGCGGCCGGGTCCTCGACGGCGACGGCCGGCCCGTGCGCCGCCAGCTCGTGGAGATCTGGCAGGCCAACGCGGCCGGGCGGTACATCCACAAGCGGGACCAGCACCCGGCTCCCATCGACCCGAACTTCACCGGCGTGGGGCGCTGCCTGACCGGCGACGACGGATCCTACGAGTTCGTCACCATCAAGCCCGGGCCGTACCCCTGGAAGAACCACCACAACGCCTGGCGGCCCGCGCACGTGCACTTCTCCCTGTTCGGCACGGACTTCACCCAGCGGATGATCACCCAGATGTACTTCCCCTCGGACCCGCTGTTCGCGCTGGACCCGATCTTCCAGTCGATCGTGGACCCCGAGGCCCGCCGCCGGCTCGTGGCCGACTACGACCACGAGGCGTCCGAGCACGAGTGGCTGCTCGGCTACACCTGGGACATCGTGCTCAGCGGCTCGAACCGCACCTGGACGGAAGGCGACTCCAATGTCTGAGACCCCCGCGACCCCCGCACTCCCGGCCACCCCCGGCCAGACCATCGGGCCGTTCTTCGGCTACGCGCTGCCCTACGACAAGGGCGAGCTGCTCGTCCCGCTCGGGCACCCGCAGGCGGTGCGCCTGCACGGCACGGTGACCGACGGCCACGGCGACCTCGTGCCGGACGCCATGCTCGAGATCTGGCAGGCCGACGGCAACGGCGACGTCCCCACCGCGACCGGCTCGCTCGTGCGCGACGGCTACACCTTCACCGGCTTCGGCCGCGCGTCCGTCGACAACGAGGGTCACTACACCTTCACCACCGTTGACCCGGGGCCGACCGAGCCCGGCAAGGCGCCGTTCATCACGCTGACCGTCTTCGCCCGGGGCGTGACGAACCGGCTGTTCACCCGCATCTACCTGCCGGAGGACACCGAGGCCCTCGCGAACGACCCGCTGCTGCGCTCCCTGCCCGAGGACCGCCGCCGCACCCTGGTCGCCGAGCGGGAGGCCGACGGCTCCCTGCGCTTCGACCTTCGGCTCCAGGGCGAGGGCGAGACCGTCTTCCTCACCTACCCGAACCTCCAGGTGTGACCGTTCCGTGCGCGGGCCCCGGCCGCCCGGGGGCCCCCGCACGGCACCACCCCGCCACGGACGACCCGACGACCACCGAAGGAGGACGCGCATGACCGACGCCGGGCTGCTCCGCCCCGGAGCCCACCGGGGTGACGCGCACACGGACGACACCGCGGTGCTCCAGGCGCTGCTCGACGTCGAGGCCGCCTGGGTCGCCGCGCAGGCGGACGCCGGGCTCGCCCCGCGCGCCGCCGCGGCGTCCGCGCGTGCGGCCGCCCGCGCCGCCGACTACGACGCCGGGGACATCGCCCGGCGCGCCGAGGGCGGCGGCAACCCCGTCATCCCGCTCCTCGCCGACTACCGGCGCCGGCTGGGGCAGCTCGACCCCGGCGCCGTGCGCTTCGTGCACCGCGGCCTGACCAGCCAGGACGTCATGGACACCGCCATGATGCTGCTGGCCCGGCGCGCCGCCGTCCCCCTCGCTGAGCGACTGTCCGAGACGGCCGACGCCCTGGCCCGGCTGGCGGACGTCCACCGCGGCACCGTCCAGGCCGCCCGCACCCTGACCCAGCACGCGCTGCCGACCACCTTCGGGCTCAAGGCCGCCGGCTGGCTGGCCGGGCTGCAGGACCTCGAGGCGGACCTCGCCGGGCTCGCCCGGCTCCCGGTGTCCTGCGGCGGCGCCGCCGGCACCCTCGCCGGCAGCCTCGCGCTCTTCCCGGGCGCCCCCGACGCCGCCGAGCAGGCCCTCGAGCTCGCCCGCCGCTGGGCCGACGAGCTCGGCCTGAGCCTGCCGCCGCACGTGTGGCACGCCACCAGGCGACCGGTGCTGCGCACCGGCGAGACCTTCGCGGCGGTCTGCGCGGCCCTCGGCCGGATCGCCAACGACGTCCTGCTGCTCTCCCGCCCCGAGCTCGGCGAGCTGCGGGAACCGGCCGTCGAAGGGCGCGGCGTGTCCTCGGCGATGCCGCAGAAGCAGAACCCGGTGCTGTCCGTGCTGCTCAAGCGCACCGCCCTGACGGCGCCGCAGCTCGTGGCCCAGCTCCACGTCGCCGCCGCCCAGTTCGTCGACGAGCGCCCCGACGGCGCCTGGCACACGGAGTGGCCGGCACTGCGGGAGCTCGCCCGGCTCGCCGTCGCGGCGTCGTCGCACGCGGCCGAGCTCACGGCCGGGCTCACCGTGCAGAGCGCCCGGATGCGGGCCAACCTGGACGCGTCGGGTCCCGCCGTGCTCGCCGAGCGGATCAGCGCGGAGCTCGCGCCCCTGCTGCCGCCCGCCGCCGACGGCGCCACGGGGCGGCAGCGCGTGCAGGAGGTCGTGCGCGAGCACGCGACCGACGGACCGGGCATGCTCGACGCCCTCGTGGGCCTCGCCGCCGGCACCGCCCTGGCCGACGGCACCCCCGTGGACCGGGACGTCGTGGCCGGGCTGCTCGACCCCGCCGGGTACCTCGGGGCCAACGACCTGCTGATCGACCGCGTGCTCGCGCAGCACCGCCGGTCCGCGAACGACCGTCCGTCCAGCACCCGGACCAGCCCAGGAGCATCCGCATGACCGTCCCCGTCCTCACCCTCGTCGAGTTCTCGACCCGCCGGGCCCCGTCGCCGCGGGCGCCCCTGCTGGTGCTGGGCCCGGGGCTCGGCACCTCCGCCGCCTCGCTGTGGTCCGCCGCGGCGCACCTGCTGGAGGCCGACCTGCGCGTGGTCGGCTGGGACCTCCCCGGCCACGGCGGCTCCGCGCCCGCCGACGAGCCGTTCGGCACCGCCGAGCTGGCCCGGGGCGTGCTCGACGCCGTGGACCGGTACCAGGAGGCCGCCGGCCTCGAAACCGGAGGTCCGTTCTACTACGCGGGCACCTCCCTCGGCGGCTGCGTCGGCCTCCACCTGCTGCTCGACGCGCCGCACCGGCCGGCGGCGGCCGTGCTGGTGGGCACCGCCGCCCGGGTGGGGGAGCCCGCCGCGTGGTCCGAGCGCGCCCGGCTCGTGGCCGCCGCCGGCACCCCCACCCAGATCGTCGGCTCCGCGCAGCGGTGGTTCGCCCCGGGCTTCATCGAGCGGGACGCGGTCACGACCACCGGGCTGCTGCACGCCCTCCAGGACGCGGACCGGTTCTCCTACGCCCGGGCCTGCGAGGCCCTCGCGGGCTTCGACGCGACCGGGCGCCTCGGCGCCGTCGACGTCCCCGTGCTCGCCGTGGTCGGCGCGCAGGACGCCGCCACGCCGCCCGACGCCGTGGCGGAGCTGGCCGGGGCGACCGGCGGCCGCCTCGTGGTCGTCGAGGGCGCGGGCCACCTCGTGCCCGCCGAGGCCCCGCAGGACGTGGCACGCCTGCTGGAGGAGCACATCGGCGCCCACCCACCCCACCACGAAGGAGCACGAGCATGAGCGGCAACCCCCGGCGCACCGAGCAGGAGGCCCACGCGGACGGCATGGCCGTGCGCCGCGAGGTGCTCTCCGACGCCCACGTGGACCGCGCCGAGGCCGGCAAGGACGCCTTCACCGCCGAGTTCCAGGACTTCATCTCCCGCTACGCGTGGGGCGAGATCTGGACCCGGCCGGGACTGGACCGGCGGATGCGCAGCGCCGTGACCCTGACCGCGCTGATCGCCGCCGGGCACTGGGAGGAGTTCGAGATGCACGTGCGCGCCGCCCTGCGCAACGGCCTGGAGCGGGACGAGATCAAGGAGATCCTGCTCCAGTCGGCGATCTACCTCTCCGTGCCCTCCGCCAACAACGCCTTCAAGCACGCCAAGCAGGTCCTCGACGCCCTCGACGCCGAGGACTCCGCGGCGCCCCCGGCCCCCTGACCTGCCGGCCCTCCGACCACCCCATTCCGGCACCCCGTGACCGACGTGCAACGACGCAAGTGAGGAACACCATGACCGAGGCCTACATCTACGACGCCGTGCGGACCCCCTTCGGCCGCTTCGGCGGCGCCCTGGCGGGCGTGCGCCCCGACGACCTGGCCGCCCTGGTGATCGGCGAGCAGGTCCGGCGCGCGTCCGCGCTGGACCCCGCCGCGATCGACGAGGTGATCCTCGGCAACGCCAACGGCGCCGGCGAGGAGAACCGCAACGTCGCCCGCATGGGCACGCTGCTGGCCGGCCTGCCCGTCGAGCTCCCCGGCACCACCGTCAACCGCCTGTGCGGGTCGTCCCTGGACGCCGCGATCATCGCGTCCCGGCAGATCAACGCGGGCGAGGCCGACCTGATGCTCGTCGGCGGCGTCGAGTCCATGAGCCGGGCCCCCTGGGTGCTCCCGAAGACGGAGAAGCCCTACCCGGCCGGCGACCTGACCCTCGCCTCCACCACGCTGGGCTGGCGCCTCGTGAACCCGGCGATGAACCCGGAGTGGACCGTGTCCCTGGGCGAGGCCACCGAGCAGCTCGCCGAGCGCCACGGCATCACCCGCGAGCGGATGGACGAGTTCGCGTTCCGCTCCCACCAGCTCACCCAGCAGGCGTGGGACGAGGGCTTCTACGACGACCTCACCGTCCCGGTCCCCGGCACCGAGCTGACCCGGGACGAGTCCGTCCGTGCGTCCTCGACGGTCGAGAAGCTGGGCGGGCTCAAGACCGTCTTCCGCCCCGCGGACCAGGGCGGCACCGTCACCGCCGGCAACGCCTCGCCCCTCAACGACGGCGCCTCCGCGGCGCTGCTGGGCTCCGAGAAGGCCGCCGAGCTGACCGGCCTGCAGCCCCTCGCCCGCATCGCCGGGCGGGCCGCCGCGGCCAACGAGCCGCAGTTCTTCGGCTTCGCCCCGGTCGAGGCCGCGAACCTGGCGCTGCGCCGCGCCGGGATCACGTGGGAGGACGTCGCCGCCGTCGAGCTCAACGAGGCCTTCGCGGCCCAGTCCCTCGCCTGCGTCGATGCGTGGGGGATCGACCCCGCGATCGTCAACCGGCACGGCGGCGCCATCGCCATCGGCCACCCCCTCGGGGCGTCGGGCACCCGCATCCTCGGCACGCTCGCGAAGTCCCTGCAGGCCTCCGGGGCCCGCTGGGGCGTGGCGGCCATCTGCATCGGCGTGGGCCAGGGCCTCGCCGTCGTGCTCGAGAACCAGAACGCCTGAGACCCGCGCGGGACCCGGGCGGAGAAGACCACCGAAGGAAGGCACAACGCATGCTGAACATCGCAGAGAGCTGCGCGCAGGCCGTGGCCCCGATCCACGACGGCGCCGTCGTCATGATCGGCGGCTTCGGCGTGGCCGGCCAGCCCGTCGAGCTGATCGACGCGCTCATCGAGCACGGGGCCACCGACCTGACGGTCGTGAACAACAACGCCGGCAACGGCGACGTGGGCCTGGCCCGGCTGATCCAGCTCGGCCGCGTGCGGAGGATCATCTGCTCCTTCCCGCGCCAGTCCGACTCCTGGCACTTCGACGAGAAGTACCGCGCCGGGCAGATCGAGCTCGAGGTCGTCCCCCAGGGCAACCTCGCCGAGCGGATCCGCGCCGCCGGCGCCGGCATCGGGGGGTTCTTCACCCCCACCGGCTACGGCACCCTGCTCGCGGAGGGCAAGGAGGTCCGTGAGATCGACGGCCGCCACTACGTGCTCGAGCACCCCATCAAGGCCGACTTCTCGCTGACCAAGGCGCACGTCGCCGACCGGGCCGGCAACCTCGTCTACCGCAAGACGGCCCGCAACTTCGGCCCGATCATGGCCGCCGCCGCCGCCACCTCCATCGTGCAGGTCGCGGAGCTCGTGGAGCGCGGCGGGCTGGACCCCGAGGCCGTCGTGACCCCCGGCATCTACGTGGACACCGTCGTGCGGATCGACGCACCCGCCCAGACCGACCCCCGAGAGGACATCTGAGATGAGCGAGAACACCGTGGACACCGTGCCCAGGACCTCCGAGACGCCCCTCGCCCCGGAGGAGCTGGCCCGCGTGGTGGCCCGCGACATCCCCGCCGGCTCCTACGTCAACCTCGGCATCGGCCAGCCCACCCTGGTCTCCAACTACCTGAGCGCCGAGGACGACGTCACCCTGCACACCGAGAACGGGATGCTCGGCATGGGCCCCGAGGCCCACGGCGACGAGGTCGACGCCGACCTCATCAACGCCGGCAAGATCCCCGTGGTCGAGACGCCGGGCTGCTCCTACTTCCACCACGCGGACTCCTTCGCCATGATGCGCGGCGGGCACCTGGACTACTGCGTGCTCGGCGCCTTCCAGGTGGACCGGACGGGCAACCTCGCCAACTGGCACACCGGCAGCCCGGACGCGATCCCCGCCGTGGGCGGGGCCATGGACCTGGCCACGGGTGCGAAGATGACCTTCGTGATGATGTCCCTGCTGACCAAGAAGGGCCGGTCCAAGCTCGTGGAGCAGTGCACCATGCCGCTCACCGGCGTCGGCTGCGTCTCCCGGATCTACACCGACCAGGCCGTGTTCCTCCTCGAGGAGGACGGCGTGACGGTGCGCGAGACCTTCGGCACGAGCTTCGAGGAGCTCCAGCAGATCGTCGACGTCCCGCTGCGGCCCGCCCGCTGAGCCCAGCACCGCTCACGGGGCGCGGCGGGCCGGCACCGGCCGCCGCACCCCGGACGAGGCCCGCAGGAGGCCACCGATGACCGAGCAGGACCCGACCGTCCCGGCGGGGGAGCGGGGCACCCCCGGACAGTTCGTGCAGTCCCTGGCGCGCGGGCTCGGCGTGATCACGGCCTTCGACGCCCGGCACCCCCGGATGACCCTCAGCGACGTGGCCCGGCGCACCGGGCTGACCCGCGCCACCGCGCGCCGGTTCCTGCTCACGCTCGAGGAGCTGGGCTACGTCCGGACCGACGGGCGGCTCTTCGAGCTCACCCCCGTGGTCCTCCAGCTCGGCTACTCCTACCTCTCCTCGCAGCCGCTGCCCGCCCTGGCCGCCCCGCACCTCGAGACCCTCTCGGCGCAGGTCGAGGAGTCCACGTCCGCCTCGGTGCTGGACGGCGCCGACATCGTCTACGTCGCCCGCGTCTCCACGCACCGGATCATGACCGTGGCGATCGCCGTGGGCACCCGGTTCCCCGCCCACGCCACGTCCATGGGCCGGGTGCTGCTGGCCGGGCTGGACCCGGAGGAGCTCGACGAGTACTTCCGCACGGCGCGGATCGAGCGCCTGACCGAGCACACCCTCACCGACCGCGCGGCCCTCGAGGCCGACCTGCGCCGGGTCCGCGCCCAGGGCTGGGCGCTCGTCGACCAGGAGCTCGAGGTCGGGCTGCGCTCGGTCGCCGCCCCCGTCACCGACGGCACCGGGCGCGTGGTCGCGGCCGTGAACGTCTCCATGCGCGTGGGGATGCCCGGCGCCAGCGCCGGTGACCCCGTGGACGACGTCGTGCCGCCCCTGCTCGAGTGCGCCCGGAGGATCTCCGCCGACCTCGCCGCGACCGGGCGCTGAGCGGGCCGGCCCGGCCCCGCTTCCCCGCCCCGGCCGGGGTCTGATAGGCTGTCGAGGAATTGAACGGTCATCCCTCGGCGCCCGCGCCCCTGGAGGCCGAAGAAATCATGGCAGAACGGACTCGGTCCTCCGGTACGCGTTGTGTACCGAAATGCCATCCTTTTCGTCTGCCCAGCTACCTTCGGCGCGGCGACCGTGGTGCCCGCCCGCCGGGCCCACGACAGGCGCCGCACCCGCTCCCGGCCCCGGCCGGTCGCGGGGGAGCCGAACACCCAGCGGGCCGCTGACGCGTCCCGTCCGATCAGGAGACACTGTGCCTACAATCCAGCAGCTGGTCCGCAAGGGCCGGACCCCGAAGGTCGTCAAGACCAAGGCGCCCGCACTCAAGGGCAGCCCCATGAAGCGCGGCGTGTGCACCCGCGTCTACACCACCACCCCCAAGAAGCCGAACTCCGCGCTGCGCAAGGTCGCCCGCGTGAAGCTCAACGGCGGCGTGGAGGTCACGGCCTACATCCCCGGTGAGGGCCACAACCTGCAGGAGCACTCCATCGTGCTCGTCCGCGGCGGTCGCGTGAAGGACCTCCCCGGTGTCCGCTACAAGATCGTCCGCGGCGCGCTCGACACCCAGGGTGTCAAGGGCCGCCAGCAGGCCCGTTCCCGTTACGGCGCCAAGAAGGAGAAGAAGTAATGCCTCGTAAGGGTCCCGCTCCCAAGCGCCCGCTCGTCGTCGACCCGGTCTACAGCTCCCCGGTCGTCACGCAGCTGATCAACAAGGTCCTCCAGGACGGCAAGAAGTCCACCGCCGAGCGCATCGTCTACGGTGCCCTCGAGGGTGTCCGCGCCAAGTCCGGTGCCGACCCCGTCGCCACCCTCAAGAAGGCCCTGGAGAACGTCAAGCCGGCCCTCGAGGTGAAGTCCCGCCGCGTCGGCGGCGCCACCTACCAGGTGCCCGTCGAGGTCAAGCCGGGCCGCGCCCAGGCGCTGTCCCTGCGCTGGCTCGTCGGCTACTCGAAGATCCGCCGTGAGAACACCATGACCGAGCGTCTGCAGAACGAGATCCTGGACGCGTCCAACGGTCTCGGTGCCGCCGTGAAGCGCCGGGAGGACACCCACAAGATGGCGGAGTCCAACAAGGCCTTCGCCCACTACCGCTGGTAGAATCTTCCAGGCCTGTCGGCCCCACCCGGGCCGACAGGCCGCCGGCACCATCTCCGAAAGGGAACCACCGTGGCACTTGACGTGCTTACCGACCTCAAGAAGGTCCGCAACATCGGCATCATGGCGCACATCGATGCCGGGAAGACCACCACCACCGAACGCATCCTGTTCTACACCGGTATCTCCCACAAGATCGGCGAGACCCACGATGGTGCCTCCACCATGGACTGGATGGCGCAGGAGCAGGAGCGCGGCATCACGATCACGTCCGCCGCGACGACCTGCTACTGGCACGACAACCAGATCAACATCATCGACACCCCGGGCCACGTGGACTTCACGGTCGAGGTCGAGCGCTCCCTGCGCGTGCTCGACGGCGCCGTGGCGGTCTTCGACGGCAAGGAGGGCGTCGAGCCCCAGTCGGAGACGGTCTGGCGCCAGGCCGACAAGTACGACGTCCCCCGCATCTGCTTCGTCAACAAGATGGACAAGCTGGGCGCCGACTTCTACTTCACCGTCGACACCATCATCAACCGCCTCGGCGCGAAGCCGCTGGTCATGCAGCTGCCGATCGGCTCCGAGTCCGAGTTCACCGGCGTGGTCGACCTGCTCACCATGAAGGCCTTCGTCTGGCCGGGCGACTCCAAGGGCGACGTCTCCCTCGGCGCCAAGTACGAGATCGAGGAGATCCCCGCCGACCTGCAGGAGCGGGCCGAGGAGTACCGCAACCAGCTGGTGGAGTCCGTCGCCGAGGCCGACGACGAGCTCATGGAGAAGTACCTGGGCGGCGAGGAGCTCACCCTCGAGGAGCTCAAGGCCGGCATCCGGAAGCTCACCATCACCTCGCAGGCGTACCCCGTGCTGTGCGGCTCCGCGTTCAAGAACCGCGGCGTGCAGCCGATGCTCGACGCCGTCATCGACTTCCTGCCGTCCCCGCTGGACGTCCCGAACGTCGAGGGCCACGCGCTGAACAACGAGGAGGAGATCCTCTCCCGCCCGGTCGACTCGACCGCGCCGTTCTCCGCGCTCGCCTTCAAGGTGGCCAACCACCCGTTCTACGGGCAGCTGACCTACATCCGCGTGTACTCCGGCAAGGCGTCCAACGGCGACCAGGTGCTCAACTCCACCAAGGGCAAGAAGGAGCGCATCGGCAAGCTGTTCCAGATGCACTCCAACAAGGAGAACCCGGTCGACACCGTCCAGGCCGGGCACATCTACGCCGCGATCGGGCTCAAGGACACCACCACGGGCGACACCCTGTGCGACCTGCAGAAGCCGATCGTGCTCGAGTCCATGTCCTTCCCGGCCCCGGTCATCTCGGTGGCCATCGAGCCGAAGACCAAGGGCGACCAGGAGAAGCTCTCCATCGCGATCCAGAAGCTCTCCGCCGAGGACCCCACGTTCACCGTGTCCCTCAACGAGGAGACCGGCCAGACCGAGATCGGCGGCATGGGCGAGCTCCACCTGGACATCCTGGTGGACCGCATGAAGCGCGAGTTCAAGGTCGAGGCGAACGTCGGCAAGCCGCAGGTGGCCTACCGCGAGACGATCAAGAAGGCCGTCGAGAAGATCGACTACACGCACAAGAAGCAGACCGGCGGCTCCGGCCAGTTCGCCAAGGTGCAGATGGCGTTCGAGCCGATCCCGCTGGACGCCGAGGAGCTCTACGAGTTCGACAACAAGGTCACCGGCGGCCGCGTCCCGCGCGAGTACATCCCTTCCGTGGACGCCGGCATCCAGGACGCCATGCGTCTCGGCGTCCTCGCCGGGTACCCGGTCGTGGGCGTCAAGGCCACCCTGCTCGACGGCGCCTACCACGACGTCGACTCCTCCGAGATGGCGTTCAAGATCGCCGGCTCGATGGTGTTCAAGGAGGGTGCCCGCAAGGCGCAGCCCGTCCTCCTCGAGCCGCTCATGGCGGTCGAGGTGCGCACCCCCGAGGAGTACATGGGCGAGGTCATCGGCGACCTGAACTCCCGCCGCGGCCAGATCCAGTCGATGGAGGACGTGAGCGGCATCAAGCTGGTCAACGCCCTCGTCCCGCTGTCCGAGATGTTCGGCTACATCGGCGACCTCCGGTCCAAGACCCAGGGCCGCGCCGTGTACTCGATGCGGTTCGACAGCTACTCGGAGGTCCCCAAGGCCGTCGCCGAGGAGATCGTCCAGAAGAACCGCGGCGAGTAGGCACCACCCCTCGGCCCCGGCCGGGAATTTCATCAATCACGCACAGCCAAAGTAGACTTGCAGAGGTTTCAGTACTGCTGAGCGCCTCAAGCTCCCCCCGGAAACACGCGGTGGGGTAGTGCTGAGCAAGTTTCGACAAATGTTCTAGGAGGAACAACCATGGCGAAGGCCAAGTTCGAGCGCACCAAGCCGCACGTCAACATCGGCACCATCGGCCACGTCGACCACGGCAAGACGACGCTCACGGCTGCCATCTCCAAGGTCCTGGCCGACAAGTACCCGGACCTGAACGAGCAGCGCGACTTCGGTGCCATCGACTCCGCTCCGGAGGAGAAGCAGCGCGGCATCACCATCAACATCGCGCACATCGAGTACCAGACGGAGAAGCGCCACTACGCGCACGTCGACGCCCCGGGTCACGCGGACTACGTCAAGAACATGATCACCGGTGCGGCGCAGATGGACGGCGCCATCCTCGTGGTCGCCGCCACGGACGGCCCCATGGCCCAGACCCGCGAGCACGTGCTGCTCGCCCGCCAGGTGGGCGTGCCCTACCTGCTGGTGGCCCTGAACAAGTCCGACATGGTCGACGACGAGGAGCTGCTGGACCTCGTCGAGATGGAGGTGCGCGAGCTCCTCTCCGACCAGGGCTTCGACGGCGACAACGCGCCGGTCGTCCGCGTCTCGGCGCTGAAGGCCCTCGAGGGCGACCCCGAGTGGGTCGCCAAGGTCGAGGAGCTCATGGAGGCCGTCGACGAGAACGTGCCCGACCCCATCCGTGAGATGGACAAGCCGTTCCTCATGCCCATCGAGGACGTTTTCACCATCACCGGTCGCGGCACCGTGGTGACCGGCCGTGCCGAGCGCGGCACGCTGCCGATCAACTCCGAGGTCGAGATCGTCGGCATCCGTCCGGTCCAGAAGACCACGGTCACCGGCATCGAGATGTTCCACAAGCAGATGGACGAGGCCATGGCGGGCGAGAACTGCGGCCTGCTGCTGCGCGGTCTCAAGCGTGACGACGTCGAGCGCGGCCAGGTCGTGTGCAAGCCGGGTTCCATCACCCCGCACACCGACTTCGAGGCCAACGTCTACATCCTCTCCAAGGAGGAGGGCGGGCGTCACAACCCGTTCTACTCGAACTACCGTCCGCAGTTCTACTTCCGGACCACCGACGTCACCGGCGTCATCACGCTGCCCGAGGGCACCGAGATGGTCATGCCCGGCGACAACACCGAGATGACGGTCGCGCTGATCCAGCCGATCGCCATGGAGGAGGGCCTCGGCTTCGCCATCCGTGAGGGTGGCCGCACCGTGGGCTCCGGCCGCGTCACCAAGATCATCAAGTAGTCCCCGGACTGCCGATCTGCGCAGAACCCCCCGTCGCTCCTGCAGCGGCGGGGGGTTCCGTGCGTTCCGGGGCAACCACGACGGGGTTCAGCCGGTGAGCTGGTGCAGGCACAGGACGTTGCCCTCGGAGTCGGTGAACCACGCCGCGCGCATCCCGTCGGCGGTGAGGACGTGGTCGACGGTGCGCAGGCCGGGCAGGTCGTAGTCCTCGAAGCGCACGCCCCGGCCCTCGAGCTCCCGGACCGCGGCCTCGACGTCGGGGACCTCGAAGCTGACCTGCGTCAGCCCGGACGCCGGCGCGTCCGGGCGCAGCAGCAGCTGCAGGCCGGTGTGCCCGTCCTCGCTGAACAGGACGCTGTCCGGCTCGGGGGCGTGGGCGGGGGAGAGCCCCAGCGTCTCCTGGTAGAACCGGCGGGCGCGGTCGAGCTCCCGGACGGGGACGATCGCGACCAGTCTCGCGGTGGACAGCATGGGACCCATCTCCTGGGACGTCGGGGTGCGGACGAGGCCAGGATACGACCGCGGGTGCCGGCGCCGGTCGCGGTCGGCTCACGGTTCCGGCACGGTTGCGCACGGCCTGCCCCCGGCCGTGCGTTTGCACCGGTCTGCCATCTCTGGCAGGATGGAGGACGTTGTTCAAGCGCCGACGCGTGCTCCCAACGGTTCGAACCGGCAGACCCCAGGACACCATCGGGTTCCGAAGCAGAACCGGGGTCAGCAGCTCCTGGAAGCTGCCACGCACGGACCACATACAGCCCGCCCCGAGAAACGGAATCGGTGTGCCCCCGTGCCAGCACGGGACGACACGCCCGAGTTCGGGGGTCGGAGCTCCAGCAGGGTGAGGAACCCGGATCCTTCCGGATTCAGTCTGCGTGGAGGGGCGCCCACCAGGTGGCGTCATGCACAAGGAGCCCTCGGCTCCGTCACAGGGAAGATCGTTCAAGAAAGAGAGTCACGACGCCATGGCGGGACAGAAAATCCGCATCCGGCTGAAGTCTTATGACCACGAGGTCATCGACGTCTCGGCCCGGAAGATCGTTGAGACGGTGACGCGCGCAGGCGCCACGGTGGTCGGCCCCGTGCCGCTGCCCACGGAGAAGAACGTGTACTGCGTCATCCGCTCGCCGCACAAGTACAAGGACAGCCGTGAGCACTTCGAGATGCGCACGCACAAGCGGCTGATCGACATCATCGACCCCACGCCGAAGGCCGTCGACTCGCTCATGCGCCTCGACCTGCCGGCTGACGTGAACATCGAAATCAAGCTGTAAAGAGGATCGCATCCCAATGACTACCACTTTCGAACGCCAGGTGAAGGGCCTGCTGGGCACGAAGCTCGGCATGACCCAGGTCTGGGACGAGAACGGGAAGTTCGTGCCGGTGACCGTCGTCAAGGCGGACTCCAACGTCGTGACCCAGCTGCGCAACCAGGACCGTGACGGCTACTCGGCCGTCCAGATCGGGTTCGGTGCGATCGACCCCCGCAAGGTCACCCAGCCGCTGGCCGGCCACTTCGAGAAGGCCGGCGTCACGCCGCGCCGCCACGTCGTGGAGCTGCGCACGGCCGACGCCGACACCTACGAGCTGGGCCAGGAGCTCTCCGTCGAGCTCTTCGAGGCCGGCCAGAAGGTCGACGTGATCGGCAAGACCAAGGGCAAGGGCACGGCCGGTGTGATGAAGCGTCACGGCTTCTCCGGCGTCGGCGCCTCCCACGGTGCCCACAAGAACCACCGCAAGCCGGGATCCATCGGCGGCGCGTCCTACCCCGCTCGCGTGTTCAAGGGCATGCGCATGGCGGGCCGCATGGGCGCCGTCCGTCACACGACGCAGAACCTCACCGTTCACGCCGTGGACGCCGAGAACTCCCTGCTGCTCATCAAGGGCGCCCTGCCGGGCCCCAAGGGTTCGGTCGTCCTCGTCCGCACCGCAGTGAAGGGAGCCTGATCAGACCATGGCAACTCAGACCGTCAACGTCGACCTGCCCGCCGAGATCTTCGACGTCCAGACCAACGTGCCCCTGCTGCACCAGGTCGTCGTCGCTCAGCTGGCCGCGGCCCGCCAGGGCACGCACAAGACCAAGAACCGCGCCGAGGTCTCCGGCGCCGGCCGCAAGCCCTTCAAGCAGAAGGGCACCGGCCGCGCGCGCCAGGGCTCGATCCGCGCTCCGCACATGACCGGCGGCGGCGTGGTGCACGGCCCGACCCCGCGCGACTACAGCCAGCGCACCCCCAAGAAGATGAAGGCCGCCGCCCTGCGCGGAGCCCTCTCGGACCGGGCGCGCAACAACCGCATCCACGTCGTGGAGGCACTCGTCGAGGGCACCGTCCCCAACACGAAGGCCGCCCAGGCGACGCTGCGCGGGCTCTCCGACCGCAAGAACCTGCTGGTCGTCCTGCACCGCTCGGACGACGTGGCCGCGCTGTCGGTGCGCAACCTCGACGACGTGCACACCCTCTACGCGGACCAGCTCAACACGTACGACGTGCTGGTCTCCGACGACGTGGTCTTCACCAAGGACGCGTTCGAGTCCTTCGTGGCGGCCGCCAGCAAGAAGAAGCAGGAGGACGCCAAGTGAGCGCGACCACCATCAAGGACCCCCGGGACGTCATCATCGCGCCGGTCGTCTCCGAGAAGTCCTACGGGCTCATCGACGAGGGCCGCTACACGTTCTTCGTGGCGCCCGACTCGAACAAGACCCAGATCAAGTACGCCGTCGAGCAGATCTTCGGCGTCAAGGTCGAGTCCGTGAACACCATCAACCGTGCCGGGAAGCGGAAGCGCACGCGCTTCGGCTGGGGTCAGCGCAAGGGCACCAAGCGTGCCGTTGTGACCCTCAAGGAAGGCACCATCGACATCTTCGGCGGTCCGCTCGCCTGAGCGGAGACCACTTTAACGAGGAACTGACACATGGCTATCCGTAAGCACAAGCCGACAACCCCGGGCCGTCGCGGCTCCTCCGTTGCCGACTTCGCAGAAATCACGCGCACGACCCCCGAGAAGTCGCTGGTCCGGCCGCTGCCCAAGAAGGGCGGGCGGAACAACACCGGCCGCATCACCACCCGGCACAAGGGTGGCGGGCACAAGCGCCAGTACCGCGTCATCGACTTCCGTCGCCACGACAAGGACGGCGTCGACGCCAAGGTCGCGCACATCGAGTACGACCCGAACCGCACGGCGCGCATCGCGCTGCTGCACTTCGTGGACGGCTCCAAGCGCTACATCATCGCGCCGAACAAGCTGTCCCAGGGCGACGTCGTCGAGTCGGGCCTCGGCGCCGACATCAAGCCCGGCAACAACCTGCCGCTGCGCAACATCCCCGTCGGCACCGTGATCCACGCCGTCGAGCTCCGTCCGGGCGGCGGCGCCAAGCTCGCCCGCTCCGCCGGCGCGTCGGTGCAGCTCGTCGCCAAGGAGGGCAAGTACGGCCAGCTCCGGCTGCCCTCCGGCGAGATCCGCAACGTCGACGTGCGCTGCCGCGCGACGGTCGGCGAGGTCGGCAACGCCGAGCAGTCGAACATCAACTGGGGCAAGGCCGGCCGCAACCGCTGGAAGGGCGTCCGCCCGACCGTCCGCGGTGTGGTCATGAACCCCGTCGACCACCCGCACGGTGGTGGCGAGGGCAAGACCTCCGGTGGCCGTCACCCGGTCAACCCGAACGGCAAGCCCGAGGGCCGCACCCGCCGCCCCAACAAGGAGAGCGACAAGCTCATCGTCCGCCGTCGTCGCACCGGCAAGAACAAGCGCTAAGGAGCCTGACACATGCCACGCAGCCTGAAGAAGGGCCCTTTCGTCGATCAGCACCTTTTCCTGAAGGTCGCCAAGGAGAACGACAAGGGCACCAAGAACGTCATCAAGACGTGGTCCCGCCGCTCGATGATCGTCCCCGACATGCTCGGGCACACGATCGCCGTGCACGACGGACGCAAGCACATCCCCGTGTTCATCACCGAGTCGATGGTCGGGCACAAGCTCGGCGAGTTCGCCCCCACGCGGACCTTCCGCGGCCATGTGAAGGACGACAAGAAGGGCAAGCGCCGCTGATCCTCCGGGATCCCGCAGCGTGAGCACTTCGAGAAGACGAGAGAAGGAAAGCAATGGAAGCCAAGGCATCTGCGCGCTACATCCGCGTGACGCCTATGAAGGCCCGGCGCGTCGTCAACCTGATTCGTGGCCAACAGGCGAATGAGGCTCTGGCGATTCTGAAGTTCGCCCCCCAGGGTGCTTCGGAACCGGTGTTCAAAGTCCTCCAGTCGGCGGTCGCCAACGCGCGCCAGCTGGCGGACCGCGACGGCCTGCCGTTCAAGGAGGAGGAGCTCGTCGTGAGCGAGGCCTTCGTCGACGAGGGTCCGACCATGAAGCGGTTCCAGCCGCGGGCCCAGGGCCGCGCCTACCGCATCAACAAGCGCACGAGCCACATCACCGTGATCGTGGCGAGCCCTGACAGCGAGGAGGTCCGCTAAGTGGGACAGAAGATCAACCCGCACGGGTTCCGGCTGGGCATCACCACCGACCACGTGTCGCACTGGTACGCGGACTCCACCAAGGAGGGCCAGCGCTACAAGGACTACGTCCGCGAGGACATCAAGATCCGCAAGCTCATGTCCACGGGCATGGAGCGGGCCGGCATCTCCAAGGTCGAGATCGAGCGGACCCGGGACCGCGTGCGCGTGGACATCCACACCGCCCGCCCCGGCATCGTCATCGGCCGCCGCGGCGCCGAGGCCGACCGCATCCGCGGCGAGCTCGAGAAGCTCACCGGCAAGCAGATCCAGCTGAACATCCTCGAGGTCAAGAACCCCGAGGTGGACGCCCAGCTGGTCGCCCAGGGTGTCGCCGAGCAGCTCGCCTCCCGCGTGGCCTTCCGCCGCGCCATGAAGAAGGCCATCCAGTCGGCGCAGCGCGCCGGCGCGAAGGGCATCCGCATCCAGTGCGCCGGCCGCCTCGGCGGCGCCGAGATGAGCCGCTCGGAGTTCTACCGCGAAGGCCGTGTGCCCCTGCACACCCTGCGCGCGAACATCGACTACGGCTTCTTCGAGGCCAAGACCACCTTCGGCCGCATCGGCGTGAAGGTCTGGATCTACAAGGGCGACCTCACCGCCAAGGAACTGGCGGCCCAGCAGGCCGCCGCTCCCTCGCGCGGCCGCGGCGGCGACCGTGACCGTCGCGGCGGTCCGGGCGAGCGTCGCGGAGGCGGCGGCGGCGACCGTCGTCGTCCCGACCGTAACGACCGTGGCGGACGCCGTGAGCGCAACGACTCCGCCGCCTCCCCGGCTCCGGCCGCGGGAGCGACCAACGCAGAGGGTGGTAAGTAAATGCTCATCCCACGTCGTGTGAAGTTCCGCAAGCAGCACCACCCGAAGCGGTCGGGCGCTGCCAAGGGCGGCACCACTGTCGCCTTCGGCGAATGGGGCATCCAGGCGCTCACGCCGGCCTACGTGACGAACCGTCAGATCGAGGCCGCCCGTATCGCCATGACCCGCCACATCAAGCGTGGCGGCAAGGTCTGGATCAACATCTACCCGGACCGCCCCCTGACCAAGAAGCCCGCCGAGACCCGCATGGGCTCCGGCAAGGGCTCCCCCGAATGGTGGGTCGCCAACGTCAAGCCCGGGCGCGTGATGTTCGAGCTCTCCGGTGTCTCCGAAGAGGTCGCCCGCGAGGCCCTGCGCCTGGCGATCCACAAGCTCCCGATGAAGGCACGCATCGTGCGTCGCGAAGGTGGTGAATGAGAATGGCTGTTGGATCCAAGGATCTGAGCATCGAGAACCTCGCGGCCCTCGACAAGGACTCTCTGGGTGAGGCGCTGCGCAAGGCCAAGGAGGAGCTGTTCAACCTCCGCTTCCAGTCCGCAACCGGTCAGCTCGAGAACAACGGCCGCCTCAAGGCCGTCAAGCGCGACATCGCGCGCATCTACACGGTGCTGCGCGAGCGCGAGCTCGGCATCCGGCCCCAGGCGGGCTCCGCCGAGACCACCGCCGAGACCACCTCCGAGGAGGACGCCAAGTGACCGAGCAGATCAACAACGAGGCCGAGCAGGCCGACGAGCGCGGTGACCGCAAGAGCCGTCGTGGCTACGTGGTCTCCGACAAGATGGACAAGACCGTCGTGGTGCAGCTGCAGGACAACGTCAAGCACTCGCTGTACGGCAAGGTCATGCGCCGCTCCTCGAAGGTCAAGGCCCACGACGAGCAGAACGCCGCCGGCGTCGGCGACCTCGTCCTGATCTCCGAGACCCGCCCGCTGTCCGCGACCAAGCGGTGGCGGATCGTGGAGATCCTCGAGAAGGCCAAGTGACCCGAGCTCGCTAGAGCCGGCCACGGCCCCGACGGCCCGCCCCCTCCTGGAGGGGGCGGGCCGTCGCCTGTTCACCGCCCGCACGGACGGCGCCCCGCCTGTGCTAGGCTGGTGAGCTTGTATGGGCGGAAATCTCTGTCCGTGCAATCCACAGCTCTTCGTGCCAGCGCATAATGACCGCGTGCAGGGCGCCCCCGTGCCACCTGGTGGCGGGTTCAGATGCTCCTGGCATGGAGGGCTGGGCCCGGTCCGGCGTGCGCGCCGGGGGAGGGCACATCATCCGACAAGCTGTTCCGCAAGGCCCGCACCGTGCTCTCGATCGGTGTTGGAACCGGCGTGACGACAGGAGTAATCAGTGATTCAGCAGGAGTCGCGACTGAAGGTCGCCGACAACACGGGTGCGAAGGAAATCCTCACCATCCGTGTTCTCGGTGGATCCGGACGTCGCTACGCAGGCATCGGCGACATCATCGTCGCCACCGTCAAGGACGCGATCCCCGGCGGGAACGTGAAGAAGGGCGACGTGGTCAAGGCCGTGATCGTCCGTACCAAGAAGGAGCGCCGTCGTCCGGACGGCTCCTACATCAAGTTCGACGAGAACGCCGCAGTGATCCTGAAGAACGACGGTGACCCCCGTGGTACCCGCATCTTCGGCCCCGTGGGCCGTGAGCTGCGCGACA
Source organism: Kocuria sp. CPCC 205231 (assembly GCF_040980965.1). Lineage (NCBI taxonomy): Bacteria > Bacillati > Actinomycetota > Actinomycetes > Micrococcales > Micrococcaceae > Kocuria > Kocuria sp. CPCC 205231. Next base: position 107,691 of record NZ_JAVKPP010000003.1, on the reverse strand, counting down.
AGAAGTTCATGAAGATCATCTCGCTGGCCCCGGAGGTGCTCTGACCATGGCGAAGTTCAAGATCAAGACCGGCGACCTGGTGCAGGTCATCTCCGGCAGCAGGGACAACAAGGGCAAGCAGGGCAAGGTCCTGCGCGTGATCCCCGAGACCTCCCGCGTGGTCGTGGAGGGCATCAACGTGATCACCCGCCACCGCAAGGCCTCCATGCAGGGCGAAGCCGGCGGCATCGACAAGGTCGAGGCGCCGATCCACGTGTCCAACGTGGCGCTCGTGGACCCGGAGACCAACAAGCCGACCCGCGTCGGCCACCGCACCGAGACCGTGGAGCGCGACGGACGCCAGAAGACCGTCCGCGTCCGCGTCTCCAAGAGCACCGGCAAGGACCTGTGATGACCGAAACCACCGAGATCAGCGTGTCCCCGCGCTTCAAGGACAAGTACCAGGAGACCGTCGTGCCCGCGCTGCAGGAGCAGTTCGGCTACGGCAACGTCATGGAGATCCCGCGCGTCGTCAAGGTCGTCGTGAACATGGGTGTCGGTGACGCCGCGAAGGACTCGAAGCTCATCGACGGCGCCGTCCGCGACCTCACCGCCATCACGGGCCAGAAGCCGCTCGTGACCCGGGCGAAGAAGTCCATCGCGCAGTTCAAGCTCCGCGAGGGCATGCCGATCGGCGCGCACACCACGCTGCGCGGCGACCGCATGTGGGAGTTCCTCGACCGCCTGGTGACCCTGGCCCTGCCGCGCATCCGCGACTTCCGCGGTCTGTCCGACCGCCAGTTCGACGGCAACGGCAACTACACCTTCGGCCTCACCGAGCAGTCCATGTTCCACGAGATCGACCAGGACCGCATCGACCGGGTCCGCGGCATGGACATCACGGTGGTCACCACCGCGAAGACCGACGACGAGGGCCGCGCGCTGCTGAAGGCGCTCGGCTTCCCCTTCAAGACCAACTAATCTCGCTACGTTCCAGGTCCGGCCGGGCGCCCACGGGCGCCGCCAGGTGCGGAAACCGGGACGAGGAAGGGCACGTGCCCCCAAAATGACAATGACAGATCCTGTCGCGGACATGCTGACGCGTCTGCGCAACGCCAACTCCGCCTACCACGACTCCGTGAGCATGCCGTACTCGAAGCTCAAGGCTCGCGTTGCGGACATCCTCAAGGCCGAGGGCTACATCGCGGACTACAAGGAGGAGGCGGCGGAGGTCGGCAAGACCCTCACGCTCTCCCTGAAGTTCGGCCCCAACCGGGAGCGCTCCATCGCGGGCGTCCGGCGCATCTCCAAGCCGGGCCTGCGCGTCTACGCCAAGTCCACCAACCTCCCCAAGGTCCTGGGCGGCCTGGGCATCGCCATCCTGTCCACCTCTTCCGGGCTGCTGACCGACAAGCAGGCCGCGAAGAAGGGCGTGGGCGGCGAAGTCCTCGCGTACGTCTGGTAACCCGGAACAGAAAGGAAGAGAACATGTCACGTATCGGACGTCTCCCCATCTCTGTGCCGGCCGGTGTGGAGATCAAGATCGACGGCAACGTCGTCTCCGTCAAGGGCGCCAAGGGCGAGCTGCAGCACACCGTTGCCAGCCCGATCACCGTCGCGCTCGACGACAGCACCCTCACCGTCACCCGACCCGACGACGAGCGCGAGTCCCGCTCGCTGCACGGTCTCACCCGCACCCTGATCGCCAACATGATCCAGGGCGTCACCCAGGGCTACACCAAGGGCATCGAGATCGTCGGCACCGGTTACCGCGTGCAGGCCAAGGGCCAGGACCTCGAGTTCGCCCTCGGCTACAGCCACCCGATCACCTTCAAGGCGCCGGAGGGCATCTCGTTCGCCGTCGAGGGCGTCAACAAGCTCTCGGTCAACGGCATCGACAAGCAGCAGGTCGGCGAGGTCGCCGCCAAGATCCGCAAGCTCCGCGCCCCCGAGCCCTACAAGGGCAAGGGCGTGCGGTACGCCGGCGAGCAGATCCGCCGCAAGGCCGGAAAGGCTGGTAAGTAACCATGGCTCTGAAGATCAAGGGCAAGTCCAAGGCCGCCGCCCGCAGCCGCCGCCACGTCCGGGTGCGCAAGCACCTGGCCGGCACGGCCGCGCGCCCGCGCCTGGTCGTCAACCGCTCCGCCCGCCACGTGTTCGTCCAGGTCGTCGACGACACCAAGGGTGTCACCGTCGCCTCGGCCTCCACCATGGAGGCCGACCTGCGCGGCGCCGACGCGGACAAGACCGCCAAGGCCAAGCGCGTGGGTGAGCTCGTGGCCGAGCGCGCCAAGGCCGCCGGTGTCGAGTCCGTCGTGTTCGACCGCGGCGGCAACAAGTACCACGGTCGCGTGGCGGCTGTCGCCGACGGCGCCCGTGAAGGAGGTCTGGCACTGTGAGCGAGCAGAACAACGAGAAGGAAACCCAGGTGACCGAAGCCAGCACTGCCTCCACGGAGGCGACCGGGGCCCAGCAGACCACCGAGGCCAACCGCTCCCAGGACTCCCGCGGCGACCGCGGGGGCCGCGGCGAGCGCGGCGGCCGCGGTGAGCGCGGGGGCCGTGGCGAGCGCGGCGGCCGCGGTGGCCGCGGCGGCCGCGACGAGGAGAAGGACAAGTTCCTCGAGCGCGTCGTGACCATCAACCGTGTCTCCAAGGTCGTCAAGGGTGGTCGTCGCTTCAGCTTCACCGCCCTCGTCGTCGTCGGCGACGGCAACGGCATGGTCGGCGTCGGCTACGGCAAGGCCAAGGAGGTGCCGGCGGCGATCTCGAAGGGCGTCGAGGAGGCGAAGAAGAACTTCTTCCGCGTCCCGCGCATCGAGGACCGCACGATCCCGCACCGCGTGCAGGGCGAGGCCGCCGCAGGCGTCGTCATGCTGCGCCCGGCGACCCCGGGTACCGGTGTGATCGCCGGTGGTCCGGTCCGCGCCGTGCTCGAGTGCGCCGGCATCCACGACGTGCTGTCGAAGTCCCTCGGCTCGTCGAACCAGATCAACATCGTGCACGCAACCATCGAGGCGCTCCGCCAGCTCGAGGAGCCGGCGGCCGTCGCGGCCCGTCGTGGGCTCCCGATGGACGAGGTCGTCCCCGGTCCGTTGCTGCGCTCGATCCAGAAGGCAGGTGCCTGATGTCCGGCAAGCGTATCCAGCCCGACGGCACGGAGCTGCGCATCACGCAGGTCCGGTCGGTGGTCGGCCAGAAGCAGAACATGCGCAACACCCTGCGGTCCCTCGGCCTCAAGCGGCCGGGCAACGTCGTGGTCCGCAAGGCCGACGGCGTGACCGCGGGCATGGTCAACACCGTCGCCCACCTGGTCAAGGTCGAGGAGGCCAAGTAACCATGGCAGAGAACACTGCTGAGAACACCGCTCAGAGCAACGAGAAGGTGCACGCGCTCAAGGTGCACCACCTGCGTCCGGCCCCGGGCGCGAAGACCGCCAAGACCCGCGTGGGTCGCGGTGAGGGCTCCAAGGGCAAGACCGCCGGCCGCGGCACCAAGGGCACCAGTGCCCGGTACCAGGTCAAGGCGGGCTTCGCGGGCGGGCAGCTTCCGCTGCACATGCGCCTGCCCAAGCTGCGCGGGTTCAAGAACCCGTTCCGCGTGGAGTACCAGGTCGTCAACCTGGACAAGCTCACCGAGCTCTTCCCGGAGGGCGGCGAGGTGACCGTGGAGTCGCTCGTGGCCCGCGGCGCCGTGCGCAAGAACCAGCCCGTCAAGGTCCTGGGCTCCGGCGACATCGCGGTCGCGGTCGACGTGAAGGCGCACGCCTTCTCGGGCTCCGCCGCGGAGAAGATCGCCGCCGCCGGCGGCAGCACCACCGCGCTGTGAGCGCGGGCCGCGGGGCCGGGCGCACGCCCGGCCCCGCGGCACCCACGGATCAGGCCCCGTCCACGCCAGCGTGGGCGGGGCCTGATCCGTCGGCGGGCACGAGCCCGCCCCGTCGGCGCGCGCCCCCGGTGAGTCCCGGGCGGGCCGCGTTCGCTAGACTTGCCGGAGTCGCCCGCGCCCACCGGGCGCGGGGACCCCGGACCGAGCTCCCGCACCACCACACCCCCCGCCACCGGATGCCGGTCGGACCCAGTCTCTAGGAGGACATGTGCTCAGCGCTTTCGGACGGGCGTTGCGAACCCCCGACCTGCGACGCAAGCTGGGGTTCACCCTCGCCCTCATCGTGCTCTACCGCCTGGGCACGTTCATCCCGGCGCCGGGCGTCGACTACGGCAACGTGCAGCAGTGCCTGGCCCTCGGGACCACCACGGGCGGCGTGTACGACATGGTGAACCTCTTCAGCGGCGGCGCGCTGCTGCAGCTGTCGGTCTTCGCCCTGGGCGTCATGCCCTACATCACCGCGAGCATCATCGTGCAGCTGCTGCGCGTGGTCATCCCGCGCTTCCAGGAGCTGCACGAGGAGGGGGCGCAGGGGCAGACGCAGCTGACCCAGTACACCCGCTACCTCACCATCGGCCTCGCGCTGCTCAACGCCACCACGGTGGTCTCGCTCGCCCGGTCCGGCGCCCTGCTGGGGGACTGCCCCCTGCCGATCATCCCCAACGACACCTGGCTGACCGTGCTGATCATCATCATCACGATGACCGCCGGCACGGCGATCATCATGTGGCTGGGGGAGCGGATCACGGAGAAGGGCGTGGGCAACGGCATGTCGCTGCTCATCTTCACGTCCATCGCCGCGACCTTCCCCTCCGCGCTGGGCGAGATCCTCCGCACCCGCGGCTGGGGCGTGTTCCTCTCGGTGCTGGCCGTGGGGCTCGTGGTGATCACCTGCGTGGTGTTCGTGGAGCAGTCCCAGCGCCGCGTGCCCGTGCAGTACGCCAAGCGGATGGTGGGCCGGCGCACGATCGGCGGGACCACCACCTACATCCCGCTCAAGGTCAACATGGCCGGTGTCATCCCCATCATCTTCGCGTCCTCGATGCTGATGCTCCCCGGCATGCTCGCCCAGTTCGGCATGCCGGACGACGGCACGGACATCCCCGGCTGGGTCAACTGGATCAACACCTACCTCGTCACCGGCGACCACCCCGTGTACATGGCGATGTACTTCCTGATGATCGTGTTCTTCACGTACTTCTACGTGTCGATCACGTTCAACCCGGAGGAGGTCTCCAACAACATGAAGCGCTACGGCGGCTTCATCCCGGGGATCCGCGCGGGCCGGCCCACCGAGAAGTACCTCGCCTACGTGCTCAGCCGGATCACGTTCCCGGGCGCCCTCTACCTGGGCATCGTGTCCATGATCCCCCTCGTGGCGCTCGTGCTGATCGACGCGAACCAGAACTTCCCCTTCGGCGGTCCGTCGCTGCTGATCATGGTGGGCGTGGGCCTGGACACGGTGAAGCAGATCGAGGCCCAGCTGCAGCAGCGCAACTACGAGGGCCTGCTGCGCTGACCCCACCCCGCCGTCCCCCGCCGGGGACGGCGGGCACGCCCCGGTAGACTGTGACCGCAGCCACCACCGACCGCAAGGAGACTTCATGACCCGCATGCTCATCATCGGACCCCCCGGCGCAGGCAAGGGCACGCAGGCCGTGCGCATCTCGGAGCGGCTCGGCATCCCGGCGATCTCCACCGGTGACATCTTCCGGGCCAACATCAAGGGCCGGACCCCTCTGGGGCAGGAGGCCAAGAGCTACATCGACGCCGGCGACCTCGTCCCGGACTCCGTGACCAACCGGATGGTCCGCGACCGCCTCGCCGAGACGGACACCGCCGACGGCTTCCTGCTCGACGGCTACCCGCGCAACGCCGCGCAGGTGGACGAGCTCGACGCCATCCTCGACGAGCTGGGGCAGGAGCTCGACGTGGTGCTGAAGCTGACCGCCGACCGCGACGAGCTCGTCCAGCGGCTCCTCGGGCGGGCCCAGAAGGAGGGGCGCACCGACGACACGGAGGCGGTCATCCGGCACCGCCTCGACGTGTACGACGCCGAGACCGCCGTGGTCGTCGACGTCTACGACCGGCGCGGCATCGTCCGCGAGGTCGACGGGCTCGGGACCGTCGACGAGGTCTCCCAGCGGATCATGACAGCGCTGTCCTGACGCACCGTCCCGCACCGCGCACGCCGTGACACCCCCGGACACCCCCGGGGGTCTCACGTTTAACCCACGACAGCCGCGAGCTCCCCGACCGGGGGAGCGGCTCGGAAGGAAGACCGCATGTTCGGCCGCCGCCGGATCGAGTACAAGACCCACGCCCAGCTGCGCACCATGCAGCGCGCCGGGGTGGTGACCTCCCGCGCCCTCGACGCCGCCGTGGCGGCCGCCGTGCCCGGCGCGACCACCGCGTCCCTCGACGACGTCTTCCGCTCCGTCCTCGACGCGCACGGGGCGAGCTCCAACTTCCTCGGCTACTTCGGCTACCCCGCCGCCGTGTGCGTGTCCGTCAACGAGGTGGTCGTCCACGGCATCCCGGGGGACCAGGTGCTGCAGGAGGGGGACATCCTCTCCGTGGACGGCGGGGCCGTCGTCGAGGGCTGGCACGGGGACTCCGCGCGCACCGTGCTCCTGGGCCGCCCGGACCCCGCGGACGCCGAGCTCTCCGAGGTCACCCGCAACGCCATGTGGCACGGCATCGCGGCGGCGGCCACCGGCACGCACGTCGGCGACATCGGCGCGGCCGTGGAGGACTACGTGCGCAAGGCCTCCGGGCACCGCTTCGGGATCCTCGAGGAGTACGTGGGACACGGGATCGGGTCCAAGATGCACATGGCCCCCGACGTGCTCAACTTCCGCAGCACCGACCGCGGGCCCCGCCTGCGCGCCGGGATGGCGCTGGCCATCGAGCCGATGCTCGTCCGCGGCGGGATCGGCACCCGCGTGCTCGACGACGAGTGGACCGTGGTCACCACCGACGGCGCCCGCTCCAGCCAGTGGGAGCACTCCGTGGCCCTGCACGCCGACGGCGTCTGGGTGCTCACCGCCGAGGACGGCGGGGCCTCGGAGCTCGAGCCCCTCGGCGTGCGCCCCGTCCCGATCCCGGAGGACCTGCCGTGACCGGGCAGCCCTCCACCACCCCGGACCCGCGACACCGCGAGGAGAACACCGTGGCCCAGCAGCCGCAGCAGAGCACCACCAGCACACCCGTCGAGCTCACCGTGAAACCCCGGCCCGGTCAGCTGACCTTCGCCGCGCCGCGGCGCGGCAAGCCCCCGCGCCACCTCGCCGACTTCGACATGGCGGGCCGCCGGGAGTTCCTCGCCGAAATGGGGCACCAGCCCTTCCGGGCGGGACAGCTCTCCCGCCACTACTTCGACCGGTTCGCCACGGCCCCCGAGGACATGACCGACCTGCCCGCGGCCGGCCGGGAGGAGCTCGTCTCCCAGGCCCTGCCCACGCTGCTGACGACCGTGCGCAGCCTCGAGGCCGACCAGGGGGACACCGTCAAGAACGTGCACCGCTGCTTCGACGGCGCCACCGTGGAGTCCGTGCTCATGCGCTACACCCACCGGGTGACCATGTGCATCTCCTCCCAGGCCGGCTGCGGGATGAACTGCCCCTTCTGCGCGACCGGCCAGGCGGGCCTGACCCGCAACCTCTCGACCGCGGAGATGGTCGAGCAGGTCGTGCAGGGCGCCCGGATGCTCCGCGGCGGCAGGGTGGGCCGGGCCGAGCAGGAGCCGCTGCGCATCTCCAACATCGTGTTCATGGGCATGGGGGAGGCCCTCGCCAACTACAAGGCCTCGATCGGGGCGATCCACCGCCTCATCGACCCCTCCCCGGAGGGCCTCGGCATCTCGGCCCGCGGCATCACCATGTCCACGGTGGGCCTGGTGCCCGGGATCCGGAAGTTCACGCAGGAGAAGCTGCCGGTCACCCTGGCGCTGTCCCTGCACGCCCCGGACGACGAGCTGCGCGACGAGCTCATCCCGATCAACACCCGCTGGAAGGTCGACGAGGCCCTCGACGCCGCCTACGACTACTACCAGGCCACCGGCCGGCGGGTCTCGATCGAGTACGCCCTGATCCGCGACATCAACGACCACGGGTGGCGGGCCGACCTCCTCGGCGAGAAGCTCAACGCCCGCGGCGGGGGGTGGGTGCACGTGAACCCCATCCCGCTCAACCCGACCCCCGGCTCCAAGTGGACCGCGTCCCGGCCCGGCGTGGAGCAGAACTTCGTGGAGCGGCTCCGGGCCCACGGCATCCCCACCACCGTGCGGGACACCCGCGGCTCCGACATCGACGGGGCCTGCGGGCAGCTCGCCGCGACCGTCTGAGCGCCGTCGTCCCCGGCACCGCTCCCCGGGGGCGCCTCCCGCGTTGCGGGAGGCGCCCCCGATCCCGTAGAGTGTCCTGTTGGTTGTCTGTGCTCCAGCGATTCCGCACACTTCGGACCACGCCGACCCTCACCGTGCACCACGAACGGTGATGGTGCGCGCGTACAGGTCCGCTGCGGCGTTTAACGACGATGTACACCCGAAACCCTGCTCGCCGCCCCGGCGGGGGGCACCTGAAGTTAGCGGAGGATATGGCCAAGAAAGACGGAGTCATCGAGATCGAAGGCACTGTGGTCGAGGCTCTGCCCAACGCGATGTTCCGCGTTGAGCTGAACAACGGTCACCTGGTCCTCGCCCACATCTCCGGGAAGATGCGACAGCACTACATCCGGATCCTCCCCGAGGACCGCGTGGTGGTGGAGCTGAGCCCGTACGACCTCACCCGCGGTCGTATCGTCTACCGCTACAAGTAGGACCGGCGGCCGTCCGGGCCGCACACCACTCGAGAGAACGACGCGAAGGAATGCGATGAAGGTCCAACCGAGCGTGAAGCCGATCTGCGACAAGTGCAAGGTGATCCGCCGCAACGGGCGGGTCATGGTGATCTGCGAGAACCCGCGCCACAAACAGCGTCAGGGCTGACCCGCCCCGAGCTGCCCACGCAAGTGGATCCACAAAGGCACCGCTCCCGACCGGAGAGATCCAGGCGGGCGCCCCCGGTACAGAGGCCGGGGACCGGAGGGGACATGACGTTCCCGACCGGACAGCGATGCTCCAGACCTCTGGAACACCACAAGGAGAACCGCCGATATGGCTCGTCTCGCAGGCGTCGACCTCCCCCGCGAAAAGCGGCTGGAAATTGCGCTCACCTACATCTACGGCGTGGGTCGCACCCGCGCGCTCGCCACCCTGGACGCCACCGGCATCTCGGGCGACCTGCGCGTGCGCGAACTCACCGATGCCCAGCTCGTGGAGCTGCGCGACTACATCGAGGACAACTACAAGGTCGAGGGTGACCTCCGCCGCGAGGTGGCCGCCGACATCCGCCGCAAGGTCGAGATCGGCAGCTACCAGGGCATCCGGCACCGCCGCGGCCTGCCCGTGCACGGTCAGCGCACCAAGACCAACGCCCGCACCCGCAAGGGTCCGAAGCGCACGGTCGCCGGCAAGAAGAAGTAGCCCGCTGCCGCTCGTGCGCCAGGACCCCGCGGTCCCCCGAGCGGCCCACCACCACTCTTCCCGAACTTTGTAGGAGATCTCCATGCCCCCGAAGACTCGCGCAGCGGCTGCCCGCAAGCCCCGCCGCAAGGACAAGAAGAACGTCACCCAGGGCCAGGCCCACATCAAGTCGACGTTCAACAACACCATCGTCACCATCACCGACCCCTCCGGCGCCGTCCTCTCCTGGTCGTCCGCCGGCGAGATGGGTTTCAAGGGCTCTCGCAAGTCCACCCCCTTCGCGGCCCAGATGGCCGCCGAGGCCGCCGCGAAGCGCGCGCAGGAGCACGGCATGCGCAAGGTCGACGTGTTCGTCAAGGGCCCCGGCTCCGGGCGCGAGACCGCCATCCGCTCCCTGCAGGCCACCGGCCTCGAGGTCGGCTCCATCTCGGACGTCACCCCGAGCGCGCACAACGGTTGCCGCCCGCCGAAGCGCCGCCGCGTCTGATGTGAGCACGCCCACCGGGACCCTGCGGGGTCCCGGTGCGCATGCCGACAACGGACCGGGCACCGGTCCGCACCCATCAACTGTTTTCCACCATTTGCGCGCGTCATATAGCGGATGCCCGCTGAAAGGAAACATCAGTGCTCATCGCACAGCGCCCCACCCTCTCCGAAGAGGTCGTGGCCGACAACCGGTCCCGCTTCGTGATCGAACCGCTCGAGCCCGGCTTCGGCTACACCCTCGGCAACTCCCTCCGCCGCACCCTCCTGTCCTCGATCCCCGGTGCCGCCGTGACCAGCATCCGGCTCGACGGGGTGCTCCACGAGTTCTCCACCGTGGAGGGCGTGAAGGAGGACGTCTCCGAGGTCATTCTCAACATCAAGAAGCTCGCCGTCTCCTCGGAGCAGGACGAGCCCGTCGTCGCCTACCTGCGCAAGCAGGGCCCCGGCGTCGTCACCGCCGCGGACATCACGGCCCCGGCCGGTGTGGAGATCCACAACCCGGACCTGCACATCGCGACCCTCAACGCGAAGGGCCAGCTCGAGCTCGAGCTGACCATCGAGCGCGGGCGCGGGTACGTCTCCGCCGCCCAGAACAAGGCCGGGGACGCGGAGATCGGCCGCATCCCGGTCGACTCGATCTACTCGCCCGTCCTGAAGGTGACCTTCCGCGTGGAGGCCACCCGTGTGGAGCAGCGCACCGACTTCGACAAGCTGGTCCTGGACGTGGAGACCAAGGAGGCCATCACCCCGCGTGACGCCGTGGCCTCCGCCGGCACCACCCTGGTCGAGCTGTTCGGTCTCGCCCGGGAGCTCAACACGGCCGCCGAGGGCATCGAGATCGGGCCCTCGCCGACGGACGCCGCGATGGCCGCCGACATGGCGCTGCCCATCGAGGACCTCGAGCTCACCGTGCGGTCCTACAACTGCCTCAAGCGCGAGGGCATCCACACCGTGGGTGAGCTCGTGGGCCGTTCCGAGGCGGACCTGATGGACATCCGCAACTTCGGCGCCAAGTCGATCGACGAGGTCAAGGCCAAGCTCGTCGACCTCGGGCTGTCCCTCAAGGACTCGCCCCCCGGTTTCGACCTCGCCGCTCGCGCCGCCGCGATCGACGACGAGAACCCGTTCGACGACGACGACCACTAGTCCTTCCCGCTGACGTCCCGACGGGTGCCCGCCCGGGCCGGGACACACTTCCAGGAGATCAACAACCATGCCTACTCCCACCAAGGGACCCCGCCTCGGAGGCGGACCCGCGCACGAGCGCCTGATGCTGGCGAACCTGTCGCAGCAGCTGTTCGAGCACAAGCGCATCACCACCACCGTGACCAAGGCGAAGCGGATGCGTCCCTACGCCGAGCGCCTGATCACCTTCGCCAAGCGCGGTGACCTGGCCGCCCGCCGTCGCGTGCTGGCGCAGCTGACCGACAAGTCCGTGGTGCACGAGCTGTTCACCACCATCGCCTCGGCGATGGAGGACCGCAACGGCGGCTACACCCGCATCACCAAGATCGGCAACCGCAAGGGCGACAACGCCCCCATGGCGGTCATCGAGCTCGTGATGGAGCCCGTCGCGACCAAGGCCACCGTGGCCGAGGCCGAGCGCGCCACCGAGAAGGCCGCCCCGGCCCCCGCCGCCCCGGTCGACACCCCGGCGGACTCCACCGCCGGTGAGGTCGCCGCCGAGGAGATCCCCGCCGACGAGCAGGCCCCCGAGGTCGGCTCCGAGCAGGCCGCCGAGGTCGCCGCCGAGAACTCCGACGCCGAGTTCCCCGGTTCGCACGCCCCGCTCGAGTCCGGCGAGGCCCCCGAGGGCTTCGAGGTCAAGGGCAACAAGAACTCGATGAAGTACCACGTGCCCGGCTCGCGCTGGTACGCGGGCACCACCGCCGAGATCTGGTTCGACTCGCCGGCCAACGCCGAGGCCGCCGGCTTCCAGCCGGCCGGCGGCGCCGCCGCGCAGAAGCTGCGCTGACCGGACGACGCACGGACGGACACCGCGACGCCGCCGGGGACCTGGTCCCCGGCGGCGTCGTCGTGCCCGCCGCACCCCCCACCACCCCCTCCCAGGAGCTGACCATGAGCCCGTCCGATTCCCCCGTGCGCGTGCGGATCGACCTGGCCTACGACGGCGCGCCGTTCGCCGGGTGGGCCCGTCAGCCGGGCCTGCCCACCGTGCAGGGGGCCGTGGAGGACGCCCTCGCCGTGCTGGTCCGCCGGGACGTGCGGGTCGCGGTGGCCGGCCGGACGGACACCGGGGTGCACGCCCGCGGCCAGGTGGCGCACCTGGACCTGGCCCCCGCGGAGTGGACCGGTCTCGCCCGCGGCCGGGACGAGGACCCGGGACGGGCGCTCGAACGCCGCCTCACCGGGGCCCTGGCCCACGTCCTGGGCCGCAGCCGCCGCGCGCAGGGCCTGCCCGAGTGCCCGGGCGCGTTGGTGGTCCGCCGCGCGGGCGCCGCCCCCGCCGGCTTCGACGCCCGCTTCTCCGCCGTCTCCCGCCGCTACAGCTACCGGATCGACGACGGCGCGGCGGGCCGGGACCCGCTGACCCGGCACCTGACGTGGTGGTCGAAGGACGTGCTCGACGTCCCCGTCATGGCCCGGGCGGCGCAGGAGCTGGTGGGGCTGCACGACTTCCTGTCCTTCTGCCGCCCCCGGGAGGGCGCCACGACGGTGCGGGAGGTCCTGGACGTGTCCGTCGAGCGGGACCGGGACGGGCTCGTGCTGCTGGGCATCGAGGCGGACGCCTTCTGCCACCACATGGTCCGCTCGGTCGTGGGCGCGGCCGCCCGCGTGGGCGCGGGCCGCGAGGACCCCGACTGGCTCGGCCGCCGGCTCGCGGAGCGGGTCCGGGACGCCAAGGCGCTGATGGCCCCGCCGCACGGCCTCGTGCTCGAGGAGGTCCGCTATCCCGGGGACGCCGCCCTGGGGGAGCGGGCCGAGCGCACCCGGGCGCGGCGCGCCCCGCTCGGCGACCCCGCCCGCGAGGAGCTCCGAGGAGATCCCCGCGACGCTCCCGGGGCGCCCCGGCGCGGCGGAGCGTGAGCCTCCGCGGGCCCGGGCGCCCGCGGGGAGATTGACCGCCGCACCCTCCGGGTGTATGGCCCGAGTGGTCTTTGGCCGCTCCATCCGGTACCGTGGGGTGCTGTTGTGCGTGTCCCGCCTCGGTTCACGTGTACCCGGATCCGCTGTCCCGTTGCAGGACGCCTGGCGGTCCGGTGCACCGGGGTCTCGGGCACCGGATGCAGCTCGGCCCTCACCCGAGCCCCGGACGGCACACCGAGAAACGGCGTGATCCCAACTAGCGCCACCGAGATAACCCGAACGAAGGCAAACTAACGTGCGTACGTACACCCCGAAGCCCGGTGACATCCAGCGCCAGTGGCACGTCATCGATGCCACCGACGTCGTCCTGGGTCGCCTTGCCAGCCAGACCGCAACGCTGCTGCGCGGAAAGCACAAGCCGACCTTTGCTCCCCACGTGGACGCCGGTGATTTCGTCATCATCATCAACGCCGAGAAGGTGGCCCTGACCGGCTCCAAGCTCGAGAAGAAGCGGGCCTACCGCCACTCCGGCTACCCGGGCGGGCTCAAGTCCAGCTCCTACGCCGAGCTGCTGGAGAAGCACCCGGTCCGCGCCGTGGAGAAGGCCATCCGTGGCATGCTCCCGAAGAACAAGCTGGCCGCCCAGCAGATGTCCAAGCTCAAGGTCTACGCCGGCCCGGAGCACCCCCACGGTGCCCAGCAGCCGCAGACCTTCGAGTTCACCCAGGTCGCCCAGTAACCGGGCCTACGACAGAAACGAGCGAGGAAAATCGTGGCTCAGAATACTGAAGAGCAGAACATCGTGGACGGCGAGGAGCAGCTGAGCAGCTACACCTCCGAGTCCTCCCCCGCGGAGGAGACCGAGGCCGCCGCCGAGCGCCCGGCCCTCACCGTCTCCGGCCAGGCCGTCGGCCGCCGCAAGGAGGCCGTCGCCCGCGTGCGCGTCGTCCCCGGCTCCGGCCAGTGGACCGTCAACGGCCGCACCCTGGAGAACTACTTCCCGAACAAGCTGCACCAGCAGGAGGTCAACGACCCCTTCAAGGTGCTGGAGCTCGAGGGCGCCTACGACGTCATCGCCCGCATCCACGGCGGTGGCCCCTCCGGCCAGGCCGGTGCCCTGCGCCACGGCGTGGCGCGTGCCCTGAACGAGATCGACCTCGAGAACAACCGCCCGACCCTCAAGAAGGCCGGCTTCCTGACCCGCGACCCGCGCGTCATCGAGCGCAAGAAGGCCGGTCTCAAGAAGGCCCGCAAGGCTCCGCAGTACTCGAAGCGCTGATCGGAGGGCCTCCCGGCCCGCCCCCAGCGTCACGGACCCCGTCCGACCCGGTGCACACCGGTGTCGGACGGGGTCCCGTCGTTTCTGCCCGCCTGCCGGTGTCCGGGCCGCGGGGAACGTAGGATGGGGGCGATGTCTAGATTATTCGGAACGGACGGCGTGCGCGGGCTCGCGAACGACCTCCTCACAGCCAACATGACCCTGGACCTGGCCCAGGCGGCCGCGATCGTGCTCGGCCACGGCCACGCACGCGAGGGGCGGCGCCCCACGGCGGTCGTCGCCCGGGACGGGCGGGCCAGCGGGGAGTTCCTCAGCGCCGCCGTGACCGCGGGTCTCGCCGGCTCGGGCGTGGACGTCCACGACGCCGGGGTCCTGCCGACCCCCGCGCTGGCCTACCTGGTGGCGGACCTCGACGCCGACTTCGGCGTGATGATCTCCGCCTCGCACAACCCGGCCCCCGACAACGGGATCAAGTTCCTGGCCCACGGCGGGCGGAAGCTCCCGGACCGGGTGGAGGACGAGATCCAGCAGGTCTTCGAGTCCGGCGACTTCCGGCGCCCCACCGGCGCCGGGGTCGGGCGCATCCACCTGCTCACGGACGCCGAGGACCGCTACGTCCTGCACCTGGTGGGGGCCATCCCGCACCGGCTCGAGGGGATGCGCGTGGTCCTGGACTGCGCCAACGGCGCCGCCAGCGGGGTCTCGCCGGACGCCTTCCGCGGCGCGGGCGCCGAGGTGCACGTCATCGGCGCGGAGCCCGACGGCCTGAACATCAACGACGGCTGCGGCTCGACCCACCTGGAGCCCCTCCAGCGGGCCGTCGTCGAGCTCGGGGCCGACCTCGGGATCGCCCACGACGGCGACGCCGACCGCTGCCTCGCCGTGGACGCCACCGGCCGCGAGGTCGACGGGGACCAGATCATGGCGATCCTCGCCCTGGCGCTCAAGGACGCGGGCCGGCTCGTCGAGGACACGCTCGTGGCCACCGTGATGAGCAACCTCGGCCTCAAGCTGGCCCTGCGGGACGCGGGCATCGACGTGCGGGAGACCGCCGTGGGGGACCGCTACGTCCTCGAGACGATGACCGAGCACGGGTACAACCTGGGCGGCGAGCAGTCCGGCCACGTGATCATGTCCGACTACGCCACCACCGGCGACGGGCTGCTGACCGGGCTGATGCTGGCCTCGCGCGTGGCCCAGACCCGCGCACCGCTCGCGGAGCTGGCCCGCGTGATGACGCGGCTGCCGCAGGTGCTGCTCAACGTGCGCGGGGTGGACCGCACCGCGGTGGGCTCCAACCCCGGGGTGCAGGCGGCCGTCGCGGAGGTCGAGCAGCGCCTCGGCGAGACGGGCCGCGTGCTGCTGCGCCCCTCGGGGACCGAGCCGGTGGTCCGCGTGATGGTCGAGGCGGCCTCCGAGGAGATCGCCCGGGCCGAGACGGAGTTCCTCGCGTCCGTCGTGGAGCGCGAGCTGGCCCTCACCGTCTGAGCCGGTCCCGCCGGGCGCCGGAGGCCCGCACCGTGCGCACGGTGCGGGCCTCCGGCGTCCGGCGGGTCCGGCGGGACCGGGATCAGGTGCGTCGGCGCAGGGCGTCGCGGATCTCGGTGAGCAGCTGCACCTGGGCGTCGGCCTCCTCCTCGGTGGGATCGATGCCGAGCCGGCGGTTGCGGGCCTCGATCATCTTGTTCATCGGCAGCACGATGGCGAAGTACACGGCGGCGGCCACGAGCAGGAAGTTGACGAGCGCGGTGAGCAGCACGCCGAACCTGATGTCGTTGCCGTTGACGGTGAGCACCGCGAACGAGTCGAAGTTGGGCGAGCCGACCAGCGCGGAGATGAGCGGCATGAGCACCGCCTCGACCATGGCGTTGACGACCTGGGCGAACGCCGCGCCGATGATCACGGCGACGGCCAGGTCGAGCACGTTGCCCTTCATGATGAATTCCCGGAATCCCTTGAGCATGGCCACAGACTAGCCGGGCGCGGGTGGTCCGTAGTCCGGGGCCGGCGGCAGGCCGGAGAACTCCTCGAGCGTCGCGGCGCCCGAGCGCGCGAGCTCCTGGGCCCGCTCCGTCCCGAGGTAGCGCAGGTGCCACGGCTCGTACCAGTAGCCGGTGGTGCCGTGCTCGCCCCAGGGGTAGCGGACCACGAAGCCGTGCTCCGGCCCGTGCTCGGCCACCCACGCGGCGGTGGCCGTCCCGTCGAAGCACACGCGCAGGTCGCACCCGGAGCCCTCGCCGACGTCCACCGCCAGCCCGGTCTGGTGCTCCGAGTGACCCGGGCGGGCGGACGCCGTGTCGGCGGCCTCCGGGCCCTTCTGCGCCACCCACCCGGCGTACGTGCGGGACTGCTCGGTGAAGGAGCGGTAGCCCGACACGATCCGGACCGGCACGCCGTCCGCCCGGGCCGCGGCCAGCAGCGTGCGCGCCGCGGCGGCCGCCTCGGGGCGCAGCAGGTGCCCCTCGAGGTCCTCGAGGGCGGCGGGAGCCCAGTCCTGCGGGTCCAGGGGCCGCCGCTTGTTGACCACCACGGCGAGGGAGGCGGGGTCGTCCAGCTCCGGGCGCGGTCCCGGCCCCCGGCCGGTGGTGGGCGCCGGTGCCGGCGACGCCGTGCCGGAGGCGGACGCCGGCCCGGACGGGGACGCCGGAGCCGGCACGGACGCAGGACCGGACCCGGGCGGGGCGGGCGCGGCCGGTGCCGCGGTGGTGCCGGAGGGTTCCGGCGGGGCCGGGGGAGCGGCCCCGGGATCAGGTGCGCACCCGGCCACGAGCACCGCGGCGGCGAGCAGGAGGGCGCCGGCGCGCAGGGCGTCCATCAGTTCTTGCGCAGCAGCACGCGCCGGATCGAGTGGTCGGAGTCCTTGGAGAGGATCAGCCGGGCGCGGCCGCGCGTCGGCTGCACGTTCTCGATCAGGTTGGGCTCGTTGATCCGCCGCCAGATGCCGGTGGCGGTGGCCACGGCCTTCTCGTCGGAGAGGTCGGCGTAGCGGTGGAAGTAGGAGCCGGGGTCGGCGAACGCGGAGGAGCGCAGGGCCTGGAACCGCTCCACGTACCAGCGCTCGATGTCCGCGGGCCGGGCGTCCACGTAGATCGAGAAGTCGAAGAAGTCGCTCAGGGCGAGGGCGGCCCGGTCCCCGGGGCCCACCTTGGCGGGGGCGAGCACGTTGAGCCCCTCGATGATGACCACGTCCGGGCGGGTCACCACGACCTCCTCGCCGGGCAGGATGTCGTAGCTGTGGTGCGAGTACTTGGGCGCCCGCACCTCGGGGGCGCCCGACTTGATCTTGGCGACGAAGCGCAGCAGGGCGCGGCGGTCGTAGGACTCCGGGAAGCCCTTGCGGTCCATGAGCCCGCGGCGCTGCAGCTCCGCGTTGGGGTACAGGAAACCGTCGGTGGTGATGAGCTGCACGTGGGGGGTGGACGGCCACCGGGACAGCAGCTCGCGCAGGAGGCGGGCCGTGGTGGACTTGCCGGCGGCCACGGAGCCGGCGATGCCGATCACGAACGGGGTCCGGGCGTGCTCCTCGCCGAGGAACGCGTTGGTCGAGGCGTTGAGCCGGTTCGACGACTCGTCGTAGAGGGTCAGCAGCCGCGAGATGGGGAGGTACACCTCGCGGACCTCCGCGACGTCGAGCCGGTCGCCGAGGCCGCGCAGGTTCTCGATCTCCCGAGAGGTGAGGGGAACGTCGATCTCGTGGGAGAGTCTCGACCAGGTCTGCCGGTCGAGCTCCACGAAGGGCGAGGCGCGTTCGCTCAGCGTAGATGCGGTCATCGACCACAGTCTAGACCGCACCCCGGCGCCCGAGGTGTACCGGAGACAGGCCCCGTACCCGGGTGTAGATTTGGTCTCGATCCGGTATTCGCCGTGAGAGAACTCACAGCAGTGCACGGCGCGTGCGCTCCGCCGGTGGAGGACCACCCCGCTCGAGAGTCAGGACAGGACCATGGCGACGGCAACGACCTCAGAGACCACAGCACCGGCGGGAGGGCGGTCGACGGCGGCCCGCGCGCACGTGCAGCGCTTCGGCACGTTCCTCTCGGGGATGATCATGCCCAACATCGGGGCGTTCATCGCCTGGGGGCTGATCACCGCGTTCTTCATCGAGGCGGGCTTCACCCCCTTCGGCCCGCTGGGCGGGTTCGGCGAGAACGCCGAGGGCGAGCCGTACACGGGCCTGGTCGGCCCGATGATCACCTACCTCCTGCCGCTGCTGATCGCCTACACGGGCGGGCGGATGGTCTACGACGTCCGCGGCGGCGTGGTCGGGGCGATCGCCACGATGGGCGTGATCGTGGGCACCGACATCCCCATGTTCATCGGGGCGATGCTCATGGGCCCGCTGACCGCGTGGGTGATGAAGAAGGTCGACGCCATCTGGGACGGGAAGATCAAGCCCGGCTTCGAGATGCTCGTGAACAACTTCTCCGCCGGCATCCTGGCCGCGGCCATGGCCATCTTCGGCTTCTTCCTGATCGGCCCCGCCGTGCTGGCCTTCTCCAACGCGGCCGCCTCGGCGGTGGACTTCCTGGTCACCCGGGGGCTGCTGCCGCTGACCTCGATCCTCATCGAGCCCGCGAAGGTGCTGTTCCTCAACAACGCGATCAACCACGGCATCCTCACCCCCCTGGGCACCGCCCAGGCCCTGGAGGAGGGCAAGTCGATCCTCTTCCTGCTCGAGGCCAACCCCGGCCCCGGTCTGGGCATCCTGCTGGCCTACACGGTCTTCGGCCGCGGCGCCGCGCGCGCCTCGGCTCCCGGCGCGGCCCTGATCCACTTCGTGGGCGGCATCCACGAGATCTACTTCCCGTACGTGCTGATGAAGCCGGCGCTGATCCTGGCGGCGATCGCGGGAGGCATGACGGGCATCTTCACGCTGACCCTCTTCGACGCGGGCCTGCGCGCCCCGGCCGCCCCGGGCTCGATCATCGCGATCTTCGCCCAGGCCACCACCGACAGCTACGTGGGCGTGGCCCTCGCGGTGACGGCCGCGACCGCCGTGTCCTTCTTCGTGGCCTCGATCATCCTCAAGGCCTCCAAGGACAAGGGCGAGGGAGACCTCACCGAGGCCACCTCCCGGATGGAGGGGATGAAGGGCAAGAAGAGCTCCGTGTCCTCCGCGATCGTCGGCACCAGCGGCGGCGCGGACACCGGCGGGACCCCCGCCCGTGAGCTGGCCGACGGCGGACCGGTGCAGCGCATCGTGTTCGCGTGCGACGCCGGCATGGGCTCCTCCGCGATGGGCGCCTCCGTGCTGCGGAACAAGGTCAAGGCGGCCGGGTTCGCCGACGTCAAGGTCACCAACGCGGCGATCGCCAACCTCACCGACGACTTCGACATCGTGGTCACCCACCAGGACCTGGCCACGCGGGCCCGGCCGAAGGTGCCCAGCGCCGCGGTGGTGACCGTCGACAACTTCATGGGCAGCCCCCGCTACGACGAGATCGTCGAGGCCGTGCAGCAGCGCAACGGCGCCGCCGTCCCGGCGGGCGGCGGCGCGGCGGCGGCCACGGCCGGCGGCGGGGGAGCGGCCTCCGGCGGCGACACCGTGGCCGCGGACCCGGGCGAGGGCGCCGGGACGTCCGGGGACGCCACCATCCTCACCAGGGACCGGATCGTCATGGACGGCGGCGCGCGCAACGCCGCGCAGGCCATCGACGAGGCCGGCGGCCTGCTGGTGGCGGCCGGTGCCGTGACCGACGCGTACGTGGCCTCCATGCACGAGCGCGAGGAGTCGGTGTCCACCTTCATGGGCAACGGCCTGGCCATCCCGCACGGCACCAACCAGGCGAAGGACAGCATCCGCTCCTCGGCCCTGTCGGTCGTGCGCTACCCCGAGGGCCTGGACTGGAACGGCAAGCCCGTCACCTGGGTGATCGGCATCGCCGGCAAGGACAACGAGCACCTCGCGATCCTCTCCCGGGTCGCGAAGATCTTCGGCAACAAGGAGAAGGTGCGCCAGCTGGACGAGGCGAGGACCGCCGACGAAGTGCTCGACCTGCTGGGGAAGGTGAACGACTGATGAAGTGCGTCCACTTCGGGGCGGGCAACATCGGCCGCGGCTTCGTCGGCCTGCTCATGCACCGCTCGGGCTACGAGGTCGTGTTCGCCGACGTGGCGGCCCCGCTGATCGACGCGCTGGCGTCGACCCCCAGCTACACCGTCCACGAGGTCGGCGCCGGCTCCCGCGACACGGTCGTCGAGGGGTACCGGGCGCTCAACTCGGCGGACGCCCCGGAGTCCGTGGTCGCCGAGATCGCCACGGCGGACGTGGTCACCACGGCCGTGGGCGCGCACATCCTCAAGTTCGTGGCGCCGCTCGTGGCGCGCGGCATCGCCGCGCGCCCGGACGGCGCATCCCCCGTGGCGGTCATGGCGTGCGAGAACGCCCTGTCCGCCACGGACCTGCTCGCCGAGGCCGTCCGCGCCGAGTACGGCGGCGAGGACCTCGACCGCCGGGCGGTGTTCGCCAACACCGCCGTCGACCGGATCGTGCCCCAGCAGGACGGCGGCGGGCTCGACGTGGTCGTGGAGCAGTTCCACGAGTGGGTCATCGACCGCACCCCGTTCGCGGGGGGCGAGCCGGCCATCGAGGGGGCGACCTACGTCGACGACCTCGTGCCCTACATCGAGCGCAAGCTGTTCACGGTCAACACCGGCCACGCCGCGTGCGCGTACTTCGGCTACCGGGCCGGCCGGCACCGCATCGCGGAGGCGATCGCCGACCCCGGGATCCGGGAACGGGTCGCGGCAGCGCTCGCGGAGACGCAGGCGCTGCTCGTGGCGAAGCACGGGTTCGACGAGCAGGAGCACGGACGCTACGTCGCGAAGATCCTCGACCGCTTCGCCAACGAGCACCTCCCCGACACCGTCGAGCGCGTGGGCCGCGCCCCGCTGCGCAAGCTCGGCCGGCACGAGCGGTTCGTGGGCCCGGCCGCCGAGCTGGCCGAACGGGGCCTCGGCACCGACGGCCTGCAGGCGGCCGTGGGGGCCGCCCTGCGCTTCGACCCCGCCGACGACCCGGAGGCCGTCCGGCTGGGCGAGCTCCTCGACACGCTGGAGCCGGCCGACGCCGTCCGGGAGATCACGGGGCTGGACGCCGAGCACCCGCTCTTCCCGCCGCTGGAGGCGCTGGTGGCCGGCGCCGCCCGGGAGCGCCGGGGCTGACCGGGCCCCACGGAAGGGCCCACAGGCGGGCCGGGCCGTGTCCCCAGAAGAGGCGGGAACACGGCCCGGCCCGCCGGGTCCGGTGCGCCCGGGCGGGCGAGATCCATGCGGTACTGTGAAGCGCATGTGTGGAATTGTTGGATATGTGGGCCCCTCCTCCCAGCGCTCGGACGAGTCCGGGCACGACGCCCTGGACGTCCTCGTCGAGGGCCTCCGGCGCCTCGAGTACCGCGGCTACGACTCGGCGGGCGTGGCCGTCGTCGCGGACGGCACCGTCGGCTTCCGCAAGAAGGCCGGCAAGCTGCTCAACCTCGAGCAGGAGCTGCGCGACAGCCCGCTGCCCCGCTCCACCACCGGCATCGGGCACACCCGCTGGGCCACGCACGGCGGACCGTCGGACGTCAACGCCCACCCGCACGTCGTCGACGGCGGCCGGCTCGCCGTGATCCACAACGGCATCATCGAGAACTTCGCCGAGATCAAGCGCGAGCTCGTCGAGAAGGGGCACGAGTTCCTCTCGGAGACCGACACCGAGGTCGCCGCCGTGCTCCTGGCCGACACCTACAACGACCTCGGCGACCAGGACCTCACCGCGGCCATGCAGGTCGCGTGCCGCCGGCTCGAGGGCGCGTTCACGCTCCTCGCCGTGCACGTCGACCACCCCGGCCGCGTGGTCGCCGCCCGCCGCAACTCGCCGCTGGTGCTCGGGCTGGGCGAGGGCGAGAACTTCCTCGGCTCCGACGTCTCCGGGTTCATCGACTACACCCGCAGCGCCGTGGAGCTGGGCCAGGACCAGGTCGTGTCCATCACGGCCGACGACTACGAGATCACCGACTTCCACGGCAACCGCGCCGACGGCAAGCCCTTCCAGGTGCTGTGGGACGCGGCCGCCGCCGAGAAGGGCGGCTTCCCGTCCTTCATGGAGAAGGAGATCAACGAGCAGCCCGCCGCCGTGGAGCAGACCCTCATGGGCCGCACCGACCCGGACGGGAACCTGGTCCTCGACGAGCTCAAGATCGACGAGGCGGTGCTCCGCGCCGTGGACAAGATCGTCGTCGTGGCCTGCGGCACGGCCGCCTACGCGGGACAGGTCGCCCGGTACGCGATCGAGCACTGGTGCCGGATCCCCACCGAGGTCGAGCTCGCCCACGAGTTCCGCTACCGGGACCCGATCGTCAACGAGCGGACCCTGGTGGTCGCGCTGTCCCAGTCCGGCGAGACCATGGACACCCTCATGGCGGTCCGGCACGCCCAGGAGCAGGGGGCCAAGGTCGTGGCGATCTGCAACACCAACGGCTCCACGATCCCGCGCGAGGCCGACGCCGCGCTCTACACGCACGCCGGCCCGGAGATCGCCGTCGCCTCGACCAAGGCGTTCCTGGCCCAGATCACCGCCGCCTACCTCCTGGGCCTCTACCTGGCCCAGCTGCGCGGCAACAAGTACAAGGACGAGATCGGGCAGATCCTCGCCGAGCTCGAGGCCATGCCGGCCAAGATCCAGCAGGTCATCGACGCCCAGGCCGGGGTCAAGGAGCTCGCGCAGTCCATGAAGGACGCCTCGTCCGTGCTCTTCCTGGGCCGCCACGTCGGCTTCCCGGTGGCCCTCGAGGGCGCGCTCAAGCTCAAGGAGATCGCGTACATCCACGCCGAGGGCTTCGCCGCCGGCGAGCTCAAGCACGGGCCGATCGCCCTCATCGAGGAGGGCCAGCCGGTGTTCGTCATCGTCCCCTCCCCGCGCGGGCGGGACTCCCTCCACGCGAAGGTGGTCTCCAACATCCAGGAGATCCGCGCCCGCGGGGCCGTGACCATCGTCATCGCGGAGGAGGGGGACGAGGCCGTCGCCGACTACGCGAACCACATCTTCCGCGTGCCGCAGTCCCCGGTGCTGCTCCAGCCGCTGCTGACCACCGTCCCGCTGCAGATCTTCGCGTGCGAGCTGGCCACGGCGAAGGGCTACGACGTGGACCAGCCCCGCAACCTCGCGAAGTCCGTCACCGTCGAGTAGCCCGCGCCCGCCGCAGCACCGGCCCGCCGCCCCGGATCCTCCCGGGCGGCGGGCCGGCGGTCGTTAGGCTGGGGACCATGATCATCGGCACCGGCATCGACGTGGTGGACATCGCCCGCTTCGAGGAGCAGATCGCCCGCACCCCCGGCCTCGTGGCCCGGCTGTTCACCCCGCTCGAGCGGGACCTGCACGTGCGCTCGCTCGCCGCGCGCTTCGCCGCCAAGGAGGCGGCGGCCAAGGCGCTCAAGGCCCCGCCCGGGATGATCTGGCAGCACTGCTGGATCGAGAAGGACCCCTCCGGCGCCCCGCAGCTGTGCACCGAGGGAACGGTGGCGGAGGAGGCGCGCCGGCAGGGCATCGACCGGTGGCACCTCACCATGACGCACGACGGCGGGATCGCCATGGCCATGGTCATCGCCGAGCGCACCGGGGACGGGGGGCCGGCGTGATCCCCGCCTGGACCGGCGCGCAGGTGCGCTCGGCCGAGACGCCCTTCCTCGACCGCGGGGAGGGCCTCTCACTGATGCGCCGGGCCGCCCACGGCCTGGCCCTCGTCTGCGCACAGCGCCTGCGCGGGCGCCGGGAGCGGGTCGCCGGCGCCCGCGTGGTCGTGCTCGCCGGCACCGGCAACAACGGCGGGGACGGGCTGTGGGCGGGGGCGGAGCTGGCGGGCCGCGGCGCCTCCGTGCTCGCCGTGGCGGTCGGCGACCGGCTGCACCCCGGGGGCGCCGCGGCCCTCGGGGCCGCCGGCGGTCGGGTGCTGCGCGCCGGGGACGGCGGGCCCGCCCTCGAGGAGGCGGCCGAGCACGTGCTCCGTGCCGACCTCGTGCTCGACGCCGTACTGGGCACCGGTGCCCGGGGCGGGCTGCGCGGGCCGGCGGCGGAGCTCGTCCGCGCGCTCCTGGACCGGTGGCCCCCGGAGGGGGCCCCCGCGGTCGTGGCGTGCGACGTCCCCTCGGGCGTCTCGGCGGACACGGGTGCGGTGGCCGGGCCGGTCCTGGCCGCGGACGTCACCGTGACGTTCGGCGGGGCCAAGGCCGGGCTGTTCCTGCCGCCGGGGGACCGGTGGTGCGGCGAGGTGCGGACCGTGCCCCTCGGGATCGAGCACGCCCTGCCCGCCCCCGCGCTGCGGCGCCTGGAGCCCGACGACGTCGCGGCGCTGTGGCCGCGGCCGGGGGCGGCCTCCCACAAGTACTCCCGGGGCGTGGTGGGCGTCGTGGCCGGCTCCCCGACCTACCCCGGGGCGGCGCTGATGTGCACGCGCGCCGCCGTGGACGCCGGCGCCGGCATGGTCCGCCACCTCGGCGACGCCGCCACCCGCTCCCTGGTGTGCCTGACCAGCCCCGAAGTGGTCGCCTCCGAGGACCACCCCGACGACGTCCACGTCCAGGCGTGGGTCGTGGGCCCCGGCGCGGTGGGCGACGCGGCCCAGGAGTCCCGGATCGGCGCCGTGCTCGCGGGCCCGATCCCCGCCGTCGTCGACGCCGGCGCCCTCGACGCGGCGGCCCGGGCGGCCGCCGACGGCGCCCTCGGCCCGGGGAAGGTCCTCACCCCGCACGCCGGGGAGCTCGAGCAGGTGCTCGCCTGGCTCGCCGCCCTCGGCGGCGGCGGGCAGGCGCCGGACCGGGCGGCGATCGAGGCCGAGCCCGCCCGGTGGGCGCGCGCGGCCGCGGAGGCGACCGGCGCCGTCGTCGTCCTCAAGGGCGCCACCACCCTGGTCGCGTCCCCCGGAGGGGCGCTGCTCTCCCAGGCCGACGGCAGCCCGTGGCTGGCGACCGCGGGCAGCGGGGACACCCTCGCGGGGATCATGGGCGCGGCGCTCGCGGGCAGCGCCGAGGACCCTGACGCGTTCGCCGCCGCGGGGGACTGGGCCCGCGGGGACGCCCGCCGCGCGGTGGCCGCCGCCCTCGCCGTGGCCGTGCACGGCTACGCCTCCCGGGTGGAGGGCCTCGGCCCCGTGCCCCCCACGGCGCTGTCCGCGAACGTGCGCACGGTCCTGCGCCGGGACCGCTGAGCCGGCGGTCCCGGCCCCGGCGGACCGCCCCGGGGACACGGGCGCCTCCGGTCCGGGCTAAGATCGATCCCACTTGCCCCAACACCCAGCCCGCTGACGGTGACCCCTGCCCGGCGGTACGACAGGAGATCCCCCATGGAAGTCTGGCCAGGTCAGCCCTATCCCCTCGGAGCCACCTTCGACGGGACCGGCACGAACTTCGCCCTCTTCAGCGAGGGCGCCGAGAAGGTCGAGCTGTGCTTGTTCGACGAGCTCGGCACCGAGACCCGCGTCGACGTCGCGGCCCAGGACAGCTACGTCTGGCACTGCTACCTCCCGACCGTCCAGCCCGGGCAGCGCTACGGCTACCGCGTGCACGGACCGTGGAACCCCGCCGAGGGCCAGCGCTTCAACTCCGCCAAGCTGCTGCTCGACCCCTACGCGAAGGCCGTCTCCGGCCAGATCGACTGGGACCAGGCGCTGTTCTCCTACGACTTCGGCGACGAGGACTCGTTCAACGACGAGGACTCCGCCCCCCACATGATGATGGGCGTGGTGATCAACCCGTTCTTCAACTGGGAGGGCGACCGCACCCCCCGCACGCCGTACCACAAGTCGGTGATCTACGAGGCCCACGTCAAGGGCCTCACCCAGCAGCACCCCGAGGTGCCGGAGGAGCAGCGCGGCACGTACGCCGGCGTGGCCCACCCCGCGGTGATCACGCACCTGCAGAAGCTGGGGGTCACGGCCATCGAGCTGATGCCCGTGCACCAGTTCGTGCAGGACAGCACCCTGCTCGACCAGGGGCTGCGCAACTACTGGGGCTACAACACCATCGGGTTCTTCGCCCCGCACAACGAGTACCACTCCACCAACGACCTCGGCGGCCAGGTCCAGGAGTTCAAGGCCATGGTGCGCGCCCTGCACCAGGCCGACATCGAGGTGATCCTCGACGTGGTGTACAACCACACGGCCGAGGGCAACCACATGGGCCCCACGCTGTCCATGAAGGGCATCGACAACCAGGCCTACTACCGGACGGTGGAGGGCGACCAGAAGTTCTACATGGACTACACGGGCACCGGCAACACCCTCAACGTCCGCCACCCCCACTCGCTGCAGCTCATCATGGACTCCCTGCGCTACTGGGTGACCGAGATGCACGTGGACGGCTTCCGCTTCGACCTCGCCTCCGCCCTGGCCCGCGAGTTCTACGACGTGGACAAGCTGGCCACGTTCTTCGAGCTCGTCCAGCAGGACCCGGTCGTGTCCCAGGTGAAGCTCATCGCCGAGCCGTGGGACGTGGGCCCCGGCGGCTACCAGGTGGGCAACTTCCCGCCCCAGTGGACGGAGTGGAACGGGAAGTACCGGGACACCGTGCGCGACTTCTGGCGCGGGGAGCCCGCGACCCTCGGCGAGTTCGCCTCCCGGATCACCGGCTCGGCGGACCTCTACGAGCACAGCGGCCGCCGGCCGTTCGCCTCGATCAACTTCGTCACCGCCCACGACGGCTTCACGCTGCGGGACCTGGTCTCCTACAACGAGAAGCACAACGAGGCCAACGGCGAGGGCAACAACGACGGCGAGTCCCACAACCGCTCCTGGAACTGCGGCGTGGAGGGCCCCACCGACGATCCCGAGGTGCTGGCCCTGCGCTCCCGCCAGCAGCGCAACTACCTCGCGACGCTGCTGCTGTCCCAGGGCACGCCCATGGTGCTGCACGGCGACGAGCTGGGCCGCACGCAGGACGGCAACAACAACACGTACTGCCAGGACAACGAGCTGTCGTGGATCAACTGGGACACCATGGACGGCCCGCTCACCGAGTTCGTCGCCGCCGTGACCCACCTGCGCCACGACCACCCGTCCTTCCGGCGCTCGGAGTTCTTCGACGGCCGTCCCGTCGAGATGGACGCGGACGACACCGGCCGCCCGATGCCCGACATCGCGTGGCTGACCACGGACGGCGCGCCGCTGAAGCCCGCCGACTGGGACGAGCCCCTGTCCCGGTCCTTCGGGATGTGGCTCAACGGCAACGGCATCGCCGGCGTGGACATGCGCGGGCGGCCCATCACGGACGTGAACTTCATCGTGTACTTCAACTCCAACCCGGAGCCCGTGAAGGTCAAGCTCCCGCCGGTGCGCTACGGCCGGCAGTGGGAGGAGGTCATCGACACCGCGGGCAAGTACGCCGACGGCCAGATCCGCAAGGCCCGCACCTCGATCACCCTGGACGGCAAGTCCATGGTCGTGCTGCGCGCCTACGAGGCCCCCGAGGAGGAGCCCGACGCGTCGGTCGCCGCCTCCGTGGCCGCGTACGCGAAGACGCCGCAGGACCAGTGAGCTGACGGCCCCGGCAGGCTGTCGACCCGGACACGGGTCGACAGCCTGCTGGCGTTTCCGGGGCCGGGCCGACAGACTGGTGCGGTGCGCACACCTATCTCGACCTACCGACTCCAGATCACCTCCGACCTGACGCTCGACCGCGCCGCGGGGCTCGTGGACTACCTCCACGACCTCGGCGCGGACTGGGTCTACCTGTCGCCGATCCTCCGGGCCGTCGACGGCTCCGACCACGGCTACGACGTCGCGTCCCCCGCCGAGGTGGACCCCGTCCGGGGCGGCGCCGCCGGGCTCAAGGCGCTCGCCGACGCCGCCCACGCCCGCGGCATGGGCGTGCTGGTGGACATCGTCCCCAACCACCAGGGCGTCGCCGCCCCGGAGCAGAACCCCTGGTGGTGGTCGCTGCTCGCGCAGGGCCAGGCCTCGCCGTACGCGAAGGCCTTCGACGTCGAGTGGGCGTCCGGCGGCGGCCGGGTGCTGATCCCCGTGCTGGGCGACGGCGACGATGAGCTCGCGCAGCTGCGGGTCGAGGACGGCACGCTGCGCTACTACGACAACGTCTACCCGCTGGCCGAGGGCACCTGGGCGGAGGGCGACGACCCGCAGGACGTCCACGACCGGCAGCACTACGAGCTGGTGAACTGGCGCCGCGGCGACGCCGAGCTCAACTACCGCCGGTTCTTCACCGTCGCCACGCTCGCGGGCGTGCGCGTCGAGGACCCGGAGGTCTTCGAGGAGTCCCACGCGGAGATCAAGCGGTGGATCGACGAGGGCCTCGTCGACGGCCTGCGCATCGACCACCCCGACGGGCTGCGCGACCCGCGGCAGTACCTCGAGCAGCTGAAGGAGCTCACGGGCGGCGCCTACGTCGTCGTCGAGAAGATCCTCGAGCCCGGCGAGCGGCTGCCCCGCGACTGGGCCACCGCGGGCACCACCGGCTACGACGCCCTCGGCGTGATCGACCGGCTGCTCACCGACCCGGCCGGGGAGTACGCGCTCACCAGCCTGGACGCCCGGCTGCGGGGCGGGGAGCCCGTGCACTGGGACGAGATGATCCACGGCACCAAGCGCGCCATGGCCGACGGCGCGCTGCTGGCCGAGGTCCGGCGCCTCGCCCGCCTCGTGCCCGAGGACGCCGGCCTGGACCGGGCCGTCGCCGAGGACGCCCTGGCGGAGATCCTCGCGAACTTCCCCGTCTACCGCAGCTACCTGCCCGAGGGCGCCGAGCACCTGCGGGCTGCCCTCGACGCCGCCCGGGAGCAGCGCCCGGACCTCGCCGGCGCGATCGGGACCCTGGGCGGGCTGCTCGGGGTCGACGCCACGGACGAGGCCGGGCTCGGGGAGCTCGCCCGCCGCTTCCAGCAGACCTCCGGGATGGTGATGGCCAAGGGCGTCGAGGACACCGCGTTCTACCGCTTCCCCCGCCTGACCTCGCTGACCGAGGTGGGCGGCGACCCGTCGCACTTCGCCGTGACCCCCGAGGAGGCGCACGCCGAGCTCGCCCGCCGGGCCGCCGAGGAGCCCCTCGCGATGACGACGCTGTCCACGCACGACACCAAGCGCTCCGAGGCGGTGCGGGCACGGATCACCGTGCTCGCCGAGGCGGGGGAGCAGTGGGCCGGCGTGGTCGGCACCGTCAAGAAGCTCGCCGAGCAGGCCGGGGCCCTCGTGGGCGACGGCCCGCTCGTGAATCTCGTGCTCCAGGCCGTGGTGGGCGCCTGGCCCATCTCGCAGGAGCGCGTGCTGGACTACGCCCTCAAGGCCGCTCGCGAGGCCGGCAACTCCACCGCCTGGGTCGACGGGGACGCCGGGTTCGAGCAGCGGCTCACCCGGTTCGTCGAGCTCGTCCACCACGACCCGCAGATGCGGGCCGTCGTCGAGGGCTTCGCCGAGCACGTCACCGCGGCCGGCTGGGCGAACGGGCTCGCCGCCAAGCTCGTCCAGCTCACGATGCCCGGCGTCCCGGACGTCTACCAGGGCTCCGAGCTGTGGGCGGAGTCCCTCGTGGACCCGGACAACCGCCGTCCCGTCGACTTCGGGGCCCGGGCCGCCGGGCTCGCCCGGCTGGACACCCCCGTGGGCGGCACCGCCGACGGGATCCCCGCCGTGGGACCGGACGGCGCGGCCAAGCTGCTCGTCACCAGCCGCGCCCTGCGGCTGCGCCGGGACCATCCCGAGCTGTTCACCGGCTACACCCCGCTGACCGCGTCCGGCCCGCTGGCCGGGCACGTGTTCGCGTTCGACCGCGGCGGCGCCGTGACCGTGGCCACCCGCCTGCCCCTCGGCCTCGCCGCCGCGGGCGGCTTCGACGGCGAGACCCTCGAGCTGCCCGCGGGCGGGTTCGAGGACCTGCTGACCCGCCGCACGCACTCGGGCACCGTGGCGCTGTCCCGGCTGCTCGCCGACTACCCCGTGGCGCTGCTGCGCCGGAAGGACTCCTGAGCCCCATGAACACCCGCGAGCACCTGAACCGCTTCGACGTCTGGGCCCCGCACGCCAGGACGGTGACCGTGCGGATCGAGGGCGACGACCACGACATGATCCCCGCCGCGGACCTGCCCGAGGACTCCCCGGCGGGCACGGCGGCACGCCGCGACGGCTGGTGGACCCTGCCCGACGGCGCGGACGTCCCCGAGGGCACCGTGCGCTACGGCTACCTCCTGGGCAAGACCTTCGACGAGGGCACGGCGCAGGAGCGCTCGCAGGTCTCCGAGGTCCTGCCGGACCCGCGCTCCCGCCGCCAGCCGCAGGGCGTGCACGACCTCTCCTGCACGTTCGAGCCCTCCGCGCACCGGTGGGGGGACGCCGCGTGGACCGGGCGGACCCTGGCCGGGTCCGTCGTCTACGAGCTGCACCCCGGCACGTTCACCCCGGAGGGCACCCTCGACTCGGCGGTCGAGCGGCTCGACCACCTCGTGGAGCTCGGCGTGGACTTCGTGGAGCTGCTGCCCGTCAACGGCTTCAACGGCGAGCACAACTGGGGCTACGACGGTGTCCTCTGGTACACCGTGGACGAGTCCTACGGCGGGCCCGCGGCCTACCAGCGCTTCGTGGACGCGTGCCACCAGCGCGGGATCGGCGTGATCCAGGACGTCGTCTACAACCACCTGGGCCCGTCCGGGAACTACCTGCCCCTGTTCGCCGACTACTTCAAGCCCGGCTCCAGCACCTGGGGCGACCTCATCAACCTCGACGGCTGGGGCTCGGACGGCGTGCGGGACTACATCCTCGACAACGTCGAGATGTGGCTGCGCGACTACCACGTGGACGGGTTCCGCCTCGACGCGGTGCACGCCCTGCAGGACCACCGGGCCGTGCACATCCTCGAGGAGATCGCCGAGCTCGTGGAGCGCGTGGGCGTGGAGACCGGCAAGCCCCTGTTCACCGTCGCGGAGTCCGACCTCAACGACCACCGGATGATCACGCCGACCACGGCCCACGGCCTCGGCATGACCGGGCAGTGGCTCGACGACTTCCACCACGCCGCGCACGTCGCCCTGACCGGGGAGACGCAGGGCTACTACGCCGACTTCGCCGCCCTCGGCACCCTCGACAAGGTGATGCGGGACGCGTTCTACCACGACGGCACCATGTCGGTGTTCCGCGGCCGCCACCACGGGCGGCCGGTCGACAAGCAGCGGGTGCGCCCGTGGCAGTTCGTCACGTGCATCCAGAACCACGACCAGATCGGCAACCGCGCCGCGGGGGACCGGATCAGCGCGAGCCTCACGCCGGACCAGCTCGTGCTGGGCGCCGCACTGCTCCTCACCCAGCCGTTCACCCCCATGCTGTTCATGGGGGAGGAGTGGGGCGCGTCCACGCCGTGGCAGTTCTTCACCGCCCACCCCGAGCCCGAGCTCGGGGAGGCCGTGGCCAAGGGCCGCAAGGCGGAGTTCGCGTCCATGGGCTGGGACGAGGACACGGTCCCGGACCCCCAGGACCCGAGCACGTTCACGAACTCGAAGCTCGACTGGGACGAGCTCGGCCGGGACGACCACGCCCGGGTGCTGAGCGCCTACCGCGAGCTCATCGCGCTGCGGCGCGCCGTGCCCGAGCTCACCGACCCGCGCTTCGACACGATCGGCACCGACCTCGACGAGGACGCCCGCTGGTTCGTGCTGCGCCGTGCCACGGCCCCGGGCTCCGACCACGGGGTCGCGGTGCTGCTGAACTTCGGCGCCGGGCCCGCGCAGGTGCCCTTCCCCGGCCGCCCGGACGCCGAGGTGCTCTACCGCTCCGGCGACGTGTCGCTGACCGCGGGCTCCGGCGGCGGCGGCGTCGCCGCGCTGCCCGCCCACGGCGCCGCCGTGGTGCGCTACTGAGCCCTCTCCGCCGTCCACCGAACGACCTCCCCGACCCTCGAAAGGCCCCCGTGCGCACCTACGGACCCGACGTCCCCTACCTCCCGGCCGACGACCGCTACGAGACCATGCCCTTCCGCCGCGTGGGCGACTCCGGGCTGAAGCTGCCCGTGATCTCGCTCGGGCTGTGGCACAACTTCGGCGACGACAAGCCGCTCGCCACCCAGCGCGCCACGCTGCGCCGGGCCTTCGACCTCGGCGTGACCCACTTCGATCTCGCCAACAACTACGGCCCGCCGGCCGGCGCCGCGGAACTGAACTTCGGGCGGATCCTGGCGCAGGACCTCGCGCCGTACCGGGACGAGCTCGTGATCTCCTCCAAGGCCGGCTGGACCATGGGCCCGGGCCCGTACCACTTCGGCGGCTCCCGGAAGTACCTCGTGTCCTCCCTGGACCAGTCCCTGCAACGGATGGGCCTGGACCACGTGGACATCTTCTACCACCACCGCCCGGACCCGGACACCCCGCTCGAGGAGACGATGCGGGCCCTCGACCACATCGTGCGCTCCGGGCGGGCCCTGTACGTGGGGATCTCCTCCTACAACGCCGAGCTGACCCTGCGCGCCCAGCAGATCATGCGGGAGCTGGGCACGCCGCTGCTGATCCACCAGCCGTCCTACTCGATGCTCAACCGGTGGATCGAGTCCCCCGGACCGTCGGGGACCTCCCTGCTGGGCGCCCTGACGGAGACGGGGATGGGCTCGATCGTGTTCTCCCCCCTGGCCCAGGGCATGCTCACGGACCGGTACCTGGACGGCGTCCCGGAGGGCTCCCGGGCCGCCGCGGAGAAGTCCCTGAACCCGGAGTGGCTGACCGGCACGACCCTGGAGAAGGTCCGCGGTCTGCACGAGATCGCCGCCGCCCGCGGGCAGAGCCTGGCCCAGATGGCGATCGCGTGGGTGCTGCGCGAGCAGGCGGACGGCCAGGTCACCACCGCGCTCGTCGGCGCGTCCTCGCCGCAGCAGCTCGAGGACAGCGTGGGCGCCGTGCACCACCTCTCCTTCACCCCGGAGGAGCTGGAGTCGATCGACCGGCTGGCCACGGACTCCGACATCAACATCTGGGCGGGCGCCCGCGACTCCAAGACCGCGTGAGCGGCGGGGCCCGGTAGCCGTGGAGGCCTCGCAGTACCTCGCCCTGCTCGGGCTGTGGATCGCAGGGATCGTCGCCCCCGGCCCGGACGTCCTGGTGATCCTGCGCAACGCGTCGCTGGGCTCCCGGGCAGCCGGCGTGCTCACCGCGGTGGGGGTGATGACCGGCAACCTCGTGTGGATCACGCTCTCCCTCACCGGGGTGACCGTCCTGATCGGCCAGGCGGACACGCTCCAGCGACTGATCCAGGTGGCCGGGGCGCTGTTCCTCGGCTGGCTGGGCGTGAGCGGGATCCGGGCGGGTCTCGCCGCCCGGGCCGTGCCGGACCGGGTGCCGAGCGCGGCGGGCGGAGGGCCCGGCAGCGTCCCGGGGGAGCCGCAGGCCCCGCCGGGGCGCTCCGTCACCCCCGGCCGGGCCTTCGTGCTCGGACTCGTGACGAACCTCTCGAACGCGAAGGCCATCATCTTCTTCGTGGCGCTGTTCGCCAACGTGGTCCCCGTGGGCGCGCTGTGGTGGGAGGCGGCCCTGGTCTTCGCGCTGCTCGTGGCCGTGGGCCTCGCCTGGTTCACCGCGGTCGCGTGGGTCGGCTCGGTCGAGCGGCTGGCCGCGGGCTTCCGGCGGCACGGGGCGGCCGTGGAGCTCGCCGCCGGCGTGCTGTTCCTCGTGCTGGCCCTCGGCCTGCTGCTCAGTGCGCTGTGAGCCCGCCGGCCGGCCCCGGGGCCGAACCCGCCCGCGGCGGGCACTAGACTGGAGCGCTGGGTCCTGCCCGGCCGGGCGCCGGGGACGGGACCCAGACGACCAGACAAAGGAGTCCCGTGTCCCACCATCCCATTCGCGTGGCCGTCGCCGGTGTCGGCAACTGCGCCTCCTCGCTGATCCAGGGCGTGCACTTCTACGCCGACGCCGACCCGGCCGCCACCGTGCCGGGGCTGATGCACGTGGTCTTCGGCGACTACCACGTGTCCGACATCGAGTTCGTGGCCGCCTTCGACGTCGACGCCGCCAAGGTCGGGTACGACCTCTCCGAGGCGATCGGCGCCGGGCAGAACAACACCCTGGTCTTCGCCGACGTCCCGCCCTCCGGGGTCACCGTCCAGCGCGGGCCCACCCTGGACGGACTCGGGTCCTACTACCGGGAGATGGTCCAGGAGTCGGCCGCCGAGCCCGTGGACGTGGCCCAGGCCCTGAAGGACGCGCAGGTGGACGTGCTGGTGTCCTACCTGCCGGTGGGCTCGGAGGAGGCCGACCGGTTCTACGCCCAGGCCGCGATCGACGCCGGGGTGGCCTTCGTCAACGCGCTGCCCGTGTTCATCGCCTCCACCGACGAGTGGGCGCAGAAGTTCACCGACGCCGGAGTGCCGATCGTGGGCGACGACATCAAGTCCCAGATCGGGGCGACGATCACCCACCGGGTGCTGGCGAAGCTGTTCGAGGACCGCGGCTACGTGCTGGACCGGACGTATCAGCTCAACGTGGGCGGGAACATGGACTTCATGAACATGCTCGAGCGCACCCGGCTGGAGTCCAAGAAGATCTCCAAGACCCAGGCGGTGACCTCCAACGTCCAGCGGGAGTTCGGCACGCGCGACGTGCACATCGGGCCCTCGGACCACGTGCCGTGGCTGGAGGACCGGAAGTTCGCCTTCGTGCGCCTGGAGGGCCACGGCTTCGGCAACGCCCCGATCTCCCTGGAGTACAAGCTGGAGGTGTGGGACTCCCCGAACTCGGCCGGGGTGATCATCGACGCGATCCGGGCCGCGAAGATCGGGGCGGACCGCGGGATCGGGGGCCCGCTCACCTCCGCGTCGGCGTACTTCATGAAGTCCCCGCACCTGCAGCTGCCCGACGACGTGGCCAGGGCGGACCTGGAGGCCTTCATCCGCGGCGACCGCGAGCGCTGAGCCCGCCGCCCCCGGAGCACGGGACCCCCGCACCGTTGCCGGTGCGGGGGTCCCGTGCTCCGGGGGCTCAGAGGTAGTCGGCCAGGCCGGCGCGGTGGAGCACGAACGCCGTGACCGGTTCGTAGACGCGCGGCGGGAGGTTGTCGTCGAGCGGCACGGCGACCTCGACCTGGCCCTGCGCCTCCGCCACGAACACGCCCGGGTCGTTGCAGTCGGCGACCGCGATGGTCCGCAGCCCCCGGGACCCGGCCGCCCCGGCGAGGCCGTGGTCGGCGACCACGAGGTCGGGCGGGTTCTGCCCGTCCCGGCGCAGCTTCTCCAGGGTCAGGGACATCGGCCCGGGGAAGTGGGTGTGCCGCAGCCCGCCGTACTGCTCGACCATCACGACGCTCTCGATCTGCCGGACGTCGCCGTCCTCGAACGGGAAGCCGTCCGGGACCTGCACCACGTGCGCCCCGGCGCGGCGGGCCACCCGGGCCAGCTGCGCGTAGACCGGGAACAGGCCGGCCGGGTGGCCGGTGGCGAAGAGCACGCGCCCGCCGGCGGCGACCACCTCGCCGAGGACCCGCGCGTAGCGCTCCAGCCCGGCGACGGCCAGCTCCGCGGAGATCGTGTCCTGGCCCTCGGCGTGGGCCCGGTCGGGGGAGATGCCGACGCGGTCGCGCATCAGCGCGAACACGTCGTCGAAGCTCCAGTCCCGGGTGCGCACCACGCCCATGTGCTGGTGCTGGTCGCCGTCGAGGAAGCCCTGGATGTTGCGCAGGTTCGCCTCCCGGGAGGTCGCCACCGCTCCGGTGATGCGGTGGTCGTCGAGGTGGCGGGCGAGGTCTGCGGGGGAGAGGGGGGAGGTCGTCACCGTTCGAGTGTATTCAGGCGCCGGCCGCTACCGTCGCGTACCCCCGCCCGGGCGCGGACCCGGGCGTAGACCTCCGCGGTGGCCAGGGCGGTGCGGTCCCAGGAGTGGCCCTCGGCGCGCCGGGCGGCGGCCCGGCCCATGCGCATCAGGGCGGCCGGGTCGCCGGCGAGCTCGACCACGGCCCGCGCCCACGAGCCGGGGTCGCGGTCGGGCACGAGCCGGCCGGTGAGCCCGTCGAGCACCGCGGTGCGCAGCCCGTCCACGTCCGTGGCGAGCACCGGCGTGCCGCAGGCCTGCGCCTCCAGGGCCACGAGGCCGAACGTCTCGGAGGAGGAGGGGACGGCCACGACGTCGGCCCGGCGCATCCGGGCGGCGAGCTGCGGGGCCGGCAGGGCGGGCCCGAAGCGCACGACGTCCTCCAGCCCCAGCTCCCGCACGCGCTCCCGGAGCGCGGCCGTGAAGCCCCGGGTGCCGACCCCCACGACGTCCAGCTCCACGGGCAGGCCCGGGTCGGTCCGCCGGATCCGCGCGAGCGCGTCGACGAGGACGTGCGGGCCCTTGAGCGCCTGCAGGCGCCCGGCGAACAGGATCCGCAGCGGGCGCCCCGGTGAGCCGGGGGGCGGCTCGTCGGCGCGGCGCGGCTCGCCGGGGGCGGGGTCCGGGGAGAAGGCCGAGAGGTCGACTCCGGGGGTGATCACGGTCAGGCGCCCCGCGTCGGCGTCGTAGAGCTCGATCATCTGCAGCGCCTCGGTCCGGGTGTTCACCACCGTGGCCTCGGCCCGGGCGATCAGCCCGGCCTCGGCCTCGGCGCGGGAGGCCGGCTCGAGGCCCTCCCCGGTCCGGGCGCGCAGGTTCTTCCCGAGCGCCGTGGTGTGCAGGGTCAGGACGAGGGGGACGCCCCAGCCGTCGGCGAGCTCCCGGCCCGCGGCACCGGAGAGCCAGTAGTGGGCGTGCACGACGTCGGGCCGGTCGGCCTCCGCGCGGAGCACCTCCGCGAAGGCCGCGGTGAACCCGGGCAGGTCCTCCTTGCTCGCCCCGGCGGCACCCGGCAGCGAGACGGTGAGCAGCCGCAGCCCCTCGCGGATGCGGGTGCGCCGCACGCCGGCGACGGCCGGGGCGCCGCGGCCCCGGTCGAGGGTGGCCATGTCCACGGTGTGGCCGGCGTCCACGAGGGCCTCGGCGAGGTGGCGCACGTAGACGTTCATCCCGCCCGCATCCCCCGACCCCGGTTGCTCGAGGGGACAGGTGTGCAGGCTGATCAGCAGGACGTGGCGGGGCGCGGCGGACACGGCTCAACTCTAGCCGCCGGGCCCGGGGACCCGGTCCGGGCCCGGGGGCGGCGGTGCCACAATGGGAGCCGTGAACCGTCCAGACCCCGTCCCGGCCGCCCCGTCCGGATCCGCCCTCCCCCCTCCGCCCCGCTGCGAGCGCAGCGCCGTGGTCGACCTCGCCGCCGTCCGCGCCAACGTGCGCCGGCTCCGTGACCTCGCCGCCCCCGCCCGGCTCATGGCCGTGGTCAAGGCCGACGCCTACGGCCACGGTGCGGTGCCCGTGGCCCGGGCGGCCCTCGAGGCCGGCGCCCACGCCCTGGGCGTCGCCCACGTCGGCGAGGCCCTCGCCCTGCGCGCCGCGGGGATCGGGGCGCCCGTGCTCGCGTGGCTGCACACCGTCGACACCGACTTCCGGGCGGCGCTCGCCGCCGACGTCGAGCTGGGCGTCAGCGGCTGGGAGCTCGCCCCGATCGCCGCGGCCGCCCGCGCGCTCGGGACCACCGCCCGGATCCACCTCAAGATCGACACCGGCCTGGGCCGCAACGGCGCGCCGGAGGCCCTCTGGCCCGAGCTCGTGCGGGCCGCCGCGCAGGCCGAGACCGAGGGGCTCGTGCGGGTGGTCGGCGTCTTCACCCACCTCGCCGTCGCCGACGAGCCGTCCCGGCCCGAGACCCGGGAGCAGCTCGAGCGCTTCCGCGCGGCCGTGGCCACGGCGCGGGCCGCCGGGCTCCGGCCCGGGCTGCGGCACGCGGCGAACTCGCCCGGTCTCCTCTCCGCCGCCGGGCTCGAGCGCCCCGGGGACATGCTCCTGGACATGGTCCGGGTGGGGGTGTCCCTCTACGGGCTCTCCCCGTTCGCGGAC
This sequence comes from Kocuria sp. CPCC 205231, assembly GCF_040980965.1. Classification (NCBI taxonomy): domain Bacteria; kingdom Bacillati; phylum Actinomycetota; class Actinomycetes; order Micrococcales; family Micrococcaceae; genus Kocuria; species Kocuria sp. CPCC 205231. The sequence continues at coordinate 69,640 of NZ_JAVKPP010000003.1, read as the reverse complement.
CGCACCCCGGAGCAGCTCGGTCTCGTGCCCGCCATGACGCTGCGGAGCACGGTCAGCGCGGTCAAGGAGGTGCCGGCGGGCCAGGGCGTCTCCTACGGGCTGAGCTACGTCACCGACCGCCCCACCACCCTGGCGCTCGTCCCGCTCGGCTACGCGGACGGCGTCCCGCGCTCCGGCACCGGCGGACCCGTGCGGATCCAGGGCCGCACCTACCCGGAGGTCGGCCGGGTCGCGATGGACCAGATCGTGGTCGACCTCGGCGCGCCGGGACGCTCCGCCCCCGAGCACGGGCTGCTCGGGGCGGAGGCCGTGCTGTTCGGGGCGGGGGAGAACCCCTCGGCGAGCGCGTGGGCGGACGCCGCCGGCACCATCAACTACGAGATCGTCACCCGCGTATCGCCCCGCGTGCCCCGGGTGCACCTGCACGCCGCGGAGGGCCCGGCGGGCGCGGCGGAGGAGCAGGCATGAGCGAGTGGACCCGGACCGTGACCGTGGACGGGCCCGGGCGCACCCAGGCCCTGGCCGAGCGTCTGGGCGCCCAGCTGCGCGCCGGGGACCTGCTGGTCCTCACCGGCGAGCTCGGCGCGGGCAAGACCACGTTCACCCAGGGGCTGGGCCGGGGCCTGGGGGTGCGCGCGGGGATCATCTCGCCCACGTTCGTGCTGGTCCGCCGGCACCCCAACGTCCCGGACGGTCCCCGGCCCGGCGGCCCGGACCTGGTGCACGTCGACGCCTACCGGCTGGGCTCCGCGGCGGAGGTCGACGACATCGACCTGGAGGACACGGCCGACACCGCCGTCACCGTGGTCGAGTGGGGGGCCGGGAAGGTCGAGCACCTGGCCGACTCCCGCCTCGAGATCGTGCTGGAGCGCGCCGTGGGTACCGACCCCCTCGTCCCCGGCGCGGCCGGGGACGAGGACCCGGACGAGGACGACGAGCCCCGCCGCATCACCCTCACGGGGATCGGCCCGCGCTGGGCGGACGGGCCCCCGCGGCTCGACTGAGCCGGGAGGCGCCCCCGGGGGCGGGCACTACACTGGTCGGGTGCTCCTCCTGTGCCTGGACTCCTCCGCCGTCGCCTCCGCCGCCCTCGTCACCGGTGCGGGCGAGGTCCTCGCCTCCTACGCGAGCCCGGACACCCGCTCCCACGCCGAGGTCCTGGCCCCCGCGGTCCGCGACCTGCTGGCCGGCCGCGGCGTCACCGGCGCCGACCTCGACGGGGTCCTCGTCGGCACCGGCCCCGGGCCCTTCACCGGCCTGCGCGCGGGGATCGCGACGGCGCGGGCGCTCGCCTTCGCGTGGGACGTGCCGCTGCACTGTCTCATGAGCCTCGAGGCCCTCGCCCAGGACGCGGCCGGCCCCGCCCGGGCGGCCGGTCACGAGGAGTTCCTCGTGCTCACCGACGCCCGGCGCCGGGAGGTCTACTGGGCCCGGTACGCCGCGACCGAGGACGGCCCGCGGCGCACCGGGGGCCCCGGCGTGGCCGCCGCCGAGCAGCTCCCGGAGCTGCCCGCCTACGGCCGCGGGGCGGGGATCTACGCGGACCGGCTGGCCCGGCCCGTGCCGGAGTTCGCCGCGGCCCAGCCCACGGCGTCGTCCCTGGGCCTCGCCGCCGCGCGCCGCACGGCCCGCGGGGAGGCGCTGTCCCCGGACACGACCCCCCTGTACCTGCGCGAGTCCGACGCGAAGGTCCCCGGCCCCCGGAAGCGGGCGGGCGCGTGAGCCCCGCCCCCGGCTCCTGGACGCTGCGCCGGATGGTCCCCGCGGACGTCGCGGCGGTGCACGCGCTCGAGCGGCGGCTCTTCCCGGTCGACGCCTGGCCGCTCGAGATGTTCTTCGCGGAGCTCGCCCAGCCCGTGTGCTGGTACTGGGTCGCCGAGCAGGACGGCGTGATCGTCGGCTACGCGGGGCTCATGTGCCTCCGCCCCGTGGGCGACGTGCAGACCATCGCGGTGGTCCCCGAGCACGAGGGCCGCGGGATCGGCTCCGCCCTGCTGCGCGCCCTGCACGCGCAGGCCCGGGAGCTCGGGGCCACCGAGGTGCTGCTCGAGGTCCGCGCCGACAACCCGCGCGCCCAGCAGCTCTACCGCCGCTTCGGCTACGAGCAGATCCACACCCGCCCCCGCTACTACCGGGACGGCGCCGACGCGCTGATCATGCGCCTCGACCTCACCGGAACCGACACCCCGGCCGCCACCGACACCCCGGCCGCCCCGACGGAGGAGACCCCATGACCGACGGACCCCTCGTGCTGGGCATCGAGTCCTCGTGCGACGAGACCGGCGTGGGCATCGTCCGGGGACGCACCCTGCTCGCCAACGTGGTGTCCTCCTCGATGGACGAGCACGTGCGCTTCGGCGGCGTGATCCCCGAGATCGCCTCCCGCGCCCACCTCGACGCGATCGTCCCCGCCCTGCGCGAGGCCCTGGACCGGGCGGGCGTGGGCCTGGCGGACCTCGACGCGCTCGCGGTGACCTCCGGACCCGGCCTGGCCGGGGCCCTGATGGTGGGCACGGCCGCCGCGAAGGCCCTCGCCGTGGCCACGGGCAAGCCCCTCTACGCGATCAACCACCTCGTGGCGCACGTCAGCGTGGGCCTGCTCGAGGACTCCGGGGTCGAAGGCTTCCAGGGCGACTTCGACGACGGGCTGCCGCCCGGCCTCGGGGCGCTGCTGGTCTCCGGGGGGCACACCGAGATCCTCGCCGTCGAGGACCTCTCCCGGGACGTGCGCCTGCTCGGGGCCACGATCGACGACGCGGCCGGTGAGGCCTACGACAAGGTGGCCCGCGTCCTGGGCCTCGACTACCCCGGCGGCCCGGCCATCGACGCCGCCGCCCGGGACGGGGACCCCACCGCCTTCCGCCTGCCCCGCGGGCTGAGCGCGGGCAAGTACATGGGCTCCGCCGAGCGGCCCGGCCCGCACCGCTACGACTTCTCCTTCTCCGGGCTCAAGACCGCCGTGGCCCGGGTCGTCGAGGGCTACGAGGCGCGGGGCGAGCCGGTGCCGGTCGCCGACGTCGCGGCGTCCTTCCAGGAGTCGGTGGCCGACGTGGTCACCCGCAAGGCCGTGCTCGCGTGCACCGAGCAGGGGCTCGGGACGCTGCTGCTCGGCGGGGGAGTGGCCGCGAACTCCCGGCTGCGCGAGCTCACCGCCGAGCGCTGCGCCGCGCACGGGATCGAACTGGTGATCCCCCGGCTGCCGCTGTGCACGGACAACGGGGCGATGGTCGCCGCGCTGGCCGCCCGGGTCGTGGCCGAGGGCCGTGCGCCCTCCGGGCTGGACTTCGCCGCCGACTCCTCGCTGCCGGTCACCACCGTCTCCGTCTGAGCCGGCCGGGGCCGCTCACGGCACGGGGGTGACCAGGGTGCCGTCGGCCAGCCAGCTGCGGAGGTTGCGCAGGGTGAGCTCGGCCATCTCCCGCCGGGTCTCCACGGTCGCGCTGCCCACGTGCGGCAGGAGCACCACCGTGTCGAGCTCGCGCAGGGCGGCCGGCACCCGGGGCTCGTCGGCGAAGACGTCCAGGCCGGCCCCGCCGAGCCGGCCCTCCTGCAGCGCCGCCACCAGGGCCCGCTCGTCGACGACCGAGCCGCGGGCGACGTTGACGAGGAACCCGTCCGGGCCGAGGGCGTCCAGCACCTCCGCGCCGACCGTCCCGGCGGAGTCCGGGCCGCCGGGGACGGCGACCACGAGCACGTCGACGGCGGCCGCCAGCTCCGCCGCGGACCCGTGGTAGGCGTATCCGCTGCCGGTGGCCGGGCGCCGGTTGTGGTAGTGGATCTCGCAGCCCAGCGCCTCCAGCCGGACGGCGACCGCCCGGCCGATCCTGCCGAGGCCCAGCACGCCCACCCGCCGTCCGGAGGCGTGCCGGCCCAGCGGGAAGTTCCCCGTGCTTTCCCACTGCCCGCGCCGGACGTAGCGGTCCGCCGCGGAGAAGCGGCGCAGCACGTCGAGGTAGAGGGCCAGCGCGGTGTCCGCCACGGCGTCGGTCAGGACGTCGGGGGTGTTGCTCATCACGATGCCGCGCGCGGCGGCCCCGGCGGCGTCCGTGCCGTCGTAGCCCACGCCGAAGTGGACGACGGCCTCGAGCCGGGGCAGCCGCCGCATCAGGTCCGCGCCCACGCCGGTGCGCCCGGAGCCGACCGCCACCCTGACGTCGCCGGCGTGCCGCTCGAGGAAGCGGTCCTGCTCGGCGGGGTCCTCGGGCAGGCGCAGGGCGGAGAACTCGGCGGCCAGCGCCTCCTCCAGCAGGGGGTGCAGGGCGCCGAGCTGCAGCACCCCGTGGTCCTGCGGGGCGTGGCGGGCGGAGGGGTCCGGGCCGGTGCCGGTCGTGTTCGTCATGCCTGCAACCTAGGGACGAACAGGTCCCCGCGTCCAGCGGGGCGTGCCGGGCGGGCGGGTCAGTCGTTCTCCCGGGTGCGGCGGACGATGTCGAGGGCGACGGCGTGCAGGTCCCCGTCGTGGGCCCGGGCGACCGCGCGCTGGCGCTGGTAGCCGGCGCCCTGCTCCAGGATCCGCTCCACGTCGGCGAGCTCCCGGGAGCAGCCCAGCTGCGCGGCCACGGGCTCCAGCCGGTCGAGCAGCGCGGTCAGGTCCGTGCGCAGGTCCCGCTCGACGTTGCGCGGGTCGGTGATGACCTCGGCGTCGAGGCCGTAGCGGGCGGCGCGCCACTTGTTCTCCTGGATGTGCCAGGGCTTCAGGCGGGCGGGGGGCCGGCCCGCCTCCACGTCCCGGGAGATGGACTCCGCGAGGCACTGGGTGAGCGCCGTGAGCGCCCCGACCTCCCACAGGGTCGAGAGCCCGTCGCAGAAGCGCACCTCGTCGGTGCCCAGCCGGGGCACGGGGCGCACGTCCCAGCGGGCCTCGCTCATCTCCTCGATGATGCCGGTGGCGATCATGTCCGTGATGCACTGCTCGTAGGCGTCCCAGGACGGGAAGTGGTACGGCAGCCCCGCCGTGGACAGCTGCTGGAAGATCATGGAGCGCTGGGACGCGTAGCCGGTGTCCTCGCCCGCCCAGAAGGGCGAGTTCGCGGACAGCGCCAGCAGGTGCGGGTAGTAGGTCAGCAGCCCGTCCAGCACGGGCAGCGCCTTCGCCCGGGAGTCGAGGCCCACGTGCACGTGCACCCCGTAGATGACCATCTGCCGGCCCCAGTACTGGGTGCGGTCCACGAGCTTGTGGTAGCGCTGCTTGTCGGTGACCTGCTGGTCCTGCCAGCGGGCGAACGGGTGGGTGCCGGCGGCGAAGACCTCGAGGCCCTGCGGGTCGGTGACCTTGCGGATCTCGTCCAGCATGGTGGACAGCTGCTCGGTGGAGTGGGCGACGTCCCGGCACACCCCGGTGACCAGCTCGACGGTGTTGAGCAGGAACTCCCCGGTCAGGTGCGGGTGGTCGCCGTCCGTGCCCCAGGCGGGGTGGGCGTCCAGGACGGCCTCGAACGTCTCCCGGCCCCGGGGGACGAGATCCCCGGTGGTGCCGTCCACGAGGGCGATCTCCCACTCGACGCCCAGCGTCGACTGGTGGGAGCGGGCGAACGAGATCTCCACGCGGCAGGTCCTCCGTGCTCTGGGGCGGGCCGGTCGGCCCGCGGAGCCATCAGTCTACGGTTTCCACGACGATCACGACGCGCTGCTCCGCGGGGCCCGCGCCGCCCCGCCCCGGGCCCTCCGGGCCGGGGCCCGGAGCCGTCCGGGTGACCACGAGCGTGGCCCGTCCGGGGCCCTTCGGCGCGAGCCGGCGGCGCAGCTCCTCCGGGGTGACGTCCGTGCCGCGCTTCTTGATCTCGAGCGTGCCGACCTCGTGCTCCCGGACCCACCGCTTGAGCACCTTGACGGTGTGCGGCAGCACCTCCCGCACGCGGTACGCCCGGGCCAGCGGGGTGCGCACGAGCTCGTCGGAGGTGAGGTAGGCGATCCGGGGGTGGATCAGCCGCGCGCCCAGCTGCCGGGCGAGGTCCGTGACGAGCCCCGCCCGGATCACCGCGCCGTCCGGTTCGTAGAGGTACGCGCCCACGGGGCCGACCACGGCGTCGGCGTGGGCGGGGTCGTGGTCCTCGGGGCTGGTGAGCTCCGCGGACCCGTGCTCGGAGAGCACGAGCGCCGCCCGCCGCACGCCGGGGCGGGCCACCGCGTTGAACCACAGCACGGCCTCGACCACGTCGCCCCGGTCGGAGACCCACTGCGCCTCGCACCCGGCGGGGACCGCCTCGTGCGGGATGCCCGGCCCCAGCTTCACCCCGACGGGCAGGCCGCGCCCGGCCAGCGCCTCGACGAAGGACAGGGGCGGGGAGAACGCCTCGGGGTCGAAGATCCGGCGGGTGCCCGACGACGACGTGGTGCGCCGGGCCGGGTCCAGCCACACCCCGTCCGGCGGTCCGCCGGGCAGGGCGGCGAGGTCCAGCCGCTCGACGTCGGCCTGCAGCACCGTGGCCTCGGGGAAGGGGAGGAGGTTGAGCGTGGCCACCGCGGCCGTGGTCTCGTCGAGCTCCACGGCGGTGACCCGGCGGTCCAGGGAGGCCAGCGCGAGCGCGTCCGCGCCGATGCCGCAGCCGAGGTCGGCCACGTGCACCAGGTCCGCGTCGGCGAAGCGCCGGGCGTGCAGGGCGGCCACCCGCAGCCGGGTGGCCTGCTCGAGGCCGGCCCGGGTGAAGAGCATGCGGTCGGCGAAGTCGCCGAACTTCTCCCGCGCCCTGGCGCGGAGCCGGGACTGGGTGAGCACCGCGGAGACGAGCCGGGGATCGTGCCCCGCGGCGCGCAGGCGGGTCGCGGCCCCCAGGGCGTCGTCGGCGTCGTAGGGGCCCACGGCCTCCAGCAGGCGACTCCCCTCGGCGGTGAGCAGGGGTGCGATGTCGGTCGCCTCGTTCTGCATCGGTCCACCCTATCCGCCCCCGCCCGCCCGTCCGGGCGGGCTCCGGTCAGTAGAACGCGGCGAGACGGCCCCGGGGGCCGTCGATGACGGTCACCGGGGTCTCGAAGACCCGGGTGAGGACCGCGCCGTCCATGATCTCGTGCGGCTCGCCGAACTCGGCGACCCGGCCGTCCTTGACGGCGCAGATCCGGTCCGCGTAGTGGCTGGCGAAGTTGATGTCGTGGAGCACGATGACGATGGTGCGCCCCATCTCGTCGCAGGCCCGCCGCAGGTGATGCATCATCGACACGGCGTGCCGCATGTCGAGGTTGTTGAGGGGCTCGTCCAGCAGCACGTGGTCGGTCTCCTGGGCGAGGACCATGGCGACGTACGCGCGCTGGCGCTGGCCGCCCGACAGCTGGTCGAGATAGCGGTGCTCCAGCGGCGCCAGGCCGAGGAAGTCGATGTACCTGCCGATGATCTCGTCGTCCACGGCGGTGAGCCGGCCGCGGCTGTGGGGGAAGCGGCCGAAGCCCACCAGCTGCCGCACGGTGAGCCGGGTGATGTAGTGGTTCTCCTGGCGCAGGACGGAGACGATCCGGGCGAGGTCCTTGGACCGGGTCCGGGCCACGTCGTAGCCGGCGATGTCGATGCTGCCGTCGTCGAGGCCGAGCAGGCGTCCGATCATCGTCAGCAGCGTGGACTTGCCCGCCCCGTTGGGGCCGACCAGGGCGGTCATGCCGGCCGACGGGATCTCGAGGTCGACGGGCCCGACCGTGACCTCACCGCCGTAGTCCTTGCGCACGTTGGTCAGGGTGATCACAGCCGGCCCTTTCGGAGGATGACGTAGAGGAAGACGGAGCCGCCTACGAGCTCGATGATGATCGAGACGACGCCCTGGGCGTAGAAGACGTGGTTCAGGACGAAGTAGGCGCCCGTCAGGACGAGGAACCCGGTGAGGACCGCCACGGGGAAGAGGTGGCGGTGGTCGTACGTGTCGGCGAACTGGTAGGCGAGCGTCGCCACCAGGAAGCCGAGGAACGTCATGGGGCCCACCAGGGCGGTGGAGACGGCCATCAGGACGGAGACGAGGAAGAGGGTGCCCATGATCTCGGCGCGGTGCCGCAGGCCGAGGTTCAGGCTCACGTCCCGTCCGAGGGCGACCACGTTCAGGCGCGAGGACCTCAGCCACAGGGCGCCGCCGGCCAGCAGGCACAGCGGGACGGCCACCGGCAGGTAGTCGGCCTGGGCGTTCGTCACGGAGCCGAACAGCCGGGCGGAGAGCACGTCGAACTCGCTGGGGGACAGCAGACGCTGCATGAAGGTCGAGACGGAGCCGAGGCCCCCGCCGATGATGATGCCCACGAGCAGCATCACCTGCAGGTTCCCGTACCGGCCGGAGAGCAGCCAGCCGTAGAGCGCGAGGGAGAGCGCGACCATGAGGGCGACCTGCAGCAGGAACTGCGGCACGCCCTGCAGGACGAGGATCCCCGCGGCGCCCAGGAAGTACACCGTGGACGTCTGGATCGCCACGTAGAGGGACTCGAAGCCCATGATCGACGGGGTGATGATCCGGTTGTTCGTGGCCGTCTGGAAGCTCACGGTCGCGATCGCCTGGCAGAAGGCCACGACCGCCATGATGACCACGCTCGTCACCCGGCGGTCCGCGATCCGCCAGAAGCCGTCCGAGCCGACCGGCATCGGGTTGTCCCAGGCCAGCAGGCCGAAGGCGAAGCCCGCGGAGGCGAGGGCCAGCACGGCGACGACCGTCCAGTACCGCCGCCGGGCCCGCGGGGTGGGGAAGGCCCCGGCGCGGCCCCGTGCGGCGGGGGCCGCCGGCGCCGCGGCCGGTGCGGGTGCGGGAGTGCTGAGCACGGCCTCAGACACGACGACGCTGCCTCAGGAGCAGGCAGACGAAAACCACGGCGCCGACGATCCCGAGGATCACGGACACGGGGATCTCGAACGGCATGATGATGATCCTTCCGATGAGGTCGCACAGCGTCACGATGGCGATGCCGAGCAGGCACACCCACGGCAGGTTGCTGCGCAGGTCGTCGCCGCGGACCATCGAGACGATGTTCGGCACGATGAGGCCCAGGAAGGGCAGGTTGCCGACGACGACGGTGACGACGCCGGTGGCCACCGCGATCAGCCCGGTCCCGAGCAGGACGGTGCGGTGGTAGTTCAGCCCGACATTGGTGGCGACGTCCTCGCCGAGCCCGGCGACGGTGAGCCGGTCCGCCACGAGGAACACCGCGATCCCGACCAGGAGCACGATCCACAGCACCTCGTACTGACCGCGCAGCACCGAGGTGAAGCTGCCGGCGAACCAGACGCCGAGGTTCTGCAGCATGTCCGTCTGCAGCGCCAGGAACGTCGAGACGGACCCGACCACCGCGCCCAGCATGATGCCGACGATGGGCACGATGAGGGAGGAGCGCAGGGAGACGCGGCGCAGGAAGAGGAAGAAGACCATGGTCCCGATGAAGGCCGCGGTCACGGCGCCGAGCATCCGGGTGAGGACCGTGGCGGTGGGCACCAGGAGCACGACGAGCAGCAGCCCGAGCCCCGCCCACTCGGTGGTGCCCGTGGTGGTGGGCTCCACGAAGCGGTTCTGCGTGAGCAGCTGCATCACCAGGCCGGACATGGACATGGCGGCGCCGGCCAGGACCAAGGCGATGGTGCGGGGGATCCGCGTGATCGCGAACATCTCGTCGCCGTCCTCGGCGCCGAAGACGTCGTAGACCCCCGTGAGGAGGGACGCGGCCAGCAGCGCGAGGACGCCGAGCGCACCGAGCAGCAGCTTCCAGTCGAACAGCGAGCCCTTGCTCGCCGCGGGGGGTCTCGACACGATCGTCGACATGGGGTCAGTCCTTCCTCCGGCCTCGTGCCCGGCGGACGGCGGTGGTGGGGCGGACCCCGCCACCGCCGTCCGGACGATGGGTCAGTCCTGCGCGCCCATGGCGTCGGCCAGGGTGTCGAAGAACTCGGTGTAGGTCTGGATGCCCTCGTTGGTGTAGGTGTCCCGGGGCATGTAGACGACCTGGCCCTCCTGCACCGCGGTGACGTTCTGCAGGGCCGCGGCGTTCTCGATGACCTCCTGCGCCGGGGTGTACTCCGGGTCCTCGGCGGAGATCGCGGCGTCGCGGTCCAGCACGAGGATCCAGTCGGGGTTCGAGTCGGCGATCGCCTCCACGGAGATGTCGTCGCCCTGGTGGTCGTCGCTGGCGCCCTCGACCTCGAGGGCCGGTGCGAAGTCGAAGATCTCGAACAGCGGGCCCAGGGTGCGTCCGTTGCCCGGGGCGATGAAGCCGATCTCGCCGCCGGAGACGGTGACGGCCATGACCGTGTCGCCGGGCCGGTAGCCGTCGACGACGCGCTGCATCGCCGCGTCGAAGTCGCCGTTGATCTGCTCGGCCTCGTCCTCGCGGTCGAAGACCTGGCCCAGGACGGAGGTCTGCCGCTTCAGCTCTTCGTCGAAGGGCTCGTCCTCCCGCGGGTCGAGCTCGACGATGGTGGCCTCCGGCACCAGGTCGGCGAAGTCCTCGCGGTAGTCGGCGAAGCGCTGGCCGTTGACGATGAGGTCGGGGTCCGCGGCGACGACGGCCTCGAGGTCGGGCTCGCGGTGGTTGCCGAGGTCGACGACGGACTCGTCGTCGGCGTAGGCGATGGTGTCCGGCATGAGGGCGCGCGGGGCCGCCGCCAGTTCGACGCCCCACTCGGCGAGCGTCTCGAAGGTGCGGTTGTCGGTGGCGACGACGGACGCCGGCGGGGCCTCGACCGTCTGCGTGCCGTAGTTGTCCTCGACCTCGACCGTGGCGGCGGAGGGGGCGGACGACTCCGCGGAGGCGGCCTCGTCGCCCTGGGCCGTGCCGCAGGCGGTGAGGGCGAGGACACCGGCGACGGCCAGGAGGGCAGCCGGGTGCTGGGTGCGGTTCATGGTCTTCCTTCGTGCAGAGGACGCCGGCGTGCTCCGGGGTGGCGGACGCCGGCGGGATCCGATGGGCGCGACGGACCTGCGCACGGATGCGCCGGGACGTCGAGGAGGGCACCGCTGCTCGGCCGAGGTAAGGGTTGCCTTACCGCTCAACCTAGAGGGTCGGGCGGGCGTGAGGCAAATCATTGGCGAACACGGGCGTGACCTAATTCCCGCCGGACGTTCCCGCGGGGGTCGGCGCGCTGGCACTCGCCTTGACCGACTGCCAGCCCGCTCCTACAGTTGGCCTTGGCACTCTCCGGGTGAGGGTGCTAAGGGCCAGGCGATCGACCGGCACCGCGACGACGGTCGGTGCGCCGATCGGCCCGAAGCTCGACGGCGGGCTCCGCCCGCGGTCGCCCACCGTTTTCCACCCCTACAGACAAGGAGAGATCGTGTCGGTCTCCATCAAGCCTCTCGAGGATCGCATCGTCGTCCAGCCGCTCGCCGCTGAGCAGACCACCGCGTCCGGTCTCGTCATCCCGGACACCGCCAAGGAGAAGCCCCAGGAGGGCAAGGTCCTGGCGGTCGGCCCCGGTCGTGTCGACGACTCCGGCAACCGCATCCCGGTCGACGTCCAGGAGGGCGACGTCGTGATCTTCTCGAAGTACGGCGGCACCGAGGTCAAGTACAACGGCGAGGAGTACCTGGTCCTCCCGGCCCGCGACGTGCTCGCCGTCGTCGTCAAGTAGACCGGGCCGCACCGACCCGGCGCAGACCGCGCAGTCCTGACGAAGGGTGCCCGCCGCACGCCCCGCTGTTCCGGCGGGCCCGCGGCGGGCACCCTTCGCCGATCCAGACCCCGAAACCCGCTGGCGACCCCAGCCACCCCAGAAGGAGCTCTTCGCCCATGGCCAAGCAGCTGGCGTTCGACGACGCCGCCCGCAAGTCCCTCGAGAACGGCGTCAACAAGCTCGCCGACACCGTCAAGGTCACCCTCGGCCCGCGCGGGCGCAACGTGGTGCTCGACAAGAAGTGGGGCGCCCCCACGATCACCAACGACGGCGTGACCATCGCCCGCGAGGTCGAGCTCGACGACCCGTACGAGAACCTCGGTGCCCAGCTCGCCAAGGAGGTGGCGACCAAGACCAACGACGTCGCCGGCGACGGCACCACCACCGCCACCGTGCTCGCCCAGGCGCTCGTCAAGGAGGGCCTGCGCAACGTGGCCGCCGGCGCCGACCCGCTGAGCCTCAAGCGCGGCATCGAGAAGGCCGTCGAGGCCGTCTCCGAGCGCCTGCTCGAGAACGCCCGCCCGGTGGAGGGCACCAACGTCGCCCACGTGGCGACCATCTCCGCGCAGGACCCGGCGATCGGCGAGCTCATCGCCCGGGCCTTCGAGACCGTCGGCAAGGACGGCGTCATCACGATCGAGGACGGCTCGAGCACCGAGGTGGAGCTCGACGTCACCGAGGGCATGCAGTTCGACAAGGGCTACCTGTCCCCGTCCTTCGTGACCGACGCCGAGCGCCAGGAAGCGGTCATGGAGAACTCCCTGGTGCTGCTGTACCAGGGCAAGATCTCCTCGGTGCCCGAGCTCATGCCCGTGCTGGAGAAGGTCCTCCAGGCCAAGAAGCCGCTGACCATCATCGCGGAGGACGTCGAGGGCGAGGCCCTGTCCACCCTCGTGGTCAACCGGCTGCGCGGCACCCTCGACGTCGTGGCCCTCAAGGCCCCCGGCTTCGGCGACCGCCGCAAGGCGATCATGCAGGACCTCGCCGTCCTCACCGGCGGCCAGCTCATCACCAGCGAGCTGGGCATCAGCCTCGACCAGGTCACCCTGGAGCAGCTGGGCACCGCCCGGCGCGTCACGGTCACCAAGAACACCACCACCCTGGTCGACGGCGGGGGCACCCCGGCCGAGATCCAGGACCGGGTCGCCACGATCCGCGCCGAGGTGGAGCGCACCGACTCCGAGTGGGACCGCGAGAAGCTCCAGGAGCGGCTCGCCCGCCTGGCCGGCGGGGTCTCCGTGATCAAGGTCGGCGCCGCCACCGAGGTCGAGGCCAAGGAGCGCAAGCACCGCATCGAGGACGCCGTCTCCGCGACCCGCGCGGCCCTCGAGGAGGGCATCGTCGCCGGCGGCGGCACCGCCCTCGTGCAGGCCGCGAAGGTCCTCGACGAGTCCGACCTCGGGCTCACCGGGGACGCCGCGACCGCGCTCGGCATCGTCCGCCGCGCGCTGCGGCAGCCGCTGTACTGGATCGCCCAGAACGCCGGTCAGGACGGGGCCGTGGTCGCCTCCCGCGTCGCCGAGCTCGAGGCCGGGCACGGCTACGACGCCGCCACCGGCGAGTACGTCGAGATGGTCGGCGCCGGCATCATCGACCCCGTCAAGGTCACCCGCTCGGCGCTGCAGAACGCCGCGTCCATCGCGGCGCTCGTGCTGACCACCGAGACGCTCGTGACGGACAAGCCCGCCGAGGACGAGGGGCACGGCCACGGCCACCAGCACTGACGGCCGGCACTGACGGCCGGCGCCGAGCCGGCTCGCCCCGCGGACCCGTCCCACCACCGGTGGGGCGGGTCCGTCGCCGTCTCCGGGGGCCGCCCCGGCGCCTCCGGTAGAGTGCGGGGGTCCGTCCGACCACTGCCGCGCCCCCGGCGGCACGGTGTTCCCAGGAGATGCCCATGACGACCCTCGGTGCGCAGAGCACTCCCGCCGGCGTCGAGCCGGACACGGCCCGGCGGGTGGCCCGGTACGCCGGGTTCCGTCCGGAGGTGCAGGGGCTGCGCTTCGTCGCCGTGCTGCTCGTGGTGGTCTACCACGTGTTCCTGGACCGGGTGTCCGGGGGAGTGGACATCTTCCTGCTGATCTCGGCGTTCTTCCTGACCCTGTCCTTCGTGCGCAAGCTCGAGGCGGGGAGGCCGCTGGCGCTGGGGCGGTACTGGCTGCACGTGTTCAAGCGGCTGCTGCCGCTGGCGGTGCTCACGATCCTGGGCACCCTGGTGCTGGCGTGGTGGTTCTTCCCGGAGGCGCGGATCGACCGGGTCCGCACGGAGGCGCTGGCCTCGGTGTTCTACGTGGAGAACTGGGCGCTGGCGCTGGCCGAGGTGGACTACTACGCCGCCGACGACTCCACGGCCTCCCCGTTCCAGCACTTCTGGTCCCTGTCGGTGCAGGGGCAGGTGTTCCTGCTGTGGCCGCTGGTGTTCGGGGCGGCGTGGCTCGTGTGCCGGGGCGGGCGCCGGCGGCCGGTGCCGGTGCTGGCGGTGATCTTCGGGCTGGTCCTCGCGGTCTCCCTCGCCTGGTCGGTGCACACGACCGCCACGGACCAGGCGTTCGCCTACTTCGACACCCGGGCCCGGCTGTGGGAGTTCGCCCTCGGGTCCCTGCTGGCCCTCGCGGTGCCGTACCTGAAGCCGCCGCGGTCGGTGCGGGTGGTGCTGGGCTGGGCCGGGATGCTCAGCATGGTCTCGGTCGGGGTGCTGATCGACGTGCAGGGGGCCTTCCCCGGCTGGATCGCCCTGTGGCCGCTGCTCTCGGCCGCGGCGATCATCGTGGCCGGGCACTCCGGCTCGCCCTTCGGCCTGGACCGCTTGCTGGCCTCGCGGCCGCTGGTGCGGCTGGGGGACGCCTCCTACGCGCTCTACCTCATCCACTGGCCGTTGCTGATCACCTACCTGGTGCTGCGGGACCGGCCCGTGGCCGGGCCGCGGTCGGGGGTCGCGATCATCCTGGTCTCCCTGCTGCTGGCGGTGGCCGCCACCAAGCTCGTGGAGCGCCCGTTCCAGCGGTGGGCGTGGCCGGAGCGGGACAAGCGGCGGCTGGCCGTGTCGGTGGCGGTGAGCCTGGCGCTCGTGGCGGTGCCGGTGCTGGCGTGGCAGCAGGCCGACGCACGGCGGGCGGCCGCGCTGGCGGAGGACGCCGCCCGCAACAACCCCGGGGCCGCGGTGCTGGACCCGGGCTTCGAGTTCCGGGGCGACCCGGACGCCCCCACCCTGCCCCTCGCCTCCGCGCTGGGCGACGAGTGGGTCGGGCTGCCCGAGCCCTGCTCCGGGGCGTTCGCCCCCGAGCAGGAGGTCCTCGAGCAGTACTGCCGCCAGACCCCGGCCCTGCCGGACCCCGAGCGGACGATCGCGGTGGTCGGCAACTCCCACATGGAGCAGTTCATGGGCGCGGTGATCCCCCTCGCGGAGGAGCGCAACTGGCAGCTCGTCGCCGTGCTGCAGCCGGGCTGCGCCTTCGCGGTGCGCCCGGAGGGGGACGCGTGCCACGAGGGCAACGACGCGGCGATCGAGTACGTGGAGCGGCTCGCCCCGGACGCGGTCATGACGACCTCGACCTACGCCGCCCGGATGGACGGTCCCGCCGAGGCCCTCGTCGGGGGGTTCCCGGAGCTGGTCGACCGCCTCACGGGCCAGGGCATCGACGTCGTCGGCTTCCGGGACAACCCCCGGTTCGACTTCAACCCCTACGAGTGCGCCGTGCGCCACGGCCAGGACGCCGACCGGTGCCGCGTGCCCGTCGAGCAGGTCCTGGCGCCCGTCAACCCGGCCGACGCCCTCCGGGACCGGAACGGCTTCGCCTCGCTCGACCTCACCGACCTCATCTGCCCGGAGGGGCTGTGCCGTCCCGTGGTGGGCAACGTGCACGTCTTCTTCGACCCGCACCACCTCACGTGGACCTACGCGCGGACGATGGCGCCGGCCCTCGAGACCCGGCTCCCCGGCACGCTCCTCCAGGAGGTGTCCTCGTGAGCACGGTGCAGGCCGGCGCCCCGCGCCCGGACCCGGGGGCCACCTCCCCGGACGGCCCCGGGGGCGTCGAGCCGGACACGGCCCGGCGGGTGGCCCGGTACTCCGGGTTCCGCCCCGAGGTGCAGGGACTGCGGTTCGTCGCGGTGCTGCTCGTCGTGGTCTACCACGTGTTCCTCGGCCGGGTCTCCGGGGGCGTGGACGTGTTCCTGCTGATCTCCGCCTTCTTCCTCACCCTGTCCTTCGTGCGCAAGCTCGAGGCCGGCCGGCCCCTGGCCCTGGGACGGTACTGGCTGCACGTGTTCAAGCGGCTGCTGCCCCTGGCGGTGCTCACCATCCTCGGCACCCTCGTCCTGGTGGCCGCCGTCTACCCCGGCTCCGACGCCGGGCAGTGGCGCACCGAGGCGCTGGCCTCGGTGTTCTACGCGGAGAACTGGGCGCTCGCGCTGAGCTCCGTCGACTACTACGCCGCCGACCACTCGACCGCCTCGCCGTTCCAGCACTTCTGGTCCCTGTCGGTCCAGGGGCAGGTGTTCCTGCTGTGGCCGCTGATCTTCGCCGCCGCCTGGCTGCTCACGCGGCGGGGGAGCCTCCGGCCGGTCCCCGTCCTGGTCGCGATGTTCGGCACCGTGCTCGTGGCCTCCCTGGCCTGGTCCGTGCACAGCACCGCCGTCCAGCAGGAGTTCGCCTACTTCGACACCCGCACCCGGCTGTGGGAGTTCGCCCTCGGGTCGCTGCTCGCCCTCGCCCTGCCCTACCTGAGGCCGCCGCGGACCGCGCGCGTGGCCCTGGGCTGGGCCGGGCTGCTCAGCATGGTCTCCGTGGGGGTGCTGGTCGACGTGCAGGGGGCGTTCCCCGGGTGGATCGCGCTGTGGCCGCTGCTCTCGGCCGCGGCGATCATCGTGGCCGGCCGCTCCGGGTCCCCGTTCGGACTGGACCGGATCCTCGCCTCGCGGCCCCTGGTGCGGCTGGGGGACTCGGCCTACGCGCTGTACCTGATCCACTGGCCCGTGCTGATCACCTACCTCGTGCTGCGGGACCGGCCCATGGCCGGGCCGCGATCGGGGGTGGTGATCATCGTCGTCTCCCTGGTGCTCGCCGTGCTGGCCACCCGGCTGGTCGAGGACCGGTTCAAGAAGTGGGCCTGGCCCGAGCAGAACAAGCGGCGCCTCGCCGGGGTCGTGGTGCTCTGTCTCGCCCTGGTCACAGCCCCCGTGCTCGCCTGGCAGCAGCTCGAGGACCGGCGTGCCGAGCGGATCCAGGCCGAGGCCGTCCGGAACAACCCCGGGGCCGCCGTCCTCGAGCCCGGCTTCGAGTTCCGCGGCGACCCGGACGCCCCGACCCTGCCCCTGCCGGAGGACCTGCCGAGGCAGCCGGCCTCCCTCGGCGAGGCCTGCCCCGAGGACCTCGACCTGCCGGAGGAGCTCCTCCGCTTCTGCCACGAGAGCGTGGCGCAGGAGGCCCCCGAGCGGACGGTGCTCGTGCTCGGCAACAGCCACCTGCAGCACTGGCTCCCCGCGCTGCGGCCCCTGGCGGAGGCCGAGCGGTGGCGGGTGCTGACCTGGATCCAGCCGGGCTGCTTCTACGCCGCCGCCGAGGACCAGCCGGGCTCGGAGAGCTGCCGGGCGTGGTTCGAGGGCGCCGAGCAGATGATCGGCACCGCCGACCCCGACCTCGTCGTCGTCCAGTCGACCTTCACCGACCTGGAGGGGGAGGTCCTCCGGCCCGGGCTGGAGCAGCGGATCCGCGAGCTCACCGACCGCGGGATCCCCGTGGTCGGGATCCGCGACACCCCCCGCTTCCCGGAGGCGCCGGCCGAGTGCGCGGTGGCGAACGGGGAGGACGACCCCCGGTGCACCTTCGCGCACCCCATGGTGGGCACGCCCGATCCCGCGCTCCCGCTCGCCCGCGAGCTGCCGCTCTACTCGACCCTGGACCTCACCGACCTGATCTGCCCGGACGGGCGGTGCCCGCCGGTCGTCGGCAACGTCTACGTGTACTGGGACGACGACCACCTCAGCCGGGTGTACTCCGAGAGCGCCGCCCCGGTCTTCGGCGAGCGGTTCCGGGAGGCCCTTGCCACCGACGGCCTCCGCCCCTGACGACCGCCCGTCCCCGGCCGCCGGCCCCCGGCGCCGCCCGGTGACGGAGCGCCGGGTGCCGCGCGCGGCGCCGGTCGTGCGATAAGGTCGCGACGGGCGCCCCCGGCCCCGCCCCCCTCGCCCCGCATCACCCTCGCTCCGCATCCCCCCGCTCCCCTCCCGGCGCCGCCCCGCGGCCGCGTCCGGGACGCTCCCTCCTGGAGGTGCCCCCGTGGCCACCGTGCACGCCGCCGCTCCGCAACCGTCCACCGGGACCGCCGACCGCGGGGACGCGGCCCGGCGGCGGACCGGACGGTACTCGGGCTTCCGGCCCGAGGTGCAGGGCCTGCGCGCGGTGGCGGTGCTGCTCGTGGTGGTCTACCACGTGTTCCTCGGCCGGGTCTCCGGGGGCGTGGACGTGTTCCTGCTGATCTCGGCCTTCTTCCTGACGCTGTCCTTCGTGCGCAAGCTCGAGGCGGGGAGGCCGCTGGCGCTGGGGCGGTACTGGCTGCACGTGTTCAAGCGGCTGCTGCCCCTGGCGGTGCTCACGATTCTGGGCACCCTGGTGCTGGTGGAGCTGCTCTACCCGGGCTACGACGCCGGGCAGTGGCGCGCCGAGGCGCTGGCCTCGGTGTTCTACGCGGAGAACTGGGCGCTGGCGCTCAACGCGGTGGACTACTACGCCGCCGACCACTCGACCGCCTCGCCGTTCCAGCACTTCTGGTCCCTGTCGGTGCAGGGACAGGTGTTCCTGCTGTGGCCCCTGGTCTTCGCCGCCGCCTGGCTGATCTCCCGGCGGACCCGGTGGAGCCCCGTGCCGGTGCTGGCGGTCGTCTTCGGGGTGGTCTTCGCGGCCTCCCTGGCGTGGTCGGTGCACAGCACGGCCGTCCAGCAGGAGTTCGCCTACTTCGACACCCGCACCCGGCTGTGGGAGTTCGCCCTCGGGTCCCTGCTGGCCCTCGCGGTGCCCTGGCTGCGGCCCGGCCGCAGGGTGCGCGTGGTCCTGGGCTGGGCCGGGCTGGTGAGCATGGTCTCGGTGGGGGTGCTGGTCGACGTGCAGGGGGCGTTCCCCGGGTGGATCGCGCTGTGGCCGCTGCTCTCGGCCGCGGCGATCATCGTGGCCGGGCAGTCCGGGTCGCGCTTCGGGCTGGACCGGATCCTCGCCTCGGCGCCGCTGGTGCGGCTGGGGGACTCGGCCTACGCGCTGTACCTGATCCACTGGCCCGTGCTGGTCACCTACCTCGTGCTGCGGGACCGGCCCATGGCCGGGCCGCGGTCGGGGGTCGCGATCGTGCTGGTCTGCCTGGTGCTCGCGGTGCTGGCCACCCGGCTGGTCGAGGACCCGCTCAAGCGCTGGGCCTGGCCCGAGCGGTCCCGGCTGCGGCTGGCCGCGGTGATCGTGGTGTGCCTGGCGGCGGTCGCGGTCCCGGTGACCGCGGCCCGGGTGGCCGAGGAGCGGCGGGCGGTGGAGATCGCGGCGTCGGCCGACCGCAACAACCCCGGGGCGGCGGCCCTGCTGCCGGGCTTCCGGTACGAGGGCGACCCGGACGCCGAGACCGTCCCCGTGATCACCGGGGAGCCGTACGCCAAGCCGTCGCTCGGCGAGCCCTGCCCGCCCGGCACGGGGGTCGGCGAGCGCTTCCGGCAGTGGTGCTTCGACACCGTCCCGAACCCCGAGCCCGCCGCCACGATGCTGGTGATCGGCAACAGCCACGTGCACCAGTGGATCCCCGCCGTCGAGCTCCTGGCCGAGCGCAACGACTGGCGGGTGGTCACCTACATCCGCGGCAACTGCCTGTACGCCCTGCCCGAGGAGCAGGTGGCCGACCACGAGGCGTGCGCGCGCTGGCTCGAGGGCGCCGACCCCGTGGTGGAGGCCGTGGACCCGGACCTGGTGCTGGTGCAGGGCACCCGCAGCACGGACGAGGACCAGGAGCAGTTCACCCCCGGGATGGAGCAGCGCATCCGCGGGCTGGCGGAGCGCGGCATCCAGGTCCTCGGCCTGCGCGACAACGCCCGGTTCGACTTCGTCCCCGCGCGTTGCGCCGCGGACCACGGGGCCGACGCCCCCGAGTGCGCCGCCTCCCACGTGATCCTGGGCCCGGACAGCCCGCTGGCCCCGGTGGCCGAGCTGCCGCGGGTCACGATGGTCGACATGGGGGACCTCATCTGCCCGGACGGCACCTGCGTCCCGGTCATCGGCAACGTGTTCACGTACTGGGACAACAACCACCTCACCGTCGAGTACGTGCGGAGCCTGGCGCCCCTGTTCGCGGAGCGCGTCGAGGAGGCCCTGCGCGCGGACGGGGCAGGGTTCCCCGCCGGGTCGTGAGAGCGGCCACAGCCGTCCGCCGGCCGGGACCCGGCCCGTAGAATGATCGCGACTCCCTCGAAGCTGAAAGGCCCCACCGTGTCGGATACCGCCGTCCCCACCGCCCTGTCCGAGGACCCGTTCGGGTTCACCGGGCTGACCTACGACGACGTGCTGCTGCTGCCCGGCAACACGGACGTCATCCCGTCCGAGGCGTCGACGCGCACCCGCCTGTCCCGGCGAATCGACCTGGAGGTGCCGCTGCTGTCCGCCGCCATGGACACCGTCACCGAGTCCTCGATGGCGATCGCGATGGCCCGCCAGGGCGGCATCGGCGTGATCCACCGCAACCTCTCGATCCAGGACCAGGCCGAGCACGTGGACCGGGTGAAGCGCAGCGAGTCCGGGATGATCACCGACCCCGTCACCATCTCCCCGGAGGCGACCCTCGAGGAGCTGGACCGGCTCTGCGGCTACTACCGGGTCTCCGGGCTGCCCGTCGTGGACGCCGAGCAGAAGCTGCTGGGGATCATCACCAACCGCGACACCCGGTACCTGCCGGAGAGCGAGTTCCCGCGGCGCCGGGTGCACGAGATCATGACGCCCATGCCGCTGATCACCGGCAAGGTCGGGATGGCGAAGGACGACGCGCACCGGCTCCTGGCGACCAACAAGATCGAGAAGCTGCCGCTCGTCGACGACGCCGGCCGGCTCACCGGCCTGATCACGATCAAGGACTTCACCAAGGCCGAGCAGTACCCCCACGCCACCAAGGACGACGAGGGCCGGCTGCGCGTCGGCGCCGCCGTCGGCTTCTTCGGCGACGGCTTCGAACGGGCCATGACCCTCGTCGAGGCCGGCGTGGACGCCCTGTTCATCGACACCGCCAACGGGCACTCCCAGGGCGTGCTGGACATGATCGCCCGGCTCAAGGCGGAGACCGCCGCCGCGCACGTGGACGTCATCGGCGGGCAGGCGGCCACCCGCCACGGCGCGCAGGCCATCGTGGACGCCGGGGCGGACGCCGTGAAGGTGGGCGTGGGCCCCGGCTCGATCTGCACCACCCGCATCATCGCCGGCGTGGGCGTCCCCCAGATCACCGCCGTCAACGAGGCGGCGAAGGCGGCGATCCCGGCGGGCGTGCCCCTGATCGCCGACGGCGGCCTGCAGTACTCCGGCGACATCGGCAAGGCGCTCGTGGCCGGCGCGGACTCCGTGATGGTCGGGTCCCTGCTCGCGGGCTGCGACGAGTCCCCGGGCGAGCTGATCTTCGTCAACGGCAAGCAGTTCAAGACCTACCGGGGGATGGGCTCGCTGGGGGCCATGCAGTCCCGCGGCAAGAACACCTCCTACTCCAAGGACCGCTACTTCCAGGCCGACGTCGCCAGCGACGAGAAGCTCATCCCCGAGGGCATCGAGGGCCAGGTCCCGTACCGCGGCCCGCTCTCGGCCGTGGTCCACCAGCTCGACGGCGGCCTGCGCCAGACGATGTTCTACGTGGGCGCCCACACCGTCGAGGAGCTCAAGCACGAGGGCCGGTTCGTGCGGATCACGCCGGCCGGGCTCAAGGAGTCCCACCCGCACGACATCACGATGACCGTCGAGGCCCCCAACTACCAGCGCTGAGCGACCGTCCGCAGCACCGTTCGGAAAGGACACCATGAGCTACGACATCGAGATCGGCCGCTCCAAACGCGCCCGCCGCACCTTCTCCCTGGACGAGATCGCCCTCGTCCCCTCCCGCCGCACCCGCGACCCCCGGGACGTGTCCACGGACTGGCAGATCGACGCCTACCGGTTCTCCATCCCGTTCCTGGGCGCCCCGATGGACTCGGCGACGTCCCCGGAGACGGCCATCGCCCTCGGCCGCGCCGGGGGACTGGGCGTGCTGGACCTCGAGGGGCTGTGGACCCGCTACGAGGACCCGCAGCCGGTGCTCGACGAGATCGCGGCGCTCTCCGGCGAGGACGCCCCGGCGTCCACGCGCCGGATGCAGGAGCTCTACGAGGCGCCCGTCCAGCCGGAGCTGATCACGGCCCGGCTGGCGCAGATCCGCGAGGCGGGCGTCATCGTCGCCGGGTCCCTGACGCCGCAGCGCACGGTGGAGCACTACCGCACCGTCCTGGACGCCGGCGTGGACGTCTTCGTGATCCGCGGGACCACGGTCTCCGCGGAGCACGTCTCCCGCAACCAGGAGCCGCTGGACCTCAAGAAGTTCATCTACGACCTCGACGTCCCGGTCATCGTGGGCGGCGCCGCGGGCTACACGCCGGCGCTGCACCTCATGCGCACGGGCGCGGCCGGCGTGCTCGTGGGCTTCGGCGGCGGCGCGTCCATGCGCATCCAGAACACCCTGGGGATCCACGCGGCCATGGCCACGGCGATCTCCGACGTCGCGGCCGCCCGCCGGGACTACCTCGACGAATCCGGCGGGCGCTACGTCCACGTCATCGCCGACGGCGGCGTGGGGGTCTCCGGGGACATCGTGAAGGCGCTCGCCATGGGCGCGGACGCCGTGATGCTCGGCACCGCGCTGGCCCGCACGGAGGAGGCGCCCGGGCAGGGCTGGCACTGGGGCGCGGAGGCCCACCACGGGCAGCTGCCGCGCGGGCTCCGCACCCGCGTGGGCACCGTGGGCCCCCTCGAGGAGGTGCTCTTCGGGCCGTCCCGCCACGTGGACGGCACCTCCAACCTCGTGGGCGCGCTGCGCCGCTCGATGGCCACCACCGGGTACCTGGAGCTCAAGGAGTTCCAGCGCGCCGAGGTGGTCATCCGCGGCTGACCCGCGACCGCCCCGCGGGGGCCAGTGCCGCGCCCCGCCGGCCCGGCACGGGCCCCCGCCGCAACTGGCGAACGCCCAGGAAGGCGCACTAGCCTTGACGGGTGCTCACGACCGCCCTGCGCCCCCGCTCGATCCTCGCCCTGATCGTGAGCCTCGGGCTGGCCGTGGGCTTCGTGCTGCTGAGCCAGTGGCAGCTGGAGTCCAGCGAGCAGTCCCGCACGGTCGCGGACCCCGCGAAGGACGTGGCCGTCCCGCTCACCGAGGCCGCCGAGGCCGGCACCCCCGTGACCGCCGCGCAGGCCGACCAGCTCGTCACCGTCACCGGCGACTACCGGGACGGGTCCACCGTCCTGGTCCCGGGCCGGCTGCAGGACGGGACGGAGGGCTGGTGGGCCGTCACCGCCCTCGACGTCCCGGACACCGGGCAGCTGTGGCCGGACGCCGGCGGGGAGCTCACCCTCGCGGTGGCCCGCGGCTGGACCGCCGATCCCGCCGCCGTGCCGGAGGAGCCGGCGGGCGCCGTCGACGTCGTCGGCCGGTACCTGCCCGCCGAGGGCCCGGTGCCCGGCGCCGACCTGCCCGCGGGGCAGGTGGGCACGGTGTCCCCGGCGCAGCTCACCAACCGCTGGGACGCCCCGCTGTGGTCCGGGTACCTGGCCGCCTTCGCCGAGAACCCCGCGTCCGCGCCGTTCCAGCTCGCCGGGGACGGGACCCTCGCCCCGGACGCCGCGCTGCTGAGCCCGGGGCTGTCCCGGCTCGACATCGACCAGCAGCCCACGGACGAGTCCGTGAACCTGCTCAACCTCTTCTACGCGGTCGAGTGGGTGGTCTTCGCCGGGTTCGCCCTCTACATCTGGTGGCGGTTCGTGCGCGACGAGTGGCAGCGCGAGCAGAACCCCGAGGAGTACTTCTACTTCGAGGGCGAGTACTACTACGACGAGGCGGCCGGGCGCTACTACTACTACGACCCCGAGGCGGGGGAGTACTACTGGTTCGACGACCAGCCCGGCGCCCGGGCCGGCGAGCCCAGCACCCACGACAGGACCCAGGACAGGACCGGAGCCCACCATGACTGAACCCACGCAGCCGACCCCCGCCCCGAAGGACCGCACCGACGGGGTGCGGGTCTCCCTCCCGCCGGACGCCCGCCCCGCGGAGGCGGCGTCCCCGGGCCGCGTCCCGCGCCGGGCGGCCGCCCTGCAGCCGCGCCGCCGCTTCGGGGGCACCGAGGCCCAGATCCGCGGGGCCCTGGGCTTCTACATGGTCTGTGCGTGGATCTCCGGGACCTTCCTGCTCCTGCTCGTGGCCGAGATGATCACCCGCTACGGACTGGGCTACGACCTCGTCGCGGGCGGCACCGACCGGGCCACGGGGGAGACCGTGGCCCTCGGCTGGCAGGACCTCGAGCTCGAGAACCTCGCGGGCGGGGTCAACATCTCCACGTGGATCCTCATCGTGCACGGCTGGTTCTACGTGGTCTACCTCATCTCCTGCTTCCGGATCTGGACGCTCATGCGCTGGCCCTTCCCGCAGCTCGTGGTGATGGCCCTGGGCGGCGTGGTGCCGTTCCTGTCCTTCGTGGTGGAGCGCAAGATCCACGCCTCCACCACCGCCGAGCTGCGCGCCAACCCGAAGGCCGCGAAGCGGTACTGAGCCCTCCCCGCGCCTGGCCTAGGATGGAGGGCGTGACCGAAACAGCTGAGACCCGCACCGATCTGGAGCAGCGCCCGGTCCTGGTGGTCGACTACGGCGCGCAGTACGCGCAGCTGATCGCCCGCCGGGTCCGCGAGGCCAGTGTCTATTCCGAGATCGTCCCCCACACCTGGTCGACCGAGCAGATCCTCGCCAAGAACCCGGCGGCGATCATCCTCTCGGGCGGCCCCTCCTCCGTCTACGCCGAGGACGCACCGCAGCAGGACGCGGCGCTCTTCGAGGCCGGGGTGCCCGTCCTGGGCATCTGCTACGGCTTCCAGGCCATGGCGCAGGCCCTCGGCGGGACCGTCGCGCACACCGGCGCCCGCGAGTACGGGGCCACCACCGCCACCGCCGTCGGCGGTCCCACGGCCTCCATCCTGGAGGGCTCCCCGGGCACCCAGACCGTGTGGATGAGCCACGGCGACTCGGTCGTCGAGGCCCCCGCCGGCTTCGAGGTGCTCGCCTCCACGGAGACCACCCCGGTGGCCGCGTTCGCCGACGACGCCCGCCGGCTCTACGGCGTGCAGTGGCACCCGGAGGTCAAGCACTCCGTGCACGGGCAGCAGGTGCTCGAGCACTTCCTCTTCGACGGCGCCCGGGTCGAGCCCACCTGGTCGACCGGCAACATCATCGAGGAGCACGTCCAGCGGATCCGCGCGCAGGTCGGCTCCGCGTCCGTGATCTGCGGTCTCTCCGGCGGCGTGGACTCCGCCGTGGCCGCCGCCCTGGTCCAGCGGGCCGTGGGCGACCAGCTCACCTGCGTGTTCGTGGACCACGGGCTGCTGCGCGAGGGCGAGGCCGAGCAGGTCGAGCAGGACTTCGTGGCCGCGACCGGCGTCAACCTCTACGTGGCCGAGGAGAAGGAGCGCTTCCTCACCGCGCTCGCCGGCGTCACCGACCCCGAGCAGAAGCGCAAGATCATCGGCCGGGAGTTCATCCGCTCCTTCGAGGCCGCCGCGGAGGAGGTCGCCAAGACCGCCGCCCGGGAGGGCGAGCCCGTGCGCTTCCTCGTCCAGGGCACCCTCTACCCCGACGTGGTGGAGTCCGGCGGCGGGGAGGGCGCCGCCAACATCAAGAGCCACCACAACGTGGGCGGGCTGCCCGAGGACCTGCAGTTCGAGCTCGTGGAGCCGCTGCGCACGCTGTTCAAGGACGAGGTCCGCGCCGTGGGGCGCGAGCTCGGCCTGCCCCACGAGATCGTGGGCCGCCAGCCGTTCCCCGGCCCCGGGCTGGGCATCCGCATCATCGGGGAGATCACGGAGGCCAACCTCGCGGTCCTGCGCCGCGCCGACGCCATCGCCCGCGAGGAGCTGACCCGCGCCGGGCTCGACGACGAGGTGTGGCAGATGCCGGTCGTGCTCCTGGCGGACGTGCGCTCGGTGGGCGTGCAGGGCGACGGCCGCACGTACGGGCACCCCATCGTGCTGCGTCCCGTGTCCAGCGAGGACGCGATGACCGCCGACTGGTCGCGCCTGCCCTACGACCTGCTGGCCCGCGTCTCCAACCGCATCACCAACGAGGTCGAAGAGGTCAACCGGGTGGTCCTGGACGTCACGTCCAAGCCCCCGGGCACCATCGAGTGGGAGTAGGCCCGGGGGCGGGCCCAGGGCCCGCCCCGCACGGGCGGTACACGAGCAGCCGGGGTCGAGCGGTCCGCACGGACCGCTCGACCCGTGCGTGAGCGGTGCCCGGCCCCCGGGCCGAGGCGCAGGAGGAGAACCATGTCGATCGGAGCCGACCGCACCCCCCAGGAGTCGGACACCTCCCGGGCGCAGCCCCCGCGCGTCTCGCTGCAGCCCTGGACCCGCCAGATGGACGCCTACACCGGCCCGGACACGCTGCTGGACTTCAACCAGGTCGACAACGTCTGCATCGACCTCACCGAGGCGAACTCCTCGGGGCAGGCCCAGCTGCTCATGGGCCGCCCCACCCGCCTGTCCACGATCGTGCACGACCCCGAGGCCTACGGGCACGCCGTGCGCGCGGCCCGGTCCCTGCGCACCAAGACCCACGAGCTGTCGGTCAACCACGGGCTGGACGCCGCGTACCTCGCCGCCGGCACCGCGTCCTGGCTCGCCCGGCCCCGGGGCTCCGACCCGACCGGCGCCGGACAGCGCCGCTGGATCGCCCCCGTCCTGCTCGCGCCCCTCGCCCTGAAGCCGCGCCCGGACCTCGACGACTTCGAGCTCCAGCTCGTCGGCCCCGCCCGGCTCAACCCCGCCATGGTCCGCCGGCTGGCCGCGGACCACGGCGTGGACCTGACCTCCGGCGAGCTCGCCCGCCTCGCCTACGGCACCCGCCGGCTCGACCCGGCCCCCGCCCTCGAGACCCTGCGCACCCTCGCCGGGGCGGTGCCCGGGATGCACGTCGAGCACAAGCTGCTCGTCTCCACGTTCGCCGATCTGCACGACCGGCCCGCCGACCTGTCGGTCGTGGCCCGCACCGCGGTGGTCCGGGACCTCGCCCGGCTCAAGGACTCCGCGGTCGGACGGATCCCCCAGGTCGAGGAGATCACGGACGACGCGCCCCCGCTCGACCAGCGCGACCCCGCCGACGAGCTCCTCCTGCTCGACGCCGACGGCCCCCAGCAGGAGGTCCTCGACCTCGCCGCCCAGGGCCACTCCTTCGTGGTGACCGCGGCCCCCGGCACCGGGCAGCTCGACACCGCCGTCAACACGGTGGGCACCCTCGTGGCCGCCGGCCGGACCGTCCTGGTCCTGGGCGAGCGGCGCACCACGCTCGCCGCGTTCGGGCGGCGGATGGACGGGCTGGGCCTGGGCACCGCCGTCCTGCCGCTGTCCTCCCAGCTCAGCGACGCCGACGTGGCCCAGCAGCTCGTCCGGGCGGTGGCCCGCAACGAGCGCGCCGAGCGCCCGGACCTCGCCGAGCTGCACGAGACGCTGCGCACCAGCCGGGACCAGCTCGCCGAGCACGTGCGGTCCCTGCACACCGTGCGGCCCCGGTGGTCCGTCTCCCCGTACCGGGCCGTGCAGGCGCTCGCCGAGCTGACCTCCCGCCGGCCGGCGCCCGCCACGGCCGTGCGGTTCCCGCGCTCCGTGCTCGACGCGGTCACGGAGCGCGGCGACGCCGTCGCCCGGCTCGAGCGCGCCGCCGAGCTCGGGGCCTTCGACGCCGGGACCCTGGCCGGGCCCTGGACCGGGGCGCGCCTGGTCAACGAGGACGAGGCCCGGCAGGCGCACCGGCTGGCCCAGTCCCTGCTCCTGGAGCTCACCACCCTCGAGACCGGGATGCGGCACGTCCTGGCCACCAGCGGGCTGCGCGGCGGCACGACCGTGCCCGAGTGGGGCCGGCAGCTGCGGCTGCTGCAGGAGGTCCAGGACTCCCTGACCCGCTTCACGCCCGACATCTACGACCGGCCCGTGACGGACCTGGTCGCCGCGACCGCCGGGTCGGGCTGGCGGCGGGAGCACGGGATCGAGATGACCGGGCTGCAGCGCTCACGGCTGCGCAAGGCCGCGAAGGAGTACATCCGGCACGGGGTGCACCTCTCGGATCTGCACGCCGCCCTGCTGCGCGTGCAGTCGGAGCGGGAGCGGTGGCGGGAGTGGGCCACTTCGTCCACGCACCCGGTCGTCTCCGAGCGGGTCGAGGAGCTCGCGGCCGTGCAGGCCCGCTTCGTGGAGGACCTCGAGGGCCTGGCCATCGCCCTCGAGGGCTCGTCCACCGGCGCCGACCTCCTGGGGCTGCCGATCGACCGGCTGCGCGAGACCCTGGACGGGCTCATCAACGACGAGGAGAACCTCGCCGTGCTGCCCGAGCGCACCGTCCTGCTCGACGAGCTGCGCGGCCAGGGCCTCGGCGAGCTCGTGGACGACCTCGTGCGGCGCACCGTGCCCCGCGCGGAGGTCTCCGGGGAGTTCGACCTCGCGTGGTGGCAGTCCACGCTCGAGGCCATGATCACCGGCGACGACTTCCTGGCGATGCCGGAGGGGCACACCCTGCGCAAGGTGGAGTCCGTGTTCCGCCGCGCCGACGCGGCGCACGTGGCCTCCGGGGCCGGCCGGCTCCTCTGGGAGCTCGCCGACCGCTGGCAGCGCTCCGTCCGGCGCTCCCCGCGCGCGGCGGCCGCCCTGCGCCGCATGCTCCGGGCGGGGGCCGCCCCGCTCGAGGAGGTCAGCGCCTCGGCGGGCGAGCTGATCGGCTCGCTGGTGCCCGTCTGGACGGCCAGCCCCCTGGTGCTCTCCGCGGCGCTGCCCGAGGACCACGACTTCGACGCCGTGGTGGTGCTGGACGCCGAGAGCTCCCCGCTCGCGGCGGTGCTGCCGGCGCTGACCCGGTGCGGGCAGGTCATCGCGTTCGGGGACCCGCACCTGGGCCGCCCTCAGCCGTTCACGGTGGCGCCCACCGCGGTGCCCGCCCCGGGCGCCCAGCCGGTGGTCGAGGTGGACAGCGCCTTCGACGCCCTCTCCCGCGTGGTGCCGGAACGGACGCTGCGGACCGTGTACCGGTCCATGGACGAGCAGGTCTTCCGCCACCTCAACGAGCAGTTCTACGGCGGGCGCCTGAGCAGGCTCCCGCACGGTGAGTCCGTCACCGGGGCCACCCCCGTCCTCGACGTCGAGTACGTCCCGGACGGCGTGGGCGCCCTGACCGCCGGGATCGAGGGCATCCAGGCGCCCGCCGCCGAGGTGCGGCGCGTCGTGGAGCTCGTCTTCGAGCACGCCGCGCGCCACCCGCGCCGGTCCCTGGCCGTGGTCACGGCCAGCGCGGTGCACGCCGCGCGGATCGCGCAGGCCGTCCGGCAGCGGATGCGCGAGGAGCCCGCCGCCGCGGCCTTCTTCGCCCCGGGCCCCGAGTCCTTCCGGGTGGTCGACCTGCACCGGGCGGCGGGCATCGTGCGGGACACCGTCATCTTCTCGCTGGGCTTCGGCAAGACGGCCAACGGGCGCACCGTGCCGTACCTCGGGGCGCTGTCGGAGCGGCACGGCCGCCAGCACTTCGTGCTCGGCATGACCCGGGCCCGCCACAGCACCCGCATCGTGACCTCCCTGCACCCGGGGGAGATGGAGGGAAAGGGCCTCCAGCACGGCGCGCGGGACTTCGCCCGTGTGCTCGCCGCGCACCTCGGCGGCCTGTCGCCGGGGGAGGAGGAGGCCCGGGACACCCACGACGACGCCCTGGTGGTCGACCTCGCCCGCCGGCTGGTGGAGCGCGGTGCCTCGGTGCGGCTGGACTACGCGGGCGTCCTCGACCTGGTCGCCTGGGCCGGCACGGAGTCGCTGTCCGCGGGGGCCGTGGTCCCGGGCCGCACCCGTGCCGAGGGCCGGCCGCTGCGGATCCCCGTGGCCGGGCAGTCCGACGGCTCGCCGGAGAACGCCGCCCTGTCCGTGCGGGAGCGCTCGCGGCTGCGGCCCCAGCAGCTCGAGCGCACCGGCTGGAACTACCTCACGCTGTGGACCATCGAGGTCTTCACCGACCCGGACACCGTCGCCGAGCTGATCCGGCGCTATCTCGGCCTGCCCGCCGCCCCGCAGCGGGGTGACCGTGCCGGCTGAGCCGGGCCCGGCGTCCGGCGGGGACCCCGGGCCCGCCGAGCCGGACCGCGCCCCCCGGCGGGACGTGCCCGCCGCCCCGCGCCCCCGCCGGCGCGGGCCGAGGCGTGCCACCGGGGGCACGTTCACCGACGGCACGTCCACCGGGGCGGAGCCGCGCCTACCCGGCCTGGACGGGCGGGCGTCCGCGGCGGACGCGGACCGGGCGGACGAGGCCTCCGAGCGGGCCCACGAGGACTGGCTCAGGGCCCAGCGGCCTCCGCACTGGGACTGACCGGCGCCGGGACGAGGACCACGGTGGTGCGCCCGGTGCCGTCCGCGCCCGCGAGCTGCGCGGCGCCCTCGTGCGGGGCCCCCACCACCAGCAGCCCCTCCTCCTCGGAGGTGCCGGGCCCGGCGAGCAGACCGCCGTCCCCGCCGGGGTCCGCGGAGGAGACCCACAGCACGGGCAGGCCCCGGCCCAGGACCTGACGCCCGCCCGGCGCGGCGCCGTCGGGCAGGTGGACGACGTCCACGTGGTCGCCCGCGCGCACGTGCCGCAGCACACCGGGGTCGTCGATGCGCAGCGTCACCGCCGTGACGCCCCCGTCCTGTCCCGTCAGCAGTCCCGGGCCCACGAGCGCGGTCTCCGTCAGCGGCTGCCCGGGGCCCGCGGCGCCCGCCAGGACGCGCCCGGACAGCTCCGCGGGGTCGGCCACGGCACCCTCCGGCGCCAGCCCGTGGGGATAGGCGACCACCGCGAGCCGCTCCGGGGTGACCACCGTGCCCGCGGGCAGCGCCTCGGCGGCGGTGACCACCGGCACCGTCCTGGTCTGGGGCGGGCCGAGCCGCAGGACCACCAGGGCCGCCGCGAGCCCGAGGAGCAGCGCGGCCACCAGCCGGCGGCGCCGGGACAGTGCCGAGCGCAGGTGCAGGGACAGCGGGTAGCGGCGTCGGACGGTCCGGGGGCGGCGGCTCATGCCGGGCACGCTACGGGCCGGGTGCCCGGGACCCCGCCGTTCCGGGGCCGCCTGGGGAGGGGCGGGCAGCGCCGCCCGGGAGGTGCCTCCCGTGCAGTGCGGACGCCGGGGCGGCGTCCGGGGACCGGCTCAGTCGGAGGACCCGCCCGCGGTCGCGGAGGCGGACGAGGAGGACGCGCCCGCGCCGGCGGTCGCCGGGGTCGCCGTCTTCGCCGGCGCCGCCGGCTCGGCGGTGGAGGACGCGGAGGACGTGGAGGACGTGGAGGACGTGGAGGCGCCCGAGTCCGCGCCGCCGGAGCGCGAGTCGTTGCGGTAGAAGCCGGAGCCCTTGAACACCACGCCCACCGTGTTGAACTTCTTGCGCAGGCCCCCGTCGCACTCCGGGCAGACGGTCAGGGCGTCCTCGCTGAACGACTGGCGGATGTCGAACGCGTGGCCGCAGTCCTTGCAGGCGTAGGCGTAGACGGGCATGGGTCCTCCTGGGAAGGGTCGACGAGCGCGCTCGTTGGCACTCGAAGGGGTCGACTGCCGATTCTACCGTGTCCCCGGCGCCGGACCGGCGGGCCCGTCCAGGCGCACGGTCCCGTGCTCCGTGAGGGCCAGCGGCACGGGGGCGTCGAGCTCCTCGACCGGCACGGTCCCGGCCGGGAGGACCTCGTCGGCGAAGACGCACACCGCCGTGCGCAGCTCCGGGTGCGCCGTGCGCGGCAGCGTGGCGAGGAAGCGGTCGTAGTAGCCGCCGCCGAAGCCCAGCCGCGCGCCGTCGGGCGCCACGGCGAGCGCGGGCACCAGCAGCAGGCCCACCGCGTGCATCACCTCCGCGCCGTGGCGGGCGCCCACGGGCTCGCGCAGTCCGCCCGCGCCGCCGGACCGCACGGGGGTGTCCGGCGTCCACCGCGCCCAGGAGAGCCGGCGCCCGGGCTCGCACACGGGCACCCAGATCCGGTGGCCGCGGTGGTGGGCCGTGACGAGGGCGGGCTCGAGGGGCGGTTCCGTGGCCAGCGGGAGGTACGCGGCGACGTCGAGGTGCGGGCGGTCGGCCAGCATCTCCGCGAGGTGCCGGTCGAACGCCACGGCGGCGCGCTCCCGGGCGGCCCGGGAGCGCCGCGCGCGGGCCGCCACGAGCTGCCGGCGCAGCCGGGTCTTGGCCTCGGCGGGACCGCGGGGGTCGGTCATCGTCGTGTCCGCTCCTCGTCCGACGCTCGGCCCGGGTGGCCCCGGACGCGCCGACCCTGCCGGGCCGGTGGTGCGAGGCTAGCCGCGCACCACCGCGGCGGGCAAGCGTGCCCGGCCTGGAATCCCCTGGCGGGAGCCCCCGATCCGTTAGCCTGAGCGCATGAGTGGAAACAGCAACCCCCGGACGGTCCGGAAGGCCGTCATTCCTGCCGCCGGGCTGGGCACCCGGTTCCTCCCCGCGACGAAGGCCATGCCCAAGGAGATGCTGCCGGTCGTGGACCGGCCGGCCATCCAGTACGTGGTCCAGGAGGCGGTCGACGCCGGCCTCCAGGACGTCCTGATGATCACCGGGCGCTCGAAGCGGGCGCTGGAGGACCACTTCGACCGGGTACCGGCCCTGGAGCACCAGCTCGAGGAGTCGGGCAAGACCGATCTGCTGCGGGCGGTGGAGCACGCCTCCGAGCTCGGCGAGATCCACTACCTGCGCCAGGCGGACCCCAAGGGACTGGGGCACGCGGTGCTGCGGGCGAAGATCCACATCGGTGACGAGCCCTTCGCGGTGCTGCTGGGCGACGACCTGATCGACGCCCGGGACGAGCTGCTCACCGAGATGATCGCCGTGCAGGAGCGCACCGGCGGCTCCGTGGTCGCGCTGATGGAGGTCCCGGCCGAGCAGATCAGCGCCTACGGCTGCGCGGACGTCACCGCGGTGGAGGGGGAGGACTACGTGCGGATCAACGGGCTGGTGGAGAAGCCGGCCCCGGAGGACGCTCCGTCCAACCTGGCCGTGATCGGGCGCTACGTGCTGGTGCCGGAGGTGTTCGAGGTGCTGGAGAACACCGCCCCCGGGCGCGGCAACGAGATCCAGCTCACCGACGCGCTGCAGACCCTCGCCCAGCGCGAGGGCGAGGGCGGCGGGGTGTACGGGGTGGTCTTCAAGGGCCGTCGCTACGACACCGGCGACAAGCTCAGCTACCTCAAGGCCAACATCATCCTGGCCTCGGAGCGCGAGGACCTCGGGCCCGAGCTGTGCGAGTGGCTCAGGGAGTACACCCGGACCCTGCCGGTCGGCTGAGAGACCGCGCTCCCGTGGCCGGACAGTTCCGGTGGCCCGTCACCGTCTCCTGGGGGGACCTCCGGCTGCGTCCGCTGGCCCGGGGGGACCGCCGGGAGTGGGACGTCGTGCGCGCCCGCAACCGGGACTGGCTCGACCCGTGGGAGGCCACGAACCCCGCACCCGGCGGGGCCCCGCCCACGTTCGGGCAGTTCGTGCGCACCCTCGACCAGCAGGCCCGGCAGGGCACGGCGCTGCCCTTCCTCATCACGGAGCGGGTCCCGGGGACGGAGCGGTTCGGTCTCGTCGGCCAGCTGACCGTCTCCGGGATCTCGTGGGGGTCGTTCCTGTCCGCGACCCTGGGGTACTGGGTGGACCGGGACCAGGCGGGACGCGGCGTGGCCCCCATGGCGGTGGCCATGGCCACCGACTACTGCTTCCAGGGCCTCGAGTTGCACCGGATCGAGATCAACATCCGGCCGGAGAACACCAAGTCCCTGCGGGTGGTGGAGAAGCTCGGGTTCCGGGACGAGGGGCTGCGCAAGGACTTCCTGCACATCGACGGGCGCTGGACGGACCACCGCAGCTTCGCGCTCACCGCGCCGGAGGCGCCCGAGGGACTCGTCCGCCGGTTCACGGGATCGGACCGCCCCGCCGTGTGGCAGTGACCCGGCCGGGCGTGTCCACAGGGATACCCACAGGCGCGCCCCCGCGGTAGTAGGCTGTTCCTCACGGCCCGAGCCCGGGCCCCGGACACGCCGGCGCAGCGCGCCGGCGTCCCCCGTCCGCTCGATCCGGCGACCACGAAGGCAGGACCGCGACCATGATCTGGGTGAGCAGCTCGGCCGTGCTGGCCGTGGTGTGCGCGCTGTCGCTGTTCTGGGTCGCGCCGCGACTGCAGCGCCGCCGGGAGCTCCCCGTCGAGGCGCCGGCCGAGACGGCCGGCCCCGACGGTCTCCCCGCGCCGATCGAGCAGCCCCCACCCGCGTCCCGCCGACGAAGGAACATCATGGCGACCACCGACACCGTCCCCCGGCCCGCCGACGGCGACCCCGGACGCACCGGCAGAGGGCACCTGCGCATCAGGCGGGACCGCGCCGTGATCCTCCTCGCCGGGTGCGCCGCCCTCCTGGCCGCACTCGTCACCGCCGTGGTCGCACCGTTCTCCGCCGCGGTGAGCTGGCCGTGGCCCGTCTTCCTGCTGCTGCTCGGCGTCGGCTCCGTCCTGTCCCTGCGCTACCTGGCCGTCCAGGACCGGGCCGCCCGCCGTGCGTCGCGCCCCGCGGTCCGGGCGCCGGAGGCGGATGCGGAGCCGCACGCCCCCCGCGAGGACGTCGCCCTGTTCGACAACGAGCACGTCGTGGCGGAGGAGGTCCGCGAGCAGTCGCGCCGGACGGCTGAGGACCTCGACCTGCCCACCCCCGAGGAGCAGCCCCGGATGCCCGCACCCGCCGCCTTCACGGTCGAGGAGCTGCGGGCCGAGGCGCTCCGCGTGGCCCGAGAGTCCGCACCGGCCGCCGCGGCCCGGACGTGGGAGCCGGTGCCCGTGCCGCGTCCGACCTACGCCGAGGCGCCCGTGGTCCAGCGCCCGGAGCCGGAGCCGCTGCCGGTGCCGGAGCAGCCCGCCGCCCGCTCCGCGAGCCTGAAGGACGCCGTGCGCACGGGCGAGGAGCAGGGCCGCGCCGCCCTCGACCTCGACGACGTCCTCAAGCGCCGCCGCGCCTGAGCGCACGCACCAGCCGGCCCGGTCGACCGGGCCGCACGAACCGCCGCGCGCCCCCACCGGGGCGCGCGGCGGTTCGCGTCCCCGGGGGCCGTGCACGGCCCCGGTATCATCGCCGCAACGGCCGGCCGCCGGTTCCGGCGGCCGGTGGCCCCGACCAGGAGGACACCCATGACCGCCGTCGCCCACCGCGAGGTCGAGCGCAAGTACGAGTTCCCGGAGGGCGCCGAGGCCCGGGTGGACTGGAGCACGCTGGAGGGGTGCACCGTCTCGGCCGAGCCCGTGGAGCACCGCATGGAGGCCGTCTACCACGACACCGAGGACATGGCCCTGGGGCGGCGCCTGGTCGCGCTGCGCCGCCGCCGGGGCGGGGCCGACGACGGGTGGCACGTGAAGTTCCAGGGCGCGAACGGACGCCACGAGCTGCAGGTGCCGCTGCTGCGCACCCCGGACCGGATGCCCGCGTCCGTGCGGAACCTCCTCGCCGGGCTGACCGGGGGACAGGAGCTGCGGCCGGTGGCGACCCTCCGCACCGTGCGGCAGGTGCACCGGATCAGCGACAGCACGGGGGCGGCGGTCGCGGAGCTCGCCGTGGACGTCGTGGACGCCGTCGACGAGCGCACGGGAACGGCGCGGTCCTGGTCGGAGTGGGAGGTCGAGCTCCTCGACGGCACGGTGCCCGAGGTGCGCCAGGAACAGATCTTCGCCGCGGTCGAGGCCGTGGTCTTCGCGGCCGGCGGGAAGCCGTCCACCTCCCGGGCGAAGATCGCCCGTGCGCTCGGCGAGGACGACGACGCCCCGGCGGGGCCCGGCCGGAAGCAGGACGAGAAGCAGCCGGAGGGCAGGAGCGGCAAGAAGGCCGGGAGCGGCACGAAGAACAAGAAGAACAAGAAGAACAAGAACAAGGCGGGAAAGAAGGGGAAGCCGGCGGGCGGGCCGGACGTGCTGCGCGCGGTGCTCGGGGAGCTCGCCGAACAGCTGGTGCTCTGGGACTTCAGGGTCCGCCTCGACGTCCCGGACGCGGTGCACCAGATGCGCGTGACGTCCCGTTCCCTGCGCAGCGTGCTGAGGGCGGCCAAGCCGTTCTTCGACGGCGCGGCGGCGGAGGAGCTGGACGCCCGGCTGCGGGAGCTCGCCCGGACGCTGTCCGCGGCCCGGGACGCCGAGGTCACGGCGGAGCTGCTGGCCGGGCGCGTGGAGGCGCTCGAGGGGCGGGTGGGGCCGGCCGCGGCGGAGAGCCTGCGGCAGCGGGCCGAGGAGGAGGCACGGACGGCGGCCGCGAAGGTGCGCCGGCACGTCACGGGCCAGGAGCACCTGCGGCTCCTGGCGGACGTCCAGGACTTCGCCGCCCGTCCGCCGCTGACCGAGGAGTGCACCCGGCTCTCGGGGCGTGAGGTCGCCGACGCAGTGGTGCACCGGGCCCTGCGGAAGGTGGTGCGCGTGGCCGAGGCGGAGCTGGCCGGTGGCCCGGGCGGCGAGGGGCAGCTGGAGCACCTGCACGATGTCCGCAAGGCCGTCAAGCGCGTGCGCTACGTCGACGCCGTCCTCGGCCGGACCGGGCACCGGCCGGGCAAGCAGCTGCGGCGCGCGGCCCGGGACGCGGAGGACTACCAGGACGAGCTGGGCCGGATCATGGACGCCGCGGTGGTGGAGCGGTGGCTCGCGGGCACGGCGGCCGCCCTCGGGCGCTCCGGTGCGGACCGCTACGCCGTGGGGGCGCTGCACGGCGCCGAGGTCCTCCGCCTGCGGGCCGGGACCGACGGCGGGACGGACGTGGTGGGGGTGCTCCTGTCCCAGCTGCGGGAGGACCTCGCCTGAGCGGCGCTCCGGACGCCACCGCGCGGACGCCTCCCGAGAGACTCCGGCGGGGCGCGCCACGACCCGCCTGAGCCCTGCCGGAGCAGCCTCTGCCCCGTCTGCACCCGGGCCGGCGGGCGGCCGGGGCCGGCCTGTACGGTTCCGTCGCAGTAGTCATGCCCGGGTCACGGGGACGGGGGGACGATGGTCGCAGTCGACGGGCCGTTCGCGTTCTCGCGCGTTTCCCGGCCCGGACTCGACTGCCCGGTCGGCCGGTGAGGACGGCCGCCGGGACGGCTTCCAGCACCCGAGGAGTGCGTGATGACCGAGCACACCCAGCCGGACGGGCCGACCCCGTCCGGGATCTCCCTGGTGATGTCCCGCCGCGGACTGCTGGCGGCCGGCACCGCAGTGGCCTCCGCCGTCGCCGTCGGGGCCGTTCCGACGGCGGCTGCCGCCGCACCCAGCACCAACGGCGTCATCTACGGGGTCGAGGACGACAAGGACCTGCTGTGGTACCGCCACGAGGGCCGCAGCAACGGCACGCCGCGCTGGGCCAACAACGGCACCGGGCGCAAGGTCGGCGGCGGGTGGGACTTCGCCCACGTCTTCGCCGGCGGCGCCGGGGTCGTCTACGGGGTCGAGCACGACGGGGACCTCCTGTGGTACCGCCACGAGGGCGCGGCCGACGGCACGGCGCGCTGGGCCAACCGGGGCCGCGGGCGCAAGGTCGGCAGCGGGTGGGACTTCACCCACGTCTTCTCCGGCGGCGCCGGGGTCCTCTACGCGGTGCAGGGCAACGGTGACCTTTTCTGGTACCGCCACGAGGGGCGCAGCAACGGCACGCCGCGCTGGGCCAACAACGGACGCGGGCGCAAGATCGGCAGCGGGTGGGACTTCGCCCACGTCTTCGCCGGCGGCGACGGGATCATCTACGCGGTGGAGCACGACGGGGACCTGCTGTGGTACCGCCACGAGGGACGCGGCGACGGCACGGCGCGCTGGGCCAACAACGGACGCGGGCGCAAGGTCGGCAGCGGGTGGGACTTCGCCCACGTCTTCGGCGGCGGAGGCGGGATCGTCTACGCGGTGGCGTTCGACGGAGACCTGTTCTGGTACCGCCACGAGGGGCGCAACAACGGCACGCCGCGCTGGGCCAACAACGGCACCGGGCGCAGGATCGGCAACGGGTGGAACTTCGAGCATGTCCTCTACGGGAACTAGCGAGCGGCTCCCGGCCCGCACGACGACGGCCCCCGTCCGGCGTTGTGCCGAGCGGGGGCCTTCGTCTCCGGTGGAGCTAAGGGGAATCGAACCCCTGACCTTTTCATTGCGAACGAAACGCTCTACCAACTGAGCTATAGCCCCGGAGCAACCGTTCCATCGTATACATCCCGCGCCGGTTTCGCATCTCGGGCGCCCGGCGCGTCCGGGGCGGTTCCCGCCGGTGGTCGGGGAGCAGGGCCGCCAGTGGGTAGATTGACCGGCATGGACGACGCGCCCGGACCCCACGACCCCGCAGCCGACGAGGCCGGCGAGACGGCAGACCTGGCGGTCGCCTTCGTCCCCGGCGTGATGCCCGGCAAGTGGTTCTTCCGGTGGCGGGACCGCAACCCCGGCCGCGTCCTCGCCGAGCGCCCGCTCGAGACGGACGCGTGGGAGGAGGAGCTGGGAGCGGGGCGCGCCCACGCGTGCTTCGTGCGGCTGCCCGCGCACCCGCGCCCCGGGGTCGACGACCTCGCCACGCTGCGCGAGGAGTACCGGGCGGTGGAGCTCTACGCGGAGCAGCAGGTCGTGGTGCTGCCCCGGGACCACGAGCTGACCCTGCTCGACGAGGTGCCGGTCGCGGAGCTCGTGGACGAGGTGCTGCTGCAGGAGCCGGCGACCCTCCCCGAGCGCCACCGGCTGCGCTCCCCGGAGGCTGTCGCCGCGGACGCGCCGCTGCCCCCGATGCGCCACGCCCGGGACGCCGTCGAGCTCGTCGCCGCGGGCCTGGGGCTGGTCGTCGTGCCCATGTCGCTCGCCCGGCTGCACCACCGCAAGGACCTCGTCCACCGTGTGGTGCCCGATGCCGCCACGGTCCCCGTGGCGCTGGTGTGGCCGCAGGACCTGACGGAGGAGCAGGAGGAGCTCGTGCAGGACTTCGTGGGCGTCGTCCGCGGCAGGGGGCTCAACAGCTCCCGGGGTGCTGCCGCACCGGCGTCCCCGGCCGCGGAGGACCGGCCGGCCGCCAAGGCGGGTCCGGCACGGGCCCCGTCGTCGCGCCGTGGGGGACAGCCCCCGCAGGGGGCGCGGCGGGCGGGCGCGCCCCGGGGCGGGGCGCGGTCCGGTCGCGGCGGGCCCAAGGGCGGCCGCCGGTCCGGCGGCCGTGGCCGGCGCTGAGGGCGCCTACTGCTGTTCGGGGGACTGCTGCTCGACGGCCACCGTGTAGGACCACAGCTCCGAGGCGGTGCCCACGGGCCGGGGGCGCTCGCCCTCCCCGGCGGGGCCGCCGTGGGACCGGGCGAAGTCCTGCGAGGACCGCCAGGCGTCGTAGGAGTCCTCGTCGGCCCACCGGGTGAGCACGAGCCACTGCGTGCGCCCGTCCGTGGGCCGCAGCAGCTCGAAGCCCTCGAAGCCCGTGACCCCGGCCATGGTGCCGCTGTGGGCGGCGAAGCGCCGGCCGAGCTCGTCGCCGGAGTCGGCCGGGACGGTGATGGCGTTGATCTTGACGATGCTCATGCGTCCGATCCTGGCACATCGCGCCGGACCGACCGGACCTGTCCCGTCTCCGGCGGACCGGGCGCCGCGACCCCGGCCTCGGCCTGCCGGATCACGGTCTGGTTCAGCAGGGGCACGTGCAGGCCCTCGCGGTCGAGCATCTTCTTGATCCGCAGCCGCAGCGCCCGGGCCACGTCCCACTGCTTGAGGGGGACCGTGCGGACGGCCACGCGCACGGTGACGGACTCCCCGGTCACGGCCTCCACGCCCCACACCTCCGGGTCCTCGGTGATGTACTCGCCGACCTTCGGGTCGTCCCGCAGCAGCCCCGCCTCGTGCAGGATCAGCTCCGTGACCAGCTCGATGTTCGTGTCGTAGGGCACCGGCAGGTCCAGCACGCAGCGGGCCCAGCCCTGGGACTGGTTGCCCACGCGCAGGATCTCCCCGTTGCGCACGTGCCACAGGGTGCCGTTGACGTCCCGGACCTGGGTCACGCGCAGCCCCACGGACTCCACGGTCCCGCTCGCCTCGCCGAGGTCGACGACGTCCCCGATGCCGAGCTGGTCCTCGGCGACCATGAAGATCCCGGACAGGTAGTCCTTCACGAGGGACTGCGCCCCGAAGCTCAGGGCCACCCCGGCGATGCCGGCGGAGGCCAGGACCGGGCCGATGTCGTAGTTGAGCTCCGAGATGATCATCACCAGGGCCACGGCCCAGATCACCACCGTCCCCACGGACGAGAGCACCGAGCCGATGGTGTGGGCGCGCTGGGACTGCCGCGCGCCGGCCAGTCCCGCGTCCTCGACCCAGCGCGGCCTGCCCCGCTCCATCCGGCGCACGATCCGTGACCGGGTGCCCTTCGCGATCCCCCCGGTGACCCGGCGGATCAGCAGCCGCACCACGGCGGCCAGGATCGAGGCGCCGAGCAGCACCAGGAGGATCCGCAGCGGCTTGTCGAGCCAGAACTCCCACACCGGGTCCAGGGCCGGCACGGGGGTGGACATCAGGAGGGGGGCAGGGAGGAGCATGGAGGAAGCGTAACCAACGACGTCCGCGACCCGTCAGCCGTCCAGCCGATCCGGAGGTGCGTCGGGCACAATGGTGGTCGCACCCGCCGGGCCCCCGCCCCGCCCCGCCCACCGCCGAGGACCCATGACTGCACCCAGCCCCGCCCCGACCGCCGCCCCCGACCTCACCGCCGCCCCGGACGCGGCCGTCCTGGCCGCCCGGATCACCGGGGCCCAGGACTCCGGCGCC
Source organism: Kocuria sp. CPCC 205231 (assembly GCF_040980965.1). Classification (NCBI taxonomy): domain Bacteria; kingdom Bacillati; phylum Actinomycetota; class Actinomycetes; order Micrococcales; family Micrococcaceae; genus Kocuria; species Kocuria sp. CPCC 205231. The sequence continues at coordinate 29,071 of NZ_JAVKPP010000003.1, read as the reverse complement.
GAGACGCTGGGCGGGGTCGCCGGCTGGGCCGTCGACGTCATGGAGGCCATCGGCGCTCCTGGCGCCGGTCTGCTCGTCGCGCTCGAGAACCTCTTCCCGCCGCTGCCGTCCGAGGTGATCCTCCCGCTGGCCGGGTTCACCGCGAGCCAGGGCAGCTTCTCGCTCGGCGGGGCGATCTTCTGGACGACCCTGGGCTCGGTGGTCGGCGCCGTGGCCCTCTACTGGATCGGTGCCGCGCTCGGCCGCCGCCGGCTGCGGGCGATCGTGGACCGGATGCCCCTGGTCGACCTGCACGACCTCGACCGCACCGAGGCGTGGTTCGAGCGGCACGGGAAGGCCGCCGTCTTCTTCGGGCGCATGATCCCCGTATTCCGGTCGCTGATCTCGGTCCCCGCCGGCATCGAGCGGATGTCGTTCAGCGCGTTCGTCCTGCTCACCACGGCGGGGTCCCTGATCTGGAACACCATCTTCGTGCTCGCCGGGTTCTACCTGGGCGAGAACTGGCACGTCGCCGAGCAGTACGCCGGGATCTTCTCCCGGATCGTGGTCGTCACCGTGGCGGTCCTGATCGCGTGGTGGGTGCTCAAGCGGGTGCTGCGCAACCGCCGGGGCCTGTCCGACTCCGCCCGCCGCGAGCGCGGGCAGCAGTGACCGCGGCGGTCACAGCCACCGTTTGAACCGGAACACGACGTAGAGCACCACGCCCGTCACGAGCATCAGCCCCAGCGCCATGGGGTAGCCCCACACCCAGGACAGCTCCGGCATGAACCTGAAGTTCATCCCGTACACGGAGCCGATGATCGAGGGCGCGAACAGGATCGCCGCCCAGGAGGAGATCCGCTTCATCTGCTCGTTCTGCTCGATCGCGGCCTCGTTCTGCCGGGCGGCGAGCTGCGTGGAGTCCAGCATGAGGGCGTTGGTGAGGGACGCCTGGAAGGACTCGACCTTGTTGTTGACGAAGATCAGGTGGTCCAGGACGTCCCGCAGGACGTGCTGGAGCTCCCGGGGCGCGCCGGCCCCGGCGAGCTCCTCGAGGAACTGCCGCAGCTCCAGCTCCAGCGGGGCGACCGCCCGGTGGAACGCGCTGACCTCCCGGGTGAGCTGGTAGATGCGCCGGGAGACGACGCCGTCCCCGGAGCCGGAGTACAGGGCGTCCGAGATCTCGTCGATGTCGTTCTCGAGCCCCTCGACCACCGGGTAGTAGTCGTCCACGGTCTGGTCGAGCACCGCGTAGAGCACGGCCTCCGCGCCGGTCACCAGCAGGGCGGGCTGCGACTCCACCCGGGTCCGGACCCGCCCGACCCGCCCGTGCTCGGACTGCCGGACGGTGATCACGAAGCCGGGTCCCGTGACGATGTGGATCTCCCCGAAGTCGACCGTCTCGGTGGCGTCCTGGTAGACGGCGGGGCGCAGCACCGTGAACAGGGTGCTCCCGTAGCGGTCGAGCTTGGGCCGCTGCTCGGCCTGCCGGATGTCCTCCACGGCGAGCTCGTGCAGGCCGAACTGCTCGGCCAGGGAGTCGAGCTCGTCCGCGGAGGGCCGGTACAGGCCGATCCAGACGAGGACGCAGTGCTCCCCGGCCTCGGTGCAGCGGGGGTCCTCGGTCCGCAGCCGGGCGAGCAGCCGGTAGGTCTCCTCGAGCGTGGCGGGGGACGCGATGCGCTGTCCGCCCCGGTAGACGGCGTTGTCGACGATGCTCACGCGCCCATTATCCCCGGGGGCCGATCCACCGGCCCGCCCGCCGCGCGCGCTGTCGGCGCCCCGCCCCGGGCGTTCCTAGAATGGGGGCATGAGTTTCCCCATGGACACCCGGGTGGGTGCCTACGCCGTGATCGTCCAGGACGGGGCGGTGCTGCTCAGCCACTGGAACCCGCGCCACCCCACGCTGCGGGGGGCGTGGAGCCTGCCCGGCGGTGGCATGGAGATCGGGGAGCAGCCCGCGCAGACCGCGCTGCGGGAGGTGCACGAGGAGACCGGCTTCACCGTGGAGCTCGACGAGCTGCTCGGCGTGCACAGCCGCCACATGGACGCCGGCGAGCGGCTGGACGGCCGGGACCGGCCCTTCCACGCCCTGCGCGTGATCTACCGTGCCCACATCACCGGCGGGACGCTCACCTCGGAGCAGGACGGCTCCTCCGACGAGGCCCGCTGGTTCCCCCTGGCGGCGGTGCCGCAGCTGCCCCTGGTCGGCCTCGTGCCCGTGGGCCTCGAGCTGGCCGGGCTCGTGGCCGCGAGCTCCGCGGGACCGGGGGAGGGCCGGTGAGCCGCCGTGGCGCCGCCGCGGGCCTGCTCGCCGTCGCCGCGCTCACCGGGTGCGGCGGCGGGGCCCCGGAGCAGCCGCCGGCCACCGCGGCGTCCCCCGCCGCGGAGCCGGTCCGGATCGCGGCGGGACCCACCGGGCAGACGGCCGTGCTCGCCCACGTCTACGCCGGGCGGCTGCGGGAGGCGGGCTTCGACGCGAGCGTGGTCGACGCCGGGACCGAGCGCGCCGACTACCTCGGGGCCCTCGAGCGGGGGGAGGTGGAGGTCGCCGCGGACTACTCCGGCAACCTCTACCTGTACCTGCGCGGCCGGGCGCCGGTGGGCCCGGCCTCCGCGGCGCCCACGGGCGAGGCGACGCCCACCCCCACGCCGTCCCCGGACGCCGAGGACGGCGGGCTCGCCGAGGACCTCTCCGAGCTGCTGGGCCTGGGGGAGGAGCGCGCGGACGACGACGACGTGCTGGCCGGGGTGCAGGACGTGCTGCCCGAGGGCCTGCGGACCCTCGAGCCGGCCCCGGCGGAGAACACGGTGGCGGTCGTCGTGACCCGGCCGACCGCTGTGGAGCACGAGCTCACCGACCTGGAGGACCTGGGCCCGGTGTGCGACGAGCTGGCGCTGGGCACCGACCTCGACTTCGCGGGCCGCTCCTACGGCCCGGAGGGACTGGAGGACGCCTACGAGTGCGTGCCCGGCAGGTTCGTGCCGTTCGGCGACCAGGACGACCTCGTGGACGCACTGCTCGAGGACCGGGTGCAGGCTGCGGCCCTGTTCACGGCCTCGCCCGCCATCGAGGACAACGCCCTCGTGGTCCTGGCCGACCCGCTCAACAACTTCGTCCCGCAGCGGGTGGTCCCCGTGGCGGCCGAGGACCTGCCGGACGCCGCCGCGGACGTCGTCGACGGGGTCTCCGCGCAGATCGGCACCGAGGACCTCGTGCTGATGACCCGGATGACCTCCGCCCGCGACCCGTACACGCCCGAGGAGGCCGCGCGGTACTGGCTCGAGGGCGGCGACGACACCTGATCGGCGCACCGACGGGTGCCCCGGACGGCGTGCACCCCGGGGGTAAGGTGTACCGCATGTCAGTGGTGAAGCAGTCCGACAAGCTCAAGAACGTCCTCTACGACATCCGCGGCCCCGTGCTGGAGCAGGCGGAGCACATGGAGGCGGAGGGCCACCGGATCCTCAAGCTCAACATCGGCAACCCCGCGCCGTTCGGCTTCGAGGCACCCGACGCGATCCTCGTGGACATGATCAAGAACCTGCCCAACGCGCAGGGCTACTCGGACTCCCGCGGCATCTACTCGGCCCGCACGGCCGTGGTGCAGTACTACCAGACGCGCGGGATCATGAACCTCGACACCGACGACGTCTACCTGGGCAACGGCGTCTCCGAGCTCATCACCATGACGCTGCAGGCGCTGTGCAACCCGGGCGACGAGATCCTCATCCCGTCCCCCGACTACCCCCTGTGGACCGCTTCGGTGGCCCTGTCCGGCGGCACCCCCGTGCACTACCGGTGCGACGAGGACAACGACTGGAACCCGGACCTCGAGGACCTCGCGGCGAAGATCACCCCCAACACCAAGGGCATCGTGATCATCAACCCGAACAACCCCACCGGCGCGGTCTACTCCCGCGAGGTGCTGCAGACCATCGTGGACCTCGCCGCCGAGCACGAGCTGATCCTGTTCTCGGACGAGATCTACGAGAAGATCACCTACGACGACGCCGAGATGATCAACACCGCGACCCTCACCGGCGAGGACGTGCTGTGCCTGACCTTCTCCGGGCTCTCCAAGGCCTACCGGGTGGCCGGGTACCGCGCCGGGTGGCTGGCGATCACCGGGCCCAACTGGAAGGCCGAGAGCTTCATCGAGGGCATCAAGCTGCTCGCCAACATGCGCATGTGCGCCAACGTCCCGGCCCAGCACGCGATCCAGACCGCGCTCGGCGGCTACCAGTCGATCAACGACCTCATCCTCCCGGGCGGGCGGCTCAAGGCCCAGCGCGACCTCGCCCACCGGCGGCTCAACGAGATCGACGGCGTGTCCTGCCGGCAGGCCGACGGCGCCCTGTACCTGTTCCCCAAGCTCGACGTGGAGAAGTTCAACATCGTCGACGACGAGAAGTTCGCCCTCGACCTGCTCAAGGAGCAGAAGATCCTCGTCAGCCACGGCCGGGCGTTCAACTGGCCGGAGCCCGACCACTTCCGCCTCGTCACCCTGCCGTCCGTGGAGATGCTGGCCACGGCGCTGGACCGGATCGAGGAGTTCCTCGGCAACTACCGCCAGTGACCGGCGGGCCGCGCCCCGCGGCCCGCCCCGCACTCCCAGGAGGTCCCGCATGAGCGCAGCCGACCAGAGCCCCGGCACCGGGTTCGAGCAGGACGTACGGCCCCTGCTGCGCGCCCGGCCGGGCCTGTCCCTGGACGCGGTGGACACCCGCTCCACCCCCGGGTTCCGGGGGAAGAAGCAGCAGGGCACCGCGCTGCGGGCCGCCCGGGACGCCGAGCTGTCCCGGCTGCAGCGCCAGATCTACGCCAACGCCACGGTGGGCGCCCGGCACCGGGTGCTGCTCGTGCTGCAGGGCATGGACACCTCCGGGAAGGGCGGCGTCATCCAGCACGTGCTGGGCGGGCTCAGCCCGCACGGCGTGCACACCCACGGCTTCGGCCGGCCCACCGAGGAGGAGGCCGCCCAGCACTTCCTCCAGCGGGTGCGGCGCCAGCTGCCCCGGCCCGGGGTGATCGGCGCGTTCGACCGGTCCCACTACGAGGACGTGCTGGTGCCCGTGGTGCACGACGTGCTCGACGACCGGCAGCTCGAGCGGCGCTACACCGAGATCCGGCACTTCGAGCAGGAGCTCGCCGACGACGGGGTGGTGGTCATCAAGGTCTTCCTGCACCTGGGCCTGGACGAGCAGCGCGAGAACCTCCTCGCCCGCATGAGCGACCGGACGAAGCAGTGGAAGTTCGATCCCTCGGACCTCGAGGCGCGCAGCCGGTGGGAGACCTACATGGCCGCCTACGAACGGGCCATCGACGCGACCGACGCCGACCACGCGCCCTGGTACGTGGTGCCCACCGACCGGAAGTGGTACGCCCGGGCCGTGGTCCAGGACCTGCTGATCTCCGCGCTCGCGGGCCTGCGGCTCGACTGGCCGGACCCCGGCTACGACGTCGAGGACGCGCGCCGGCGCCTCTCCGAGCTCTGACCCGCGGCGGACCGGGCGGGGCGCGCTCAGCCGCGCCCGGCGCCCTCCTCGCCGTCGCCCCCGTCGGCGTCCGCGCGCCGGCTCCGGGCCGCGTCGAGCCGCTCGCGGGCGCCGTCGAGCCACTGCTCGCAGCGGGTGGCGAGGGCCTCGCCGCGCTCCCAGAGCGCGAGGGACTCCTCGAGGGACGTGCCCCCGGCCTCGAGCCGGGAGACGACCTGCACGAGCTCCTCGCGGGCCTGCTCGTAGCCCAGGCCGGCGATGTCGGACAGGTCGGGTGCTGCGGGGTGGTCGGTGCTCGCCATGGGTGGCGCCTCTCGTTCGGAACGGTCGGGGACGGCGGTGGTGCCGGTGCCCCGGTGGGTCAGGGGGAGCCGGGGTGCTCGCCCGGGCGCCGGGCGGAGACGGTCTCGGTGCGCACGCCGAGCTCGCCCGCGGCCAGGCGCACCCCCAGCAGGTCCCCGGCGCGCACGGCGGCGGCGTCGGTGACCACGGCGCCGGAGGCGTCCAGGACCACGGAGTAGCCGCGCTGCAGGGTCTCCTGGGGGGACAGCGCCCGCACCCGGGCGCGCAGGGAGCGCACGGCGTCCCGCTCCCGCAGGGTCCGGGAGTCCACGGCGGACAGCGCCCGGGTGCGCCACCGGTCCACGTCCTCCTCCCGGAGCAGGATCATGTCCTCCGGCTGGGCCAGGACGGGCCGGGTGCGCACGGCGGTCAGACCGGCGGCCTCCCGGTCCAGGAAGCCTCGCACGGCGCGGTCCAGGCCCGCCCGGGCCCGGGCCACCCCGGCGCGCTCCTCGACGACGTCGGGGACGATCCGCTTGCCGGCGTCCGTGGGGGTCGAGGCCCGCAGGTCGGCCACCCAGTCGAGCAGCGGCTGGTCGTTCTCGTGCCCGATGGCGCTGACCACCGGGGTGCGGGCGGCCGCCACGGCCCGGATCAGGGACTCGTCGCTGAAGGCCAGGAGGTCCTCGAAGGAGCCGCCGCCGCGGGCGATCACGATGACGTCCACCTCGGCCATGGCGTCGAGCTCGCGCAGCGCCTGGGTCACGGCGCGCACCGCGCCGGAGCCCTGGACCGCGACCTCCCGCACCTCGAAGTCCACGGCCGGCCAGCGCAGGGACGCGTTGCGGATGACGTCCTTCTCGGCGTCCGAGTTGCGCCCCGTGACGAGGCCGACCCGGCGGGGGAGCAGGGGCAGGGGCTTCTTCCGGGCGGCGTTGAAGAGCCCCTCCTCGGCGAGGGCGCGCCGCAGCCGCTCGAGCCGCTCCAGCAGGTCGCCCAGGCCCACCGGGCGGATGCCGCGGCCCAGCATGGACAGCCGGCCGGTCTTGGCCCAGAAGTCCGGTTTGAGCTGGGCGACCACCCGCATCCCCTTCTCCAGGGGACGGTCCAGGTGGGCGGTCTCGTTGGCGAAGAGGGTCACGGGCACGGAGATCTCGGCGTCGACGTCCCGCAGGGTCACGTAGGTGACGCGGGCGCGCCGGTTGAGCTCGATGATCTGCCCCTCGACCCACGTGGGCGCGCAGCGGGCGATGTAGGCATGCAGGTTCTCGGAGAGCATCCGCAGCGGCCACGGGTTCTCCGGGGTGGTCCGGTCCGCCCGCTGCGGCAGCTCCCGCTCGCCGCCCGCCGGGGCGTCCTGCTGCGGCTCCAGATACGTCATGCCTCATGCTTACCACCCGACGGGGACAGCCGTGCACGCGCTCCGCCCGTGCGTACAGTGGTTCCGTGAGCCTCTCAGCACCCCCCGCCCCCGGACACCGCTTCGCGCCCCGTTCCGCGCCCCGCCCCCGACGACGCGCCACGACCGTCCTGCGCACCGGCCTCGGCACCGTCCTGGGCCTCGCCGCCGCGTCCCTCGTGGCGCTGCTCGTGCCCCTGCACTGGGCCCAGGACACCCTGGTCTCCCGCGACGGCTTCACCCGGGTGGTGGGCACCCTCGCCGAGGACCGGCCGTTCCAGGAGGAGCTGGCCCGCACCGCGGTGGGGCAGGTGGCCGACCGGATCGTGGGGGAGCGGGCCACCGGCGTCGGGTTCCTCGACCGGATGCTCGAGGACGCCGCCCGCCGTGCGGCCGACGTCGCCGCGGACCTCACCGCCGACCCCGCCTACCAGCGCGCGTGGACGGAGGCGCTCACCCGCACCCACGAGGCCAACGTCCCCGTGGACGGCGCGGTGGAGGAGCCGCCGAAGGACCTCGTGCTGGACATCGCCCCCGTCCTCCGGGAGGTCGACGCGGCCGTGCAGCGGGCCGTCGGCGTGGACGTCGGGCTGGCGGAGCGCGAGAGCCGGATCACCGTCCCGGGGTCGAACACCGGGCGCCTGATCGAGGCGGGCACCCGGGTCACCGACCTGGCCGTCCCGCTCACGTGGACCGCCGCGGTGCTCGCCGTGCTCGCGCTGCTCGTGACCCGGCACCGCTTCGCCGTGCTCGCCGTGCTGGGGCTGGGGACCCTGGCCGGACTGGGCGTCGTGTGGCTGCTCGTGGAGCAGGGCGTGCAGCGGGCCTCCGGCATGCTCGGCGGCGACCCCGTGGTCCGGCTCGCCGCCGACCGGGCCGTCCTCCTGCTCACCGACTCCCTCGGCGAGCAGATGGTCACGGCCGCCTGGGCTGCCGGGATCACGGGCGTCGTGGGCCTCGTGGGGGCCATCCTCGTGTCGGGCGGATCACGGCGCGGGCCCCGCCCCACCGCGTAGCATGGAGGCCATGCCGACCACCGTTGCGCTCTCCATGCCCACCGTCCCCCGTTCCCGGCGCTCGCCGGAGGACGTGGCCGCCGCCGCTCCCGTGGCCGGACCGAAGAAGGTCCTGCTCGCGTCCCCCCGCGGCTACTGCGCCGGCGTCGACCGCGCCGTCATCGCCGTGGAGAAGGCGCTCGAGCACTACGGCGCCCCCGTGTACGTGCGCAAGGAGATCGTGCACAACAAGTTCGTGGTGAGCACCCTCGAGGAGCAGGGCGCCGTGTTCGTCGAGGAGACCGACGAGGTCCCCGAGGGGTCCCTGCTGATCTTCTCCGCCCACGGCGTCTCCCCGGCCGTGGTGGAGTCCGCGAAGTCCCGCGAGCTGCGCACCATCGACGCCACGTGCCCGCTGGTCACCAAGGTCCACCGCGAGGCCGTGCGCTTCGCGAAGAGCGACTACGACATCCTCCTGATCGGCCACGACGGCCACGAGGAGGTCGAGGGCACCGCCGGCGAGGCCCCCGAGCACATCCAGGTGGTGAACAGCCCCGACGAGGTCGGCCAGGTCGTCGTCCGCGACCCGGAGAGGGTCGTCTGGCTCTCCCAGACCACCCTCAGCGTGGACGAGACCCTGGAGACCGTGCAGAAGCTGCGCGAGCGCTTCCCCTCCCTGCAGGACCCGCCCAGCGACGACATCTGCTACGCCACCTCCAACCGGCAGACCGCGATCAAGAAGATCGCCCCGGACGCTGACCTCGTGATCGTCGTGGGCTCGGCGAACTCCTCGAACTCCGTGCGGCTCAAGGAGGTCGCCCTCGAGTACGGCGCCCGCCGCGCCGAGCGCGTGGACTTCGCGAACCAGGTGGACGAGTCCTGGTTCGAGGGCGTCGCCACCGTGGGCGTCACCAGCGGGGCCTCCGTGCCGGAGGTCCTCGTCAAGGACGTGCTGCGCCTGCTCGCGGACTACGGCTACGGCGAGGTCGAGGAGGTCGTCACCGCCGAGGAGGACGTGCTGTTCTCCCTCCCCAAGGAGCTGCGCGCCCGGCTCACCGCGGCCGGGGACACCTCCCACCGGCTCGGCGGCCGCGGGGCCCGCCCCACCCGCTGAGCCGCAGGGCCCGCCCCACCCGCTGAGCCGCGGGCGGACCCGTCCGCTCAGCCCGCCGCGCGCTCGTCGAGCTGCCCCGGCACGCTCCCGCCCGGCTCGGTGCGGCCCGGGCGCTCCGCCGGCTCCGGAAGCTGCACCGCCTCCGGCGTCGGCGGCAGCTGCGCCGCCTCGGTGAACTCCGGCGCCGTGAGCGGGCGCGGCGCCACCACGAGCGGACGCGTGGTGAGCCGATCGTCCTCCGCGAGCGTGGGGTCGAGGTCGTTGATCCGCCGGGCCGTGGGGAACACCCGGGTCTCCACGGAGCCCGTCAGCCGGTTGTAGGTCTCCACCGACTTCTGCAGCGACCGGCCCATGTCATCGAGGTGCTTGCCGACCGTGCCCAGCCGCTCGTAGAGCTGACGGGAGAGGTCGAAGAGCTCCTTGGCGTTCTCCGTGAGCCCGTTCTGCCGCCACGTGAACGCCACGGCCTTGAGCGAGGCGAGCAGCGAGACCGGCGACACGAGCGCCACGTTGCGGCTCGCGGCGTGGTCCAGGAGGGTCGGGTCCGCGTCCAGGGCCGCGGAGAGCGCCGACTCGGCCGGCAGGAAGCACAGCACCAGTTCGGGGGAGGCGTCCCGCGCCTCCCAGTACTTCTTCGACGCCAGCGCGTCCACGTGCCCGCGCACGGCCTTCGCGTGGCCGGCCAGCTGCGCCCGGCGCCCGGCGTCGTCCTCGGCGTCCTGGGCGCGCAGATAGGCGGTCATGGGCGCCTTGGCGTCCAGGACGATGTCGCGGCCCCCCGGCAGGTGCACCACCATGTCCGGGCGGATCGCGCTGCGCTCGCCGTCCGCGGTGGTGCCGTTGGAGGCGACCTGCTCCCGGAAGTCGACGTGCGCGGTCATCCCCGCGGACTCGACCACGCGGCGCAGCTGCACCTCGCCCCACAGGCCGCGCGCGGAGCCCGAGCGCAGCGCGGAGGACAGGGAGGTGGTCGCGGTGCGCAGGTGGTCGCCGACCTCGCGGGTGTGGGCGAGGGCCTGGGTGATGCCCCCGTACTGCTCGGCCCGGTCCCGCTCGAGCGCCGTCACGTGCTCCTCGACCGAGCGCAGCTGGTGGGCCACCGGCGCCAGGGCCCGCAGGACGTTGTTGTCCTGCACGGAGCGGGCGTCGGCGTCCCGCAGCCGGTCCTCGAGCTGGGCGCGCGCCTCGACGGCCGCCGCCCGCTCGGAGGCCAGGTCCACGAGCCGGTCCTGGACGGCGGCGAGCTCGGCCTGCAGCCCGGCCCGCTCCTCCTCCGCCGCCCGAACCTCCCGGGCGGCACGGACCCGCGCCACGGCGGTGCCCAGGAGGGCGCCCACCAGCAGGGCGAGCAGGACGAGGACGACGACGAGGCTGACGGTCATGCCCAGCAGTGTGGCACGCCACCCGGACACCCCACGGCAGCGGCGCTCACCGCCCCGCTCCCCGGAGCGTCGCCCGGTCAGCGCCGGACCGTGGTCCGGCGCACGGCCAGCAGCACCACGGCCGTGAAGACCACCGTCCAGAGCCCGGTGTTCAGCAGCAGCGCCCACAGGGGGTCGGACTCCACCGGCGGGCCGCTGGTCGCCACGACGTCGCCCTCCACGAGCGGATACCGGGCGAGCCCGGCCAGGCCGTAGAGCGGGGTGAACCGCGCGATGTCGAGCATCACCCCGGTGAGCGGGACGAACAGGTTGCCGAAGAAGCTGAGCACCACGAGCATCCCGGAGGCCGCCCCCACGGCGGACTCGGAGCGGAACAGCAGCCCGGCCGCCAGGCCGTAGAGGGCGAACACCGAGGAGCCGGCCACGACGATCGCCGCGGTGACGGGCCAGCGCCAGCCGCCCAGCTCGGCACCGGTCAGGGCGCCCACGGCGTAGACCACGAGGACGGGCAGCACGGCCATGGCCAGGGCCACGGCCACCTTGGACAGCGCGTACCCGTGCCGCGGCGCCGGGGTGAGCCCGATCTGCCGGCCCCAACCGCGGGCCTGCTCCACGGCGGCGGAGCCGGCGATCGAGGTGGTCGCGGTGACCGCCCCGTAGACCGCCATCGAGATCATGTTGTACCCGCCGGCGTTGCCGTGGCCCACCGGGAGGTCGGAGAAGTCCCCCAGCGCCGTGAACATCACGTAGAGCACGGCGGGCAGGACCACGATGAAGAAGGTGTTCTCGACCATGCGCACGTTGCGGCGCAGGTCGTGGGCGGCGTAGGCGATGCTCATGGTGCTGGTCCTCCGGGACGGGGGAGTAGGGACGGGTGCGTAGGGGCGGGGAGTCGGGACGGGGCCGGGGGACCCGGTCAGTCGGCGGTGAGGCCCAGGAAGGCCTCCTCGAGCCCGGCGTGGGTGATCTCGAGCTCGCTCGCGGCCGTGGTCGTCAGCAGGTGGCGGGCGATGGCGTCCGTGTCGGGGCCCGTGAGCCGCCGGCGCCCGCCGGCGGGCTCCAGCGCGGTCGCCCCCGGGACGACGACGGGCCCGGGCCCCGCCCAGCGGAAGCTGACCACGCGGTGGCCCGCCAGGGCCTGCACCTCGGCGGTGGGGGCATCGGCGACCACCCGTCCGCCCTTGAGCACCACGGTGCGGGCGGCGAACTCCTCTGCCTCGTCGAGGTAGTGGGTGGCGAACACGACCGTCCGGCCGCGCTCCGCCTCGGCGTGCATGGCGGCCCAGAACTCCCGCCGGGCGCCGACGTCCATGCCCGCGGTCGGCTCGTCGAGGACCAGCAGGTCCGGCTCGGGCAGCAGGGCCAGCGCGAAGCGCAGCCGCTGCTGCTCGCCGCCCGAGCACTTGGAGACCTTCCGCCGCGCGAACCCGGCGGCCCCCGCCCGGCCCAGGGCCTCGTCCACGGGCAGCGGGTCCCGGTGCAGGGTCGCGACCATCGCGACCGTCTCGCGCACGGACAGGTCGTCGAGCAGCCCCCCGGTCTGCAGGACCGCGCCGATCCGCCCTGCCCGCACGCTCTCGCGCGGGGTGGCGCCGAGGGTGCGCACGGTGCCGTCGTCGGGGTCGGTGAAGCCCAGGACCATGTCGAGGAGGGTGGTCTTGCCGGCGCCGTTGGGCCCGAGCAGCGCGACGACCTCGCCGCGCTCGATGCGCATGCTCACGCCGTCCACGGCGCGGACGCGCTGCTCGCCGCGCCCGAAGCCCTTGTGGACGCCGGAGACGTCGACGGCCGGGGAACCGTCCGTCGGGTCGGCGGGGCTCGGGTGCGGCGATGTGCGGGAGGCCGGGAAGGACGTCATGCTCCGACTCTGCTCCACCGCGCGCCGTCCCGGAAGCTCCACGGGCCACGACACGCCCACGACCTCGGCCACGGGCCCCGGGGGCGGCACGGCGTGCCGGCCCCGTGCCCGGTAGGATGGTCTCCCGTGGCTCTTACTATCGGAATCGTCGGACTGCCCAACGTCGGCAAGTCCACCCTGTTCAACGCGCTGACCCGCAACACCGTCCTGGCGGCGAACTACCCGTTCGCGACCATCGAGCCGAACATCGGCGTGGTCAACCTGCCGGACCCGCGGCTGGACCGGCTCGCGGAGATCCACGGCTCGGACCGGATCCTGCCCGCGACCGTGTCCTTCGTGGACATCGCCGGCATCGTCAAGGGCGCGTCCGAGGGGGAGGGGCTGGGCAACCAGTTCCTCGCCAACATCCGCGAGGCCCACGCCATCGCCCAGGTGGTGCGCGCGTTCGACGACCCGGACGTCATCCACGTCGACGGCGAGATCGATCCCGCCTCGGACATGGAGACGATCAACACCGAGCTGATCCTCGCCGACCTGCAGACCCTCGAGAACGCTATCCCGCGCCTCGAGAAGCAGGTCAAGATCAAGAAGGCCGACCCCGCCAAGCTCGCCGCCATGCAGCAGGCGCAGACGATCCTGGAGCGCGGGGACACCATCTTCGGGGCGGCCGAGAAGGAGAAGCTCGAGGTCGACCAGCTGCGCGACCTCAGCCTGCTCACCGCCAAGCCTTTCATCTACGTCTTCAACGCCGACGACGGGGTGCTCGGCGACGACGCGAAGCAGCAGGAGCTGCGCGAGCTCGTGGCGCCCGCTGACGCGGTGTTCCTCGACGCGAAGCTCGAGTCCGAGCTCGTGGAGCTCGACGAGGAGGAGGCCAAGGAGATGCTGGAGATGTCCGGGCAGGACGAGGCCGGTCTCGACAAGCTCGCCCGCACGGGTTTCCACACCCTCGGACTGCAGACCTATCTCACCGCCGGGCCCAAGGAGTCGCGCGCCTGGACCATCCCCGTGGGCGCCACCGCCCCGCAGGCCGCCGGCGTCATCCACACCGACTTCGAGCGCGGCTTCATCAAGGCCGAGATCGTCTCCTTCGAGGACCTCGACGCCGCCGGGTCCATGGCCGACGCGAAGGCCGCCGGCAAGGTCCGGATCGAGGGCAAGGACTACGTCATGCGCGACGGCGACGTGGTCGAGTTCAGGACAGGGCTTACGTCTGGAGGCAAGAAGTGATCAGGGACGCGCACGACGCGAACGAGACGACGAAACCGAACGACTTCGAGCTAGCACGCCTCCGCGCGGCGTTGCCGGAGTACTTCGACAAGGACGGCGAGTTCAGGCTCGACCGCCTTCAAGAGGTGCTGAGTTCCGCGGACGTGTCGATGACGCGCGAAGGCTACGAACTCAAATTTTTGGGGAAGTCGTTCGCCAAATACCTGACATCGACTCGGACTGAGACGGTCGTGGTCCCTGATCTCGAGCACAACGGCGAGCCGACGAACGCTGAGTCGGAGAACCTGTAGACAACCTCGATGCACTCAAGCATTTGATCGGGTCGTACGCGGGCAAGGTCAAGTGCATCTACATCGATCCGCCGTACAACACGGGTTCCGATGGCTTCGTCTACGTCGATGACTTCGGCTTCACGGCGAGAGACCTCGTCGAAAAGGTGGGTCTTGACGAGGACGAAGCCGATAGGGTGATAGGACTCCAAGGCAGATCGTCGCACTCGGCGTGGCTCACATTTATGTACCCACGACTGGAGCTCGCGAAGGAACTACTTGCGGAGGACGGCGTCATCTTCGTAAGTGGCTCTTCCCAATTGAGAGTGGGACCGCGCTTGCTGGGTGAGTAGACGTAGGGAGCCTTGCCGCTGGGAGGATGTGAGTGTCTAGTCCACTCCTCGCAACGAACAAGGCTCATGTCTGACGCTACCTCACCGGCTCCTGCCACGCCCAAGATCACCGCTGCCGATCTGAACACCTTCGCCCGGATCGATGTCCTGGGCCTGCAGGCGCTGGCGCAGCAGGTGTGGCCCGACAAGACCGTCTTGTTCTGCAAACCGGTGCTCCCCGACAGCACCTGCCCGTCCTGCGGTGCGACGGGCGGCTGGCATGACACCTTCACACGCTGGTTCACCCACCTCCCGGTCGGCAGGGCCGCCACGAAGCTGCAGGTTCAGGCGCCGAGGTATCGCTGCCGCGGCTGCGGCAAGGTGTGGCGCCACCGACTCCGGACAGTGGCGCAGCCCCGTTCGAAACTGACCAGGTCGGCGGTGTGGTGGGCGCTGTGCCAGGTGGTGTTGGACCATTGCTCGATCAGCGCTGTCGCGGCGGTGCTGCAGACGGCGTGGGGCACCGTCCATGACGCCGTCACCGACCTGGGGCAGCAGGTCCTGATTGAGTATTCGAGGCTGACGGGACCACTGGATATTGCCTCTGGGGGCCAGCGGTATTGACGTTGGGGGCCACCGATGGCGCTGGTGGGGGCCGGGGGCCCGCCACCAGCGCCTGTCGGTCACTGGGCGGTGGCTGTGTGTTCTCTCATGTTGTGGGTGCCGGTGTCGATCCAGATGGTGTTGTGGACGATGCGGTCCATGATGGCGTCGGCGTGGACTCCGCCGCCGAGGCGGCTGTGCCAGTCCTTCTTTGCGTATTGGGGGCTCTTCAAGGTTCGTGGTGAAGGAGAGCGTCGCGTCGCTGGCGTAGAACGGCCCGTGGTCCTGCTGTGATGGGTGTTGTCAAGACATCCACACCTCAGAGGACCACGAGCCTGTGCACGAGAATACTGGTTCGCAGCGTGATGCTGCGAGCACGATCTTCAACTTGCCCGATTACCGCGTCACAGACGCGATCGACCTGCCCGACGGAGGCCGTCGAGTGGTGATCGAATCCATCGAGCCGCCGGGCTGTCCGTCCTGCGGGGTGCTCGCGACCAAGGTCCACTCCCGCCGGTCCCAGAAGGTGCGCGACGTCCCCGTGGCCGGGGCGGTGGAGGTGGTGTGGGCCAAGCGGCGCTGGTTCTGCCTCGAGCCGGCCTGCGCCCGGCGCACGTTCTGGGAAGCCACCGATCAGGTCCCTTACCGTGCGCGTTCGACGACCCGGCTGCGGGATCAGGTCGTCTCCGCGGTGCTCACCTCGGGCCGGGCTGCCTCCGAGGTCGCCCGGGCCCATGGCGTCTCGTGGTGGCTGGTCCAGTCCGCGCTGGCGGCGGCCGCAGTGGTCCTCCCCGCCGCCGAGGACGTGCGAGTGACGCGCCTGGGCATCGATGAGCACCGCTACCGGTCGGTGCGCTGGTTCCGCACCGATGAAGGTGCCTGGAGACGGTTCGAGCCATGGATGACGACCCTGGTCGACCTGACCACCGGACAGGTCCTCGGCGTCGTCGACGGCCGGGACTCCACCGCCGTCGGTGACTGGCTTGCCCAGCGCTCTGAGGACTGGCGGGAGCGGATCGAGATCGTCGCGATCGATCCCTCGGCCGCGTTCCGCAAAGCACTGCGGACCTACCTGCCCCGCGCTGCGGTCTCGGTCGACAAGTTCCACCTCGTCAAGCTCGGGAACGACATGGTCACCGCCGTGCGGCAACGCCTGGCCCGCACCCATCACGGTCGCCGGGGTCGGAAGGATGACCCGGCCTGGGCGCACCGGATGCTCCTGCTGCGCGGCGCTGACACCCTCACCCCGAGGGCGTGGGAGCGGTTGGAGAGGGTATTCCGCACCGATGACCCCACCGACGAGCTCTCCGCCGCCTGGGGCATCAAGGAGCAGCTCCGCCGCCTGCTGGCCACCGACACCCTCGCCCAGGCCTGGAACGAACGGATGCGGATGGGCTACTTCGTCCAGATCGCGAACATGCCCGAGGCGACCAAGCTCTACGACCCGACTTGGCTCACGCTAGTGCCCCGCGGTGACGCGGGTCTTGATCGCCTCGACCGCGGACGCGGCGTCCTCCTCGAGCGGGACCGCGGTCGCGACCTCCTGGTCGCCGATGGTCACGACGCCCTCGCGGTAGACGCGTAGCTGCCGGACGAACTTCCGGATCGACCAGCCTGTCGTCTCCTCGATCCATCGCGACACCGCCAACGCTGCGACGACGATCTGCAGGTGCGCGTCGATCGAATCGCGCAGCCGCGCGTAGATCGGCCGCGCCTTCAGGTCGCCCTTCGACATGCGGAAACTCTTCTCGACCTGCAGGAGCCGGTGATACGACGAGATGACGAACTCCGCCGGTTCATCGACGAGATTCGTCACGTATCCCTTGATGCCCGCCAGAGCTCGGGCCTTGTCCTCGAGCTCGCGGTTGACGGTCTTGTCGCCGCCGGTGAGCTTGACGAACCTGTTGCGCTTGACCGGCGCCTTCCCCGCGACGGCGTTCTCGGCCTTCGCGACCTGCTCCGCGATCCCTTTGAGCGTCCGGCGAGCGTTGTCGTGCTTGTAGCGGTAGTAGTAGACGTGATCCCGGCGGCCATCCGTGGGGCCGGCGGGCCAGCGTTGCGTGAACACGTGTCCGTCGGGAATCGCCTCCCCGGGATGCTCGGACCGCCAACGCTCGATCACATAAGGGACCTTCGGGGTCTTCGCGCCGAGGATGAAGTTCAACCCTGCCTGCTCGATGGCCTTCTTGTTCTGCTCGGACACCATGCCCGCATCCGCGACGACCGTGATATTCGACAGGCCATGCGCCGTCATGAACGCCTCAAGCGTCGGCAGCATCGTCGCCTGCTCCGACTTGTTGCCCTCGAACGCCTCAACACGCAACGGGAACCCCGCAGCGTCGGTCAGCAGGCCGACAGTGATCTGCGGTTCCAGCCGTCGCTCCTTGCTGAACCCGGGCTCACGGAACCCGTCGCCCTCGTGAGCTTCGTAGTAGAGCGTGGTCACGTCGTAGAGCACCAGCGCGGCAGGCTCGAGCGCCGCGCTCGACGCGAGAACCCG
This sequence comes from Kocuria sp. CPCC 205231, assembly GCF_040980965.1. NCBI lineage: Bacteria > Bacillati > Actinomycetota > Actinomycetes > Micrococcales > Micrococcaceae > Kocuria > Kocuria sp. CPCC 205231. The sequence goes on along the minus strand of NZ_JAVKPP010000003.1, from coordinate 11,629 downwards.
CGCGAGATCATCGCGGAACGTGTCGGTCGCGAACACCGGCAAGCGACGCTTGACCGTCGCGTAAGAAGCGGCGTCAACGCCGACTTCATCCAAGACCCGCGGCGTGTCGACCTTGCTGGTCGGCTCGATGATCCGCGCGAGCACGAGCTGCCGGAAGACGTCATCTGCGCCATCGACATCACCAAGCCGGAGCGCATCGAAAGCGAGATTCAGGCACCTCCAGAGTGGCCCCATCGTGAGCCGCATCGGCAGAGGGCCGCCCCGGTCAGGTTCCGGCTCGAGCCCGAGGTCGAGTTCGGGCTGGGAGCCGGCGAGTTTCTGCCGACCGGCGGCCTTGAGCAGCGCGACGTCTTCCGGGGCGTGCGCGGACCCGAGGTGCTCGACGATCCGCCGCGTCCCGTGCTTCTTCTCCACGATCTGCACCGCGGTCGCGCCCGAGGACGTCTTCACGGTGCGCAGATACGGGGACACACCCCCAGGCTAGTGCCCCAATTCACGACCATTCCGCGAAGAAACCCCAGGTCAACGCGCCTCACGCCACCGAAACCCGCCCAACGTGAGCCAAGTCGGGTACGACACCGTCGTGACCTGGTGGGACGCGATCGAGGTCCTCATCGTCACCGGCGCGACCACCGCCCGGGTCGAGGCCGCGAACACCGGCATCAAGAACATCAAACGCATCGGCCGTGGCTTCCGCAACGCCGAGAACTACCGGATGCGTATCCTGCTGACCAGCGCCGCGAAAACCGTAGCGTGAATACCCGCCACAGCAGGGTCATTCACCACGAACCGCGAAGAGCCGGGTATGCCATGGGGCCTTCGAAATCGAAGTCCTGCTTGAACAGCCACTCAAGGGAATACTCGGGGGTGGCGATGAACCCGTCGAGGCTTGAAGCAGTATAGAAGTGGGTGGTCATGGGAGCGCACCTTTCTTGCGATGTTCTGGAAATCAGGGTCAGAGTTCTGCATCATTGAGCGCAAGCCGCAAGTTATATGGATTCCTCGTCCCTTCGGTGCCAGGCAAACCAGGCGACCACACAGAAGGCTGCGAGCATGACGAGGTCAGCGATGAACGCAACTGGGACAGATCGAGATATCCGCGCAACCGGGAACGCAGCCGCCGCAAATACCAACAACACAGCGCTCCAGCGGGGCGTGAGCCCGGTCCACCAATGCATTGCGCCCAAGGACAAAAGCGCGACCGGAAAGAGCGGTCCGGCCAGAATCAGCACAATAGCCACCGGGAGTGGGTAGATGTCGAAAGTAGCTAGCGAGCGAAACTCGGTGATACCGAACACACTCTCAAACACGCCTTGCAGCCCGAACGCGACGGTGCCGAACATGCCGATCAGCACCAGAAGCATCCATAGCCCCGACAGAAGGGGAAACCGGGGGCGGAGGGCGTTGTATTCCCCAATGAGTCCGTACACCCAGGGCACGGCGGCTATGGCAATGAGAAGCCCGCCGGTCACTCCATAGTGTCCGTCGATCCAGAAGAGCGGTGACAGGGCGAACAGCAAGGGTCCGATAATCAGACCAAGGCTTTCCAAACGGCGTACCACCATGCCCAAAGAGTAACACTGCCAAAGCTCTGGCGCTTAGCCTCGAGTTTTCATAGCGGTGTGGTCTCGATGGGTGGGAGGCATAGAGAAAGGTGCTCCTGGCCTGGGATGATACGGGGTGTTGAAGCTCGTAGCCATCCGCCGGAAGGAGCACCTTTCAGGTGTCCCACCCTACCTTGTTCTTCTACCCCCGTCCGCGCGTGGACATCGCCGAGGTCCCGGCCCTCTCGCATGCTGGTGCGGTGCTGCTGACCGACACGATCCACGCCACCGGCCTCGCCTCTTCGCTGCGGGAAGCACTGGCTCCGTGGACGAAGCCGCTGGCCGAGCACCACGCGGCGAAGGTCCTGCTGGACCTCGCACTCACTCTCGCAATCGGCGGGGAGCATGCTTCGGATACTGATCTGCTGCGTTGCGAGCCGGGCCTGTTCGGTGATGTCGCCTCGGCCCCCACGATCTCCCGCACGCTCACCACCCTCGCCCAGGACGCGCCCACCGTGATCGAGGCGATCTCGAAAGCCCGCCGGGCCGCGCGTGAACAGGCCTGGGCCCTGGCCGGAGACCATTCCCCGACTGTGGGGGCGAGCGTGAAGAGCCCGCTGGTCATCGACCTCGACGCCACCCTGATCACCGCCCACAGTGAGAAGGAGCAGGCCGCACCGACGTTCAAACGCGGCTTCGGATACCACCCGTTGTGTGCGTTCCTTGACCACGGCAGCGACGGGACCGGGGAACCACTGGCGATCCAGCTGCGCCCCGGCAACGCCGGCTCGAACACGGCTGCTGATCACACCACCGTCACCCGTGACGCTCTGGCCCAGCTGCCTGCGGGCCTGCTGGCTCGGGGTGGTCGGGGATCGAAGAAGATCTTGATCCGCACCGACGGGGCCGGCGGCACCAAAGACTTCCTGGCCTGGCTCCAGCGGCAGCGTCTGGCCTACTCGGTCGGGTTCACCCTCCCTGCGAACACGCCTGACCTACTGGAACGTATCGACGAGGCAAAGGCGTGGACCCCCGCCTACGACAGCGAGGACGAGGGGATCCGCGAGGGGACATGGGTGGCGGAGCTGACCGGGCTGCTGGATCTTCAGGGTTGGCCGCCCGGGATGCGGGTGATCGTGCGGAAGGAACGTCCTCATCCTGGGGCGCAGCTGCGGATCACCGATCACGAGGGGATGCGCATCACCGCGTTCGCCACCAACTCCCCGCGCGGCCAGCTTCCCGTCCTGGAACTGCGGCACCGTCGCCGTGCACGCTGCGAAGACCGGATCCGTAACGCCAAGGACATGGGCCTTGAGAAGTTCCCGCTGCAGTCCTTCGCGCAGAACCAGATCTGGTGCCAGATCATCCAACTCGCCTCCGAGCTCGTCGCCTGGATGCAAACCATCGCCTTCACCAGGCACGACGCGAGGAAATGGGAACCCAAACGGCTCCGCGCGCGGTTGTTCGAGATCCCCGCGACCCTCGTGCGCCGCGCCCGGCACAAGGTCCTCCACCTCGCCGAACATGCACCCGAAGCCGTGAGGGTCCTGACCGGCGTCAACCGGCTCCGCACCACCGTCGCACAGACCTAACCCGGCGAGACCACCCGCCCCTACGACCAGCAGCTCCTCTTCTCGGGAGTGGAACCCGACCGCCCGCAACGGACACTGCGACGATCTGTCATACCCGAATGCCAGAATCAGCAGCTCAACACCGGCAACGACGCCGACCCACCCCGCTCACCAGCCCCATGAAACATCGAGGTTAACGATCGTTTGCGAGACGATCCGACCTTCGGCCGTCATGCCGCTGGTTTTGCGTCCACAACGCGTCTTAAAACCCTCCGTGTCGCAGACGAGTTCTGCGGCAGTTTCTGAGATCATTGAGGAGTGACTCAGCTGGCCCGGGTATCGACCAACGCGCAGGACGCCCAGCTTCAGCGCGACGCGCTCGAGGCTGCGGGCTGCATCAAGATTTTTGACATCTAGGCGGACGGCATGTCGTGCGAGGATCGCACCGAGAGCTCCGTTCGGGTTCGTGCGCGGCTGATCGCCTTAGCCACCTCAATGAGCAGGAAGATCACCAGTGCCAGGGTTGCCGTCATTAGCCACTCACGCGCGCCGATTGGCGCGGAGCCGAACCAGGTGTGGGCAATTGGCACGTAGCAGAACAACAACTGGAGCGCGATCAGGGAGCCGGCGCTCCACCATACGGCCGCGTTGCCGCGTAGCACCGCCGAGGTCAGGCTGGAACGGTCCAGGAACCGGCAGTTGAACAGGTAGGCGAGCTGGCCGAGGGCCAGCATGGTGACGGCGGTGGTCTGGGCCTCCGCAAGCGAGGCGCCGCGGTCGTACTCGTAGTAGAACATCCCCATGGTCGCGCTGCCGATCAACGCGCCCACGAGTGCGATGCGCCCCAGTGAGGCGAACCCGACGATCGGCTCCTGGGCTTGTCGTGGCGGTCGGATCATGATGTCGTGCTCGGCTCGCTCGTTCGCCAAGGCAAGGCCGAGGGTCACCGAGGTGACCATGTTGATCCAGAGCACTTGGACGGGTTGTAGGGGCAGGCTCAGCCCGAAGAGCACGGCGACGAGGATGACGAGCGACTGCGCGCCGTTGGTGGGCAACAGGAACAGCAACGACCGTCGCACGTTGTCGTAGATGCGCCGGCCTTCCTCTACGGCCCGTTCGATGGTCGCGAAGTTGTCGTCGGCGAGCACGATGTCCGCCGCTTCCTTCGTCGCCTCGGTGCCCTTAATGCCCATGGCGATCCCGACGTCCGCCCGAGTCAGCGCCGGTGCGTCGTTGACGCCGTCGCCGGTCATCGCCACGACCTCGCCGTGGAACTGCAACGCCGCGACGATACGGAGCTTGTGCTCGGGGCTGGTCCGGGCGTAGACGTCGACCTCGCGCACTGTGGCGCGCAGAGTCTCCGTAGACATCGCCTCCAGCTCCGCGCCGGTGAGGACGCGACCGGCCTCAGGTGGCACGATCCGCATCTCCCGGGCAATCGCGAGCGCCGTGCCTGCGTGGTCACCCGTGATCATCTTCACCCGTACACCCGCCGTCCTGCAGTCGGCAATCGCCGCTATGGCCTCGGGGCGGGGTGGATCGACGATGCCGACCAGCCCGGCCAGCACCAGCCCGCCGTCGAGATCGCTGTGGGACAACGTGGAGGTCCCGACGGGTGGACGGGCGTGGGCGGCGGCGAGCACCCGCAGTCCTCGGGCCCCGATCTCGTCGAGCTGCGCCTCCCAGAACTCCCGGTCGAGCGGTTCGGGCTCGCCGGCCGGGCCGGTCTGGAAGTCGCACCGCTCCAGGATCCGGTCGGGCGCACCCTTGACGAGCACGTGGAGGGCGCCGCTCGGGTCGCCTGCGAGCACACCCATGTACTTGGTCGCCGGGTCGAACGGGACCACCGCGATCCGTCGCCAACCAACGGGCGAGAATCCGGCCTTCCGGCCGAGGACGCTCAGGGCACCTTCGGTCGGCTCGCCGACCAGGCGCCATTGCGCCCCGTCCTCGACTACGTCGGCGTCGTTGCAGATCGACATGTCCTCGACCAGGCGAGCCAGATCCGGGCGATCGGCGACGCCGACAGGCTCACCTCGGAGAGTGACCTCGCCGCTCGGGGCATAGCCCAGTCCACTGACATCGAACCGGGCCGAGCTGGTGCGCACCACCCGCGCGGTCATCTCGTTCCTGGTCAGTGTGCCGGTCTTGTCGGAGCAGATGGTGGTGACAGCACCCAGGGTCTCGACCGACGGGAGCTTTCGCGTGATCGCGCGCCGCCGGGCCATCTGCTGCACGCCCAACGCGAGCGTGATCGTCACCAGGGCCGGGAGCCCTTCCGGCACCGCAGCGACCGCGAACCCGATGGTGGCATTGACGAGGTCGGAGAACCCGAAGTCGTGGAGCCCACGACCGATCAGGATCATCACCAGAGCCATCACCAGGATCACGACTGCGAGCTTCTTCCCGAGCGCGTCGAGTGACCGGGTGAGCGGTGTATCGACCCCTTCGACCTCCGAGATCATCGTCTGGACCTTGCCGATCTCGGTGTTCTCTCCGGCGGCGACCACCACTCCGGTCCCGACCCCCGCGACGATGAGCGTCCCCGAGTGCAGCATGCAGTGGCGGTCGCCCAGACCTGCGTCGGCCCGAACCTCGGTGACGTCCTTCGACGCCGGAACGGACTCCCCGGTGAGCGCCGACTCCTCCGCCTGCAGGCTGGTCGACTCCAGCAGCCGGACGTCGGCGGGCACCCGGTCCCCTGGACGCACCCGGACGACGTCGCCCGGCACCAGCACGTCCGCGTCGACATCGATCACTGCACCTGAACGCACGACGTGGGCACGCACCGACAGCATGTTCTTGATCGCGTCCAGCGCGCGTTCCGCACGTCCCTCCTGCACCAGGCCGATGATCGCGTTGATCACCGCGACGCCCAGGATGACGGAGAAGTCGACCCAGTCGGCGAGGACGGCCTTGAACGCCGCAGCGATCAGCAGGATGTAGATCAGGGTGTCGTCGAACTGTGCAAGCACGCGTCGCCACCACGGTAGCCGTTGCGCAGGCGCAAGCCGGTTCGGGCCGAAGCGCTCGAGACGCTGTTCCGCCTCCTCGGCCGTCAACCCGGTCCGCCGGCTAGTCACGGCCGCAAGGACCTCGTCCGGCGGCCGTGACCACGGAGCGTCGACCACAATGTCGGCCCCGACCACCATGTCACCGGCCCGGTTCGCTTGCTTGGTCATGCCTCGCGCCCCCTCGCAATAGTGCCCCGTTGTGGAAATGCTATGCTAGTCATCTGGCAGGGCGTCGGCGCCCGCGGGGAGCATGCAGACTCGTCCATCACTCCGGCGCCGGGGGCCTCAGGTCCGGGGCGCGACCGCCGAACTTGGTCAGATCGGCGTCGCGGATCGATCGGCACGATGGGCAATGCGCTGGACAACACCTCCTCCACTCCTCAATCGAGCAGCACCTGCACCCATTGAGTTCGTGACCCCGCCTCGGGGGCCGCATAATCAACCAACTCTCCGAGAGATCCAGGACAGTTCAATGAGGCGCTCCCATCCGTCGCGCGCTACCGCCTGGGTAGTCGGCTACCTGGTGTTCGTCCTGGCGCCTCTCTTCGCTCTGCTCATAGGGACCGTCGGGCCGGCCCGGGACTTCTGGACCGAGTTCTCCGCCGCAATCGGCTATGCCGGGCTCGCGATGATGGGACTGCAGTTCGGTCTCACTGCCCGGTTCCGGCGAGTGACCGAGCCGTGGGGCGAAGACGTTCTCTATCACCTGCACCGCCAGCTCTCGTTGGTCGCCGTCGCCCTGGTTATCGCCCATCCGGTCATCCTGTTCATCGTCCGGCCAAACCTGATCGGACTCCTCACCTTCGTCGACGCGCCCTGGCGCGCGCGCTTCGCCGTGCTGTCCGTGGTGTCACTCCTAGTGCTCGTGATGACGTCGCTGTGGCGGGCGCGTCTGCGGATGCGCTACGAGACGTGGCACCATCTGCATGTCGTCCTGGCCGTCGCCGCGGTGGTCACCGGCCTGGCGCACATGGTGAGCTGGGGCTTCTACCTAGCCGATCCGTGGAAGAGGGCGCTGTGGATCTCTCTGACGGTGTTCTGGATCGGACTGCTCGCCTATGTGCGCATCGTCAGGCCGCTGTTCATGCTCCGCAGGCCCTACACGGTCACACAGGTGCGTGCTGAACGCGGCGACACCACGACGCTCGTGATGGAGCCCGACGGGCACGACGGCTTCCACTTCGAGCCCGGTCAGTTCGGCTGGCTCACCGTCTGGGGCGGTCCCTTCCGCATCACGGGTCACCCGTTCTCCTTCTCCGGCAGCGCTGAGGCCGGCGAGGGATCGGTCGAGATGTCGATCCGCAGGCTAGGGGACTTCACCGCTACGGTTAAGACGATTCCGGTCGGCAAGCGAGTCTACGTGGACGGACCCTATGGGGCGTTCACGATCGGAAACCCGGCCGACATGCACATCCTCATCGCTGGCGGTGTCGGCATCACACCGATGATGAGTATCATCCGGACCCTGGCCGACCGACACGACAACCGGCCTGTCATCCTGCTGTACGGGGCTACAGACTGGGAGTCGATCACGTTCCGCGAGGAACTCGACAAGATCGCCGGCCGGCTGGCGCTGACCACCGTCTACGTGCTCACCGATCCGCCCGCCGACTGGACCGGCGAGCGAGGCTTCATCACCGCTGACATCCTGCGGCGCCACGTCCCGCCGCCATACGACGAGCACGAGTACTTCATCTGCGGACCACCCCCGATGATGGACTCGATGGAGACCACCCTCAGCACACTGGGCGTACCGATGTCCAAGTACCACTCCGAGCGATACAACTTCGCCTGAAGGAGGCCTGAATGCGCCGTACACTCGCCGATCGGCTCGCTATCGCCACCGGCATCCTCATCGTTCTGATGTCCGCCATGTTCGCCCTCGCGCGCGTGGCAGCCTGACGCTCAACCAACGGAGGTAGTGGTTCGGTCCGGCACAGCGTCGTCTGGCGGGTGTTGCTGGACGTTGGTGATGTCCCGATCGGTAAGCCCTGGACCATGTCGCTGACCGCGACCCGGGACCGCTGCACGGATAAGTGACATCTGATCTGTGGCGCTGAGGGTGCCGCTGGAAGGATGTGCACTGTGCCGAAGCGGGGAGACCCTCGGAGTCGTGCGCGATGAGCTCGTGGTGACCGGCGCAGGGCGTGAGTCGCGGCTGCGTGACGCGCTGGCGACGGTGGCGGACCGGTATGACCTGGTGCTCATCGACTGCCCGCCCTCGCTGGACCAGCTGACGATCAACGCGTTGGTGGCCGCCGATGCCGTTCTCATCGTTACCCAGAGCAAGCAGGCCAGTATCAACGGCCTGGTCAAGCTGCACGAGACCATCGATGCCGTGCGGCGCAACTACCGCGCCGACCTCACCATCGCCGGGGTGCTGGCCAACCAGCACGAGCAGAGCACCGTCAGTGGCCAGTCTGGCTCGAGGAGCTCCGCGGCGCGATGACGATCCTCGAGCCGCCCATGCCCAAGGCCGTGGTCTTCTCCGATGCCGCCGAGGCCAGCGTCGGGCTGGACGAGTACGGCAGCAGGGTCGCCAACCGCCTCGCCGAGACCTTTGACTGCTACCTGACCCACCTCGAGGAGGCCCCGCGATGAGCCGCCCGACCCCGCGCAAGACCAGCCTCGCCCGGCTCTCACCGACCGACACGCCCGCAGCGGCCGCCAGCGCACCCAGTACCGAGGTCGCCACGGTCGCGCCGGCGTCCCCGGCGGCGGCCGGCGAGTCGGCCAGTGCGGCGGCCGACAAGCCGGCGGGGGAGAAGCGTAAGTGCCGGCTCAAGGTGAGCTTCTAGCAGGACGAGGACGACACCGCCCGCGTGCGCGCGGCCATCCTCCACACAAACCACCTCGAAGGCCCCCGCTCGCTGAGCGAGTTCATCCACCACGCCGTCATGGCCGAGGTCGAACGCCTCGAGCGGAAGTACGACGACGGCCAAGCCTGGCTCGGCGACGGCGCCTGCGAACTCCCGCAGGGTCGACCGATGGGTAGTTGAACTGGATGAAAGGAGAGTTGGGCGGATTTAACGGGATAGGGAGCGCGCCCCCGCAGGCGGTGGAGTGCTCTCTCTAGCCCCGCTGATTCACGGAGCGTGAGGATTGCTGGCTCATCGCATTTGAGGGTGTAGGTGGGGTCTGAAGCCTCCTGCTTCGAGGAGGCTGCGGGCGATGTAGTGGGTGAGGTTGCGGAATCCGAGGGCGGAGCCGCGGAGGTGTTCGAGCCGGCCGTTGATCGCCTCTGTCGGACCGTTGCTGGTGCCCGGTCGGTCGAAGAAGGCCAGCACGTCGGTTGCGCGTTTCGTCAGTGTTCGGCCGAGCTTGGCCAGCTCGGGCAAGGCGTCCGGGACCTTCTTGCTCAGCGCGGTGATGAGCTTCTCCATCTTCGCTTTGGCTTTCGCCCGGTCGGGTTCTCGGTAGGCGGCGACCATCGCCTGGTAGATCTCCCAGGTCACCTCGACCGCAACGTGCTTCTCTCGCTCGAACAGGCTGCTGAGGCGCTGGCATTGGCGGTCGGTCAGCAGCTTGGTGCCGGTGTGGAGGGTGCGGCGAGTCTTGTAGAGGGGGTCGTCCTTGCGGCCCCTGCGCTTGTGGAGCTGCTGCTGGACGCGTCGTCGGCAGTCGTCCAGTGCGTCTCCGGCGAGGCGGACGACGTGGAAGGGATCCATGACCGCGACCGCGCCTGGGAGGGCCTCGCCGGCGGCGGTCTTGTATCCGGTGAACCCGTCCATCGCCACTACCTCGATGCGGTCCTTCCATGCCTTGGGGCGGGCCTCGAGCCAGGCCTTGAACGCTGCTTTGGAGCGGCCGGGGATCATGTCCAGCAGCCTCGCCGGGCCGGTCTTGTCCCTGGCTGGGGTGAGGTCGATGATCACGGTGACGTACTTGTCGCCGCGCCGGGTGTGGCGCCAGACGTGCTCGTCAACACCGATCACGCGGACGGCGTCGAAGCGGGCCGGGTCATCGATCAGCAGCCGCTGGCCCTCGGCCAGGACGGCGTCGTTGGCGGTGTGCCAGGCAACCCCGAGCCCGGCGGCGATCCTTGCGATCGTGAGGTGATCGATGACCAGGGCTTCCAGTGCCCACCGCATCCCGCCGCGGGAGAGTTTCGCCCGCTCGGGCGCGGCGGCGGTGGTGTCCTCTCGCCAGCGGTTGCCGCAATGATCACACCGGTAGCGCCGGATCCGCACCAGCAGGGTCGTGGGGCGGTGGCCGAACGGCTGGTGAGCGAGGCGACGAGTGATCGTGCCGCGCGAGGTCGACCTCGCCCCGCAGGCGCGGCACCACGGATCTTCCTCCGCGAGTCGACACTCGAGCACCGCCCGCTCGGCCGAGAAGCGTTGACCGACGGCGACCAGACCGAGTTCGTCCAGGCGCGCGAAGGTCGTCAAATCGGGGCTGTCGAAGGTAGCGTTGGGCACGTCGAGGTCTTCCTGATGGCGAGCGTGAGAACTTCCATCATCGGGAGACCTCGACGTCTATCCCGGCACCGACGCGCCCACCCCACACTCCGCAGCTACACCCTCATCTGCGAAGAGCCCCTTTGAGATGCTGTTGAAGGCCGCGATTTATGAGCAGCGCAAGAAGGTCAAGTTCTCCGGCAGTGATCGTTCCTTCGATCTCGGCAAGTGCGTCACCGTCGCGGAAACGTCGTTGGGTGTTATCGACGAGGGAGACAGAGTCGTGCTGCTCGCTCTTAAGAATGATCGGGACACGGCGACCCACGACGTCATTGCGATGAGCGATGACGTGCTGTGGTTGCACTTGCGGTCGGCCGTGACGATCTTCCGTAAGGTGCTGCTCGGCCTCACCGGTCAGGACCTCGCTGACGTGATGCCCGGGCGGGTGCTCCCTGTATCGGCCACCCCGCCCACCGATGTCGGCCTCGTGGTCGGTAAGGAGGCCGAGCAAATCGCGGAGCTATTGCGTCCTGGCAAGCGGCGCAGCGCCGCAGCGCGGGCGCGCCTGTTGCCCCTCATGTCCCTCGACCGTGCCGCTCGCGGGGAGACCGAGCCGCCGACCGAGGCGGAGATCAATCGCGCTTTGCGGGGGCTGAAGGAGAGCTCCGACTGGACCTCGGCGTTCCCAGGGGTGGTCGGGCTGCAGCTCGTCGGTTCGCCACGTCCTTCGGATCAGGTCCAGGAAATCAGCCTCAGGATCGACCCCAAGCGAGGGGAGGTACCTGTTAGGCCAGCACGTGAGGGCGAAGAAGCTGCCACATATCGCGAGGTTGACACTTTCGACCGTTACTCGCTCAAGCTGAGCAAGCTGGGGGAGAAGCTCGGAGTGACGCGGCACCAGGCGTACGCAGTGGTTCATCACCTTGGTCTCAAATCAGATCCCGCGTGCTACAGGTGCAAGACGACTTCCAAGGGAAACATCGCATGGCAGGGTCTGAGTAATCGAGCCCTGGAGCGCGCACGGAAAGCTGTCAACGGCGAGTGAAAACTGACCCCTTTCCGGCATCTGAAGGTTGACCCCCTGATCACTCATCTTCTTG
>NZ_JAVKPP010000029.1:0-18941 GCF_040980965.1 Kocuria sp. CPCC 205231 | reverse complement strand
GGCGTCGTACTTCTTGGGCATGTCCTCATCCTTCATCGAAAGGAAGCGGCATCAAACCCGTGACGGTTCACGGTGCTCACCGCGCTCGTGCGCGCCGGTGTCCCGGTCAGCGGCTTCAGCACCGCCCGCACCTCTTTGGAGGACGTCTTCATCCGGGTCTACGGCGCCGACAGCCTCGAGGCGGCCACCCAGCCCGAGACCGTGGGGGTGGGGGCCTGATGGCGCAGCACAACCTCTCCACCGTGGTCGGATTCGAGTTCACCCGGACCGTGCGCAAACGCGGGTTCTGGATCGCGACCCTGGCCGTGCCGGTGGTCATCGGCGTCATCTTCGCCCTGTCCTTCATCTCCGGGACCTCAATCAGCGACAGCGAAGACGCGCAGGCCGAGGCCGAGATCGCCTTCTCCTACACGGATGCTTCCGGATTCATCACCCCGGAGGCCGCGGCAGCCTTCGGCGGGCAGCCGGTCTCAAACCCGCAGGCGGCCGTGGAGCAGGTGAGGGCCGGGGAGCTGGACGCCTACTTCGCCTACCCGGATGACCCGGCCGAGGAGCCGATCGAGGTGACCGGGGCTGATCGGGGGCTCTTCGACAACGGCGCCTACGAGGCGGTGGCCGAGGCGCTCCTGACCACCTCCGCCCAGACTCAGATCGGGGACCCGGGCCTGGCCGCGGCGGCGGCCGGGGACCTGGCGGTGGAGTGCACGATCTACCACGAGGGGCAGATCACCGGCGGCTTCGCCGAGACCATCGGCCCACTAGCTTTGTTGGTGGTGTTCTTCCTGGTGATCGTGATGCTGTCCAATCAGATGCTCAACTCCACCCTGGAGGAGAAGGAGAACCGGGTCACCGAGATGATCCTCACCACCGTCAACCCCACCACCTTGGTGGTGGGCAAGATCCTGGCGGTCTTCGCGGTCGGGGCGGTGCAGATCCTGGTGTCGCTGGCCCCGGTGGGGATCGGCTACGTCTTCTTCCGCGACCGGCTGGCCATCCCCGACCTCGACCTCTCAACCTTGAGGCTGGATCCGGGGACCATGGTCGTGGCGGTGCTCCTGCTGGCCGGCGGGTTCGTGCTGTTCACCGGGGTGCTGGTGGCGATCGGGGCGATCATGCCCACCGCCAAGGACGCCGGGGTGATCTTCGGCCCGCTGATCTTCGCGATGTTCATCCCCTTCTACGCCATCAGCCTCATCAACTCCGACCCCGATGCGCTGATCGTGCAGGTCTTCACGTTCTTCCCGCTCACCGCCCCCGTGACCGCGATGCTGCGCAACGGATTCGGCACCCTCGACCCGCTCACCGCAGGGATCGTCATCGCTGAGCTGTTCGTGCTCGGGATCCTGGTGCTGCGGGTGGCGGTGCAGCTGTTCCGCTACGGCTCCATCGCCTACACCGACAAGCTCAACCCCCGAGCTGTACTGGGGCGCCAGCGCCCGGACCCGGTGAAGAAGTGATCACCGCCGGCCACCGCTGATCATCGGCAGGTGGGCCACAGATCAGGCCCCAGGTGCATTGAGCGCCCGGGGCCTGAAGTCTCTGCGGGATCCGTGGTTCGCGGGGCTCAGCCCTCGCAGTCGGTGCAGTACCGCGTCTGACCGGACTGGCGGGCCAGCTGGGAGCGGTGCCGGACCAGGAAGCAGGAGGCGCAGGTGAACTCGTCGACCTGTTCCGGGATGACGGCCACGGTGAGCTCTTCGTGGGAGAGGTCGGCGCCGGGCAGGTCGATGCCCTCGGCGGTGTCGAAGTCCTCGGCGTCGATGACCGCGGTCTGGGTGGTGGCGCTGCGCTGGACCTGGATCGCCTCCAGGGACTCGTTGGCCGGCTCGTCCTCAGGAGCGGTGCGCGGGGCGTCGTAATCGGTGGCCATGGTCTGGGGCGTGCTCCTTTGGGCAGAAGAGTGGGTGTGGGTATCGACCACAACTGCAGTGAAATCCCTGCTATTCCGGTGACTTGGAACCGCCTAGCACCCAGCATCACAGTCTGTTGACACATCAAGTTACCGAGGTGTATGAATTAGACTAAGAGGTTCCGCCAATAGGCGGTACGGCAACGGCATGGGACGAGCACGAGGCCCGGTCTGTCACCGTTGAAACCGTTGACTCACCCCGACGTCCCTCGCCTATTGGCGGAACCTCTAAAGTCTAGTTCGAGCTCGAGGAGGTCCTCAGATGGCCGGAGCACTGATGACTGTCACCACCGGCACCGGCGGGATCACAGCCACAGTGGCCGCTGTCGGCTTGTGCTTGTCCATCGGGGCCGGCAACGAGCCCCACCCGGCCTTGTTGACCCTGCTGGTGGCCGGTGTGATGGTCCTGGTCATCGGATTCGTGTTGAACTTCGAGCACCGATCTCGCCTGTGGGCTGCTGAGACGGAAGCGCAACTGCAGTCACGCCGACGCGACCTGCAATCGCTGGGGATCATCCCAGGACACTAGCCCCGAACCCGCTGACGGGCCCCGGCTCGCTCATAATCGTCAGGTCCTGGGTAGGGAACCCGCGTGGGGATCGCACTTTACACATGGCGGATTGTCGGACACCCAGCTCTGGAATTTCTGGCCTCTGATGGTGGGTCCGTGTGGTCGTCCTGGCTCTGCCGGCGCGGTGATGCATGAGGTGGGACAGACGCGTCGGACAGTGATTGCGACAGGTACACCAATGGCACCGGCAACCCTTTGCGAGGGTTACTGGGGCCGTAGGCGTGCTACTCAGGCGGTGCGGGCGCGCCGTCGCAGCAGGAACGCGCCACTAGCGAGGGCTGCAGTCAGGGCCAGGCCACCGGTCACCGCGGCGGCGCTGTTGCCGTCGGCGGTTTCCACGGCCACGCCGGTGTCGGCGCCACCGACGGGGACCTGCTCGATTTGCGGTGCCTCTTCCAGGCCGGTGCCATCGGGGCCGGCGATGATGCCGGTGTTCGGAGGCAGTGTGTCCCGGGCCAGCTCACGCTGCTCCTCGATCTCGGCCACCTTCGCGGCGTCGTAGGCGTAGGCCTCGCTCTCGCACGCCACGCCGTCGGCGTCGGTGTCCAGGGCGGGGTTATAGGCCGGGCTGCCCTGGGGGATGTTGTACACCCCTGCAGCGAAGGCTGCATCACAGACGGGGAAGATGGGCCCGTAAACGTCGGCCGAGGCCGGGGCAGCACTGAGGGCTGAGAATCCGACGGCGGTGATGAATGCGGCACTTGCTGCGCTTTTTCGCATCTGGTTGTCGCTTTCTGAGGGGTATTTGTCTTTGCAACCTATCCAGCCGACATCCATGAGTCAACCCCACCTGATCTTCCCCAGTCTTGTTGACTTCGGGAGCTCAGCGGGCCGAGACGAAGCCTCTGCACTGCGCGGCGGCCGCCCCGTTCCCGTCCATGGCACCGGGGACCACGCCGTGGACCCCGTCCCCGGAGCAGAGCCTCCGGCCGCGCCTCGGTGCCCCTGCCTTCCCGCAGGGATCTGCTGATTCTCCGTTTCACCGCCGGGACTGCGGCGTTGCACAGGGGGTTACTCGCTGACTTTTTCGATCTCGGCGGGCCAGGTGTATGCGTGGCCGGGGACGGCGATGATGATGGTGTGCTTGATGTCCTGTCGGGCGAGCCGGTCGTGCAGCTCGGCGGCGGTGGTGAGCGTGGACTCCGGGAGAGGACCATCCGGAAGCGCCCCGAAGTCGTCCCGGGTTTCTGCCCAGAAGCTCAGGCGGCCGTCCTCGCCTCCGTAGCCGATGTCCAGGGTCCGGATACCTTGAGCGTCCCCCAGGCGTGCGCCGGCGACGATGTCCGCGGCGGTGACCTGGCCCATGCCCGTGGGGTTCTCGGCCAGCACGGTGGTGTTGCCCTGTCGGCCGATGAGCTGAACGTCATCGGGCATCACCTGGCGGGCGTCCAGGAGCCCCTGGGCCGAAGCCTCGGAGTTGAGGTCCACCTCGCCGTAGCCGATCAAAGTGATCGCCGGGCCGGATCCGGGGGCCTCTCCGGTCACCAGGCGGTCCGTGACGGCCCGGGCCGCGTCGGTCCACTGGCGGGCCAGCGGCAGCACCGACACGGGCCCCTCCCCAGCCTCGAGGCGATCGGAGCCGGAGGTGACGAGGACTTTCCAGGTGGCCGGCTCCACCGGGAAGGTCACCGCCTCGGGGCCCTCCTCGGGACCGACGCGGTGGCCCTGCTCCACCGGCCAGTCGTGCTCCGTGATGATCCGGTGAGCCTCAGGAAGGAGTTCCAGCTGCCGGGCTTGGTCCGTGTCCTCGTCCAGGTCCAGTTCCAGGGTTCCGGACCTGGGCGGCCAGGCTCCGTGCAACGAGCGGTTGACCCAATACGGGGTGTCCACCGTCAGCACCGCCCGATCCACGCCCTCGAGCCGATCCAGCCGCCGCTCCACGCTCTTGAGGCTACGCCACCAGGGGTCGAATGGGGTGGTCACGCTCATCTGACTCCAGAGGAATACTGTGCCGGCCACAGCACAGAAGAGGAACACCGCCACCAGGGCGAGAACGGTGGGCGAGGGGCCGTGCCCCGGGCGCAGGTGGCGTGCGGTGCGTGGTGCCCCGTCAGTGGTGGGATGCTGCTGTGGTGCCGCTCAGGTCGGTTTCGGTGCCATGGCCCGCCGTGTCGCCGACCGTACAGTCGATCCCAGGGCGTGGAGGCAGTGTCGTTGCCGCCTGAATACTGACCCTCGGGCGCCGGGCGGATTCGATAAGGGGTCAATATTCGCTCGGCGTTGACAGGCAGTACGAGAGCTGCCCTGGATGGCGTCGCCGTCGAAGATGGGGGCCGGCACCCCCGGTGCAGCGGAACCCTGGTGTTGATTCGTCTGGGTTCCCCCGCCCCTGGTGGGATGCGCGCATCACCACCACTCACTCCAGATATTCCTCGCACGACGCCCCGCCAGCCGTCCTGGAGGGTAGTCAAGGACGTGGAGACCCCCGATCCTCCCAGCGGAATCCGTTGTGGCTTTCCCGCCAACCCTAACGTCACCCCTCCGTCCGGCCATGTGCGGCCCTGGTCAGGACGTGCCCAGGTGCTGGGTCTGTCTTGGCTTTCCGCAGGGCGTGCACGGTGATGTCCACAACCCCGCAGTGCCATCCGGTTCTTTGCAGTACCGAAGTGACGCGGTTCTCCACCCTGGAGGCGATGGCCACCGCAGTGTGCAACCGGTCGGCCGCGGCCACCCTGGACTGGTCGATGCACAGGTGCACGGCCACCTCCGCCCGTCCGTCAACAGCGCGCACGCAGACTCCACCGCAGGCACCGACGCGGACCCGGGACGGCTGCCAGGATGTATCCGGAGCATCTGTCACCGGCGAAACCACCGCCAGCACAGCAGTGGCCGCGGTGGGTCGCAACTGCACCACTCCCGGGACGTCCGCCACCGAACGGGCCACCGTCCGGCACGTGGTCGCCGCCGGTACCGCCAAGGTTGAACCCTCCACCGACTGCCGCCGCACCTCATCCGCCACCGGCACCCCGGAAAGCCACCGCGACGGCAGCGCCCGGAGCAGCACGCTCACACTCGACCGTAGACCGCGGCCGACCGCCGCCGCCCCCAGAGGCCTCATGGCGTGTCGCAGCATCCCGCGGACGACGTTGCCGTAAGCACCCAACGAACATTGCCCCTGACCCACGAGACCCCATTCGTCGTAGCGAACAGCCCGCCCCGGTGCCCGCCGTCTGACACCGGGGCGTTCAGGACGATCACCGACGGGCATATTAGGTATGGCGGGCAGGCAGCCGGAAAGCCAGCTTATGAGCCAAAAAACCCATTGACAAGCATGCTTATTCTTGCTTGGTGCCCATCGTCCTGGACGGCGATTGCCTGTCTCTGGGTCTGCCAGACATCCGGTAGGAGCCTGTGGTGCGAGCCACCGGCGTTACTGCGACTCGGGGGAGACCTCCTCCAGCACTCCGTTCTCGTCGCGGCGCCACCGGGTGCCGGAGGCGTCCGTGAACTCGAACGCCGTGACCTTCTGATCGGTGGAAGTGGTCATTGGGCGCAGCCGCTGGCACTCGTCCGGGCGCCGCCCCGTGTCCCAGATGCGCTCCTGATGCAGACCGTAGACGAGGTGGCCAGGCGGGAAGATCTGCATGCGCAGCCGGGAGTCCCGACCCGCCATCGGATGCGCCCCGGGGGCGAAGAGACCGGTGGAGACGACGACGACGAGGTCGTAGATCGGCGCACTGGAGCGGTTTTGGACCTCGATCACCGGTGTGCTGCCGCCGGCGTCGTGCAGCTCGGAGGACATCCACGCCGTCACATCTTCCACCTGTCGCCGGGGCGCCGCCGTGGTGTGTGGTGCACTGTTCTCGGCACGTCCGTCGGCACGGCCTGTGCTCCCGGAGTGCGGGGGGTGCCGGGGGGCGGTTCCCTGCAACCTGCGGGTCTGCGTCACCGCCCACACGGCCACGGCCAGGGCGAGCACGGCAAGGAGGACGGACAGCAGCTCGATCATGCCGACATGATCTCAGACCGGCCCGGCCCCGCTCCAACCGAGTCGCCGACGAAGGGGAGTTACTCATCCTCCACGGCCAGGCGCAGGTGGTCATCGCCCTACACGGATACCACAAGGCTTTGCCGCATGTTGGCAATGACCAGGCGCCGGTAACCAGTCGCGAGAAGATCGTCGCTTCCCACGGCGGACAGCGCACTTTAGGCACCTCCTGCGTTCGTCAAACGAAGCGGTCCGGGATCATTCCCGGTTTCAGCCCGGACCGCCGCGATCCGTCGACGACGTCGAGTGCTTCACCCTGGCCTGGATCGACAGGTACAACAGCGCCCGCCCGCACACCCGCCTCGGCAACGCCCCACCCGCCGAGTACGAGGCAGCGCACTGCGCTGAGCCCACCAAGTCATCGCGACCGGCAATGACACCTGCATAGACGTGGCATCAACGCGTAGATGTTTCAGTTTCTTCTGTGCTGGGGCTGTGTCAGGTGCTGGACCGGGTGTAGGCAGCGGCGCGCACCACATCTTCGTCCTCCAGTCCAGCTCCTAGTGCTCCGCCCACGGTGGCCAGGCTGGCGGTGAGCCAGCTGATCCTCGCGTAGTCCAAAGCGTTCACTGGGTGACCGGCGACACCGGCCAGTACCTGCTCGTCGATGAGCAGCAGCGCGCCGACCCAGGACAGGATGAATAAGACGAGGTAGAACACCACAACCCCGATGGCCACGGTCGCGGTGGTGGCCAAATTGAACAGGATCACCTGCTCACGTTGGGCTCGCCGCCGTGGGCGCTCCCACAAGCCGGCTCCCAGGATCAGGGTGGCACTCACCGCCCCGATCGCCATCACCGCCAGCAGGACCAGGCGTACCGGCCCGTAGGCCATGGCCAGTACCCATAGGTCCGAGGCCACCAATGTCAGCATGCCGGTGGCCGCTGCCACGACCAGCGCCCGGGAGAGCCGGGCCACGAAGGCCCAAGGCTGGTTGGCGCGGATCATGCCCAGCAGCAACCGCACGTTGCCGCTCAGCACTCGGGCCGTGAACTGCACGACGTTGTCGTCCGGGCGTTCGTCGAGATCGGTGGACAGCTGGTGGGCTCTTCGAGCAAGATCCCGCTGGGCGTTGAGGTCTTCGGCGTCGTAGCCCAGGAGCTGCCCGACCACGTGCACGGTGGTCTCTTGCACCTTCTGCCGCACGTGCACGGCTCCCAGGGCTGGGACGGAGACCAGTCCCACCCCGTGCACGGGGCTGAGCTGGGTGAGCACCGGACGTCGGCCGGTCTTCAGGGGGATCTCGGTGAGCACCACGGCCAAATCCCAGTTCTCCTCCAGCACGCGGTTTCGGGCCGCCTCCAGCAGGTCCAAGGTCTCGGTGGGTGGATCGACCAGCCGGTCTTCGGCCATCTTCAGTTGCCAGCGCACTCCCGGATACCGCTGCACCAAAATCTTGCGCACCGAGGTGGTGACCTCGGGGCCGAGCACCGCACTCAGGGATGGTGAGACCACCAGGCCGATGAGCAGCTCGGCATCGGAAAGGGGTTCGGCAGGATCGGCGGTGGATCGGCAACGCTCAGCAGTCACCGCTCCATGATGAGGCAACCACGGGCCGGACTGCCACTGGCTCGATGGAGCCCCCAAAATTTCGTGCAGCACCGCGGGCCGGATTCGGTGGTCGCCTCGATCCCGGAAAGAGCGGTGCTGCTCACTGCGAAATCCTCTCCCCGCCGACGCCGCCAGCGCGAAGACATCACAGCCAGCGGGCCCGGGACCTGCCGGTGTCGAGGACGGCTCCTCGATGATGCTGCAGTGACGGATCGGTTGAAGTGCTTCGGCGGTGTGGGAGCAGTGATCAGCGTGGGGCCGGTCGATTCCGTTCGGACAGGTGATGCATCGACTGCCCAGCGGCAGGTGCGGTACTGATGCGGGGGTACCCGGTGCAGGGGTGTCAAGGCCCAGCTCCGAAGACGGCAAGCCGGGCACGTGAAAGGCGAATTATGGCCCGCCGCAACCCGAGCGGGAAGGCATGTGTGGCACGAGGCGCCGAAGACGGGCCAGGCTTTTACTGCAAAGATAAATATGCTTATCTTGGTAAGGTCCGCGACATTTTGTAAGGCCCTGAGAGCGGGCCCGTCGCTGGCCCACCACGGGCCGACGGGCTCGGGGACGGGGCTGAGGACCCGGAGAGGAGCCACGGCCGTGGCCGAGCTGATGCGCAAGGACCTTGATGCGTTCGGGTCTTTCTGTTGTCTGCTGGAGGATGATCTGTACGCCTCCTGGCCGCAGGTAGAGCAGTTTCTGAACGTCACCATCCGGGAAGTCCGGGTGGAGCTGCCGGGCATCGACCCGGAGCAAGACATGGAACTGACCGGGGCCAACGACACTCTGCGACTGCGGGCCTGGACCGCGCGCAAGACCGGGGCAGCCACCGTTCGGAGTTCCGTTACGGGTCCTTCTCCCGCGTCCTGCCCCTGCCGGCCGGATGCAAGGAGGACATCACCGCCACCTGCACCGACGGGGTGCTGGTGATTTCGGGCTCCGATGCCGGGTCGGGGCCAGTGGCAGAAGTCCACGAAGATCGCAGGCACCGCGGCTGAACGGCCGATACCGAGGGGGAGGAAGGGAGGCCAGGGCTGCTGATGTGCCCGGACTGTTCCGCGATTTCTCTTCCTAACTTTCCGTCCACTCCCGACCCAGGTGCCCGGCAACCCCGGGTGCAGGCCACCGTCCGGGTCGGATCGTCACCACGAACAGGAAACGATGAGCATGTCCGATCCCTTCCCTCTTCCACCCACTGCTTCGGCTCATTACCAGGTCCTGCGCACAGTGCCCTCCTACGACCAGGCTCAGCGCCTTGTCGATCGACTCTCCGACGCCGGGTTCCCGGTTGAGCACGTGCGCTTGGTCGGCACCGATCTGCGCCTGGTTGAGCAGGTCACCGGGCGGATGACCTACAGCAAGGCCGCCCTGTACGGAGCCGCCTCCGGGGCCTGGCTGGGATTGCTCATTGGCTTGCTGTTGGGTCTTTTCACGGTCGTGGGGTGGCTGTCGGTAATCCTGTGGGCGGTGCTCCTGGGCGCGGTGTGGGGGCTGATCTTCGGGTTGCTGGGCCACGCGGCCACCGGCGGGCGCCGGGACTTCAGCAGCGTCCAGGGCCTGGAGGCGTCCTCCTACGAGATCCTCGTGGAGGCCGAGTACGTCGAGGCGGCCACGGCCAAGCTCGACGCCAACCGTCCCACGACTTGACCGCCAAAGGCCCGGGCCCGGACCGGGTGCTGGCCCATGCCCGAGTAAGTGCTGAGGGCCGTGGCCCTCTGCGCTCCCCCGACACTCACCGCTGGGGCGGATCCAGGAGCGGATCTCGCCGGGAAGCAGGGACGTCGGCGTGCCTGTCACCACCAACCGGGAGCTGCTCGGCTCTGCCGAGCGTGATCCCCGCAGTTGCCTGCAGTGGACCCCGACAGCTTCGTCCCCAAGACCCTCTGTCAGGGGCATCCCAGGTAATCACCGATCAACGCCTGTAGGAGGCGACAATGACGAACAATCCGTTTGACCTGAACTCCCCGTTCGATGACATCATGGGCCGTTTTTTCGGCGGCCGGGATCCTTTCAGCGTGCTGGGCGCCCGGCAGGACCCCACGTCATCGGTGCAACGCGTGGACCTGTCCCGGCTGCTGTCGGAGGAGGCCCGCGATCTGGTTCGTGCCGCCGTGGAACAGGCTGGGCAGTGGGGCAGCTCCGACGTGGACGCCGAGCACCTGCTCTGGGCGCTCACCCAGGCCCCGGCCACTGCGTCCCTGCTCGAGCAGGCTGGGGTGGACGTGGGCAGGCTCGCCGGCCAGGTCCAGCAGCTCGTGGACGGTGACACCGGTGCTCAGGAGCAGGAGCCGTCCTTGACGCCTGCGGCCAAGCGCGCTCTGCTGGATGCCTACCGCCAGGCGCGTCAGGCGGGTTCGCCAACGATCAATCCCGAACACGTTCTGCTGGGCATCACCGCCAACCCCGACTCCGTGGCCGGGCGTTTGTTGGCCCGGGCGCTACCGAACACCGACGCGGTGCGCCCTACCAAGGCCGGACCTGCCGGTGGGCATGCCCGGGCCGGTCAGCACGAGGGCCAGTCCCCGGCGACGGAGTCCTCCAGCACTCCCACCTTGGATGAGTACGGCCGGGATCTCACCGAGGCGGCCCGCGAGGGGCAGCTGGACCCGGTCGTCGGTCGTGACTCCGAGATCGAGCAGACCCTGGAAGTGCTGTCACGGCGGACGAAGAACAATCCGGTGCTCATCGGTGACCCCGGTGTCGGCAAGACCGCCATCGTGGAAGGGCTGGCCCAACGCATCGTCAACGGGGACGTGCCCGACACCTTGACGAACCGTCGAGTGATCACCTTGGACCTGGCGGGCATGGTCGCCGGCAGCAAGTACCGGGGGGAGTTCGAGGAGCGTTTGAAGAACGTCATCGACGAGGTCACCGCCGCCGAACGCGACGTCATCCTGTTCATCGACGAGCTGCACACCGTCGTCGGAGCCGGCGCCGCCGAAGGGTCCATGGATGCCGGGAACATGCTCAAACCTGCCCTGGCCCGCGGTGAGCTACAGGTCGTCGGGGCGACGACCATCGATGAGTACCGCAAGAACGTCGAGAAGGACCCGGCGCTGGAGCGGCGCTTCCAACCGATCCTCGTTCCGGAGCCCTCTGTGGAGGACACCATTGAGATTCTGCGCGGGCTGCGCGACCGTTACGAGGCCCACCACCAGGTGCGCATCAGTGAGGAGGCCATCGCGGCCGCCGCAGAGCTGTCCGATCGCTACATCACCAACCGGTTCCTCCCCGACAAGGCCATCGATCTCATCGACCAGGCCAGCGCCCGGGTCCGGCTCCGAGCTCGAACCGTTCCGGCCGACACCCGACAGCTGAGCGAGCAGATCACCACGCTCGAGCGCGAAAAGGACGCCGCCGTGGCGGCAGAGCGCTACGGGCGTGCCGATGAGCTCAAGACCGAACTGGACACCGCCCGCGCCCGGCTCGACGAGGCCCAGCAGATGCGCAGCCCCGTGCCCTCGGTCACCGCCGAGGACATCGCCGAGGTCGTCTCCCGCACCACGGGCATCCCCGTGGCCCAACTCACCGAGGAGGAACGATCGCGGTTGTTGCGCCTGGAAGAAACCCTCCATGCGCGTGTGGTCGGCCAGGAAGAAGCCGTCGATGCCGTAGCCGAAGCCGTCCGCCGGGCCCGCGCCGGGCTGGCCGATCCGAACCGGCCGGTCGGTTCGTTCCTGTTCCTGGGCCCGACCGGTGTCGGCAAGACCGAACTGGCCCGGGCCCTGGCCGAGGCCCTGTTCGGGGACGAGGACCGGATGGTGCGCTTTGACATGAGCGAGTTCCAGGAACGGCACACCGTCTCCCGGCTCGTAGGAGCACCTCCGGGCTACGTCGGCTACGAAGACGCCGGTCAGCTCACCGAGGCCGTGCGCCGCACCCCGTACACCGTCGTGCTCCTGGACGAGATCGAAAAAGCCCACCCCGACGTCTTCAACACCCTGCTCCAACTCCTGGACGCGGGCCGGCTCACGGACGGACAGGGCCGTACCATCGATTTCTCCAACACGGTGGTCATCATGACCAGTAATGTCGGCGCCGACCGCATCCTCGCCACCGCCCAGGCCGGGCAACCGCTCGAGGAGCTGCGCGAGACGCTGATGGACCTGCTCGGCCAGCAGTTCCGGCCGGAATTCCTCAACCGCATCGACGAGATCATCATCTTCCGCGGCCTGGACCAGGCCCAGCTGCGCAAGATCACCGATCTGTTCCTGGAGCAGACCCGTCGCCGGGCCCGGGCGCAGAACCTCACCCTCGACATCGACGAAGCGGCCGTGGACTGGCTGGCTCAGCGCGGATTCCAGCCCGAGTTCGGTGCCCGCCCGATGCGCCGCACCATCCAGCGAGAACTGGACAACAAGCTCTCCCGCCTGATTCTCAGCGGTGAACTCGATCCCGGCGACACGGTGCATGTGAGCCTCCAAGACGGCGCACTGCACTTCGCAGCCACCCCCGCCAACACCGAGGCCAGCCCTGACAGCACCGGGCACGTGGACGAGAACGCCCCCACCAGCGATACCGGGCCCACTCCATAACCGCACCCCGGCACCGAAGAGCCCGCCATCTTCGACACGCCCCGACGGGGCGGGGGTAGCCCCACCACCTGCCCCCGCCCCGCCCTGGGCTGGGGGAGGGGGGCTTAACCCCTGATCTTGGACACGCGGAATCCAGCACGATGCTGGGGAAGCGAGAATCCAAGGATGGCAAGGAAGAACTACACCGACGAGTTCCGTCGCCGGGCGGTGGACTTGTACGAGTCCACGCCGGGCGCGACGCTGAAGGGGATCGCGGCGGATCTGGGCGTGTCCCGGGGCTCGTTGAAGGAGTGGGTCGACAAGCTCGGCTCCGGGACCACGAGGACCGGGGAGGTGGTCGCTCCGGTCGCGGGGCGGTCGGAGTCGCAGGCGGCGAAGGTCAGGAGGCTGGAAGCCGAGCTGGCCGCAGCGCAAGCCGAGGCCCACAAGCTCGCGCAGGAGCGGGACATCCTCCGTCAGGCGGCGAAGTATTTCGCCGGGGAGACGAACTGGTGAACCGCTTCCAGTTCGTCGAGGACCACAAGGACGCCTGGGGCGTGAAGCGGTTGTGCGAGGTCGTCGAGGTCGCCCGGTCATCGTTCTACGCGTGGCTGGCCGCCGCGCCGACACGGGCAGCGAGAGCGGCGGCCGACGCGGCGCTGGTGGCGCGGATCCAGGTGCTGCAGGATCCCGCCCGGGGCGGGGACCGCGCCTACGGCGCGCCCCGGGTCACGGCCGACCTCAACGAGGGCACGACGCCCGGCGATCGGGTCAACCACAAGCGAGTAGCCCGCGTGATGCGCGAGCACGGCCTGGCCGGTATCCGGTTGCGCAAGCGCGTGAAGACCACGCTCCCGGACCAGTCCGGCAGGCGGTTCCCCGACCTGCTCGGCCGCGACTTCAGCATCGGCGTGCCGTGCCGCTGCTACGTCGGGGACATCACCTACCTGCCCATCGCCGACGGCACGAACCTCTACCTCGCGTCCTGCATCGATCTGGGCTCACGCAAGCTCGCCGGCTGGAGCATGGCCGATCACATGCGCACCGAGCTCGTCGAGGACGCGCTGAAGGCCGCCTGGCACGAGCGCGGGACGCTGGCCGGGACGGTGTTCCACTCCGACCACGGCGCCGTCTACGCGCTGCTGGGCGCGTGCGGCAGTTGTCCCTCTGGCGTGCACGGTGGGGCTCTTAGGACTTTATGGAATCTTGAGGATTGCTCAACAGGTCCGCAGGGTGCAGCGCAGATCCTGGGTCCAGGACGCTCCCGGGATTGCTGGGACCGCTTACACGGCTCGTGGCCGGGACCCTGAGGGGCGCCGGGGCGAGCCTGGCACATCTGGGGGAATCATGAGTGGGACATCCAGAACGGAAGGATCCGCCTTGGCGGGTGCCACGGGCGGTGCCCGCCGCTCCTCGAGGCGGCTGGTGGGCATCGACGCGGCCCGTGGGCTGGCGCTGATCGGGTTGATGGCGGTGCACATCCTGCCCACCGAGGACGAAATCACCGGCGAGCTGACCTGGTCCTACATCCTTTTCGGCGGGAACTCGGCAGCCCTGTTCGCCCTGCTGGCCGGGGTGGGACTGGCACTGAGCTCCGACGGACGGCGCCGGCACCGGGAGCGGGAGCTGGCCGCGGACCGGGTGGGGGTGGCCGTACGCGCCGTCCTCATCGCCGTGGTAGGCCTGTGGATCGGTACGGTGATGCCCGAGGACGCCCCGGCGGACAACATCCTGATCTACTACGGGGTGTTCTTCCTGCTGGCCATCCCCTTCCTCCACATGGGGCCGAAGGCACTGTTCGTCTGCGCGGCGGTCTTCTGGATCGTGGGTCCGCTGCTGATGCAGGGGCTCAGGGATGTCCTGCCCGCCTACACCTCCGACAACCCCACTTTCGTTGATGTGGTGAAAGAACCGGGAGCGACAGCCTCCCAGCTGATGTTGACCGGCTCGTACCCGGCCCTGTGCTACCTGACATACCTGTTGATGGGAATGGGGGTGGGACGGTTGCACCTGCGCGAGAAGGCGGTCCAGATCCGTTTGCTGGTGACAGGGATCGGGGTGGCGACCTTCGCCCAGGTCACCTCGTATCTCCTGCTCTACGCCCTGGGAGGTTACGAGCGGCTGCTGAGCAGCTCCGGGATGGATCAGGAGGAACTCGAGGAGGCTCTCCTGTCGGGGCCGGAGGACGAGTTGCTCACCGACACCGTGTGGTGGCTGGTGGTCGACACCGCGCACACCAACACCCCGCTGGCGATCGCCGCCAGCCTGGGCGTCGGGCTGGCAGTGCTGGGCTTCTTCCTGCTGGTTGCCCCCCGGGCCAGGGCCTTGCTCGTGCTCCTGTCGGCGATGGGTGCGATGACGTTGACCCTGTACACCGCCCACCTGGTAGGGCTGTCCTTCGAGGCCCACTACGACCGGCCCTACTTGTGGTTCACCGTCAACCTGGCAGCTAATGTCCTGTTCGCGGTGATCTGGCAACGCAGCCTGGGCCAGGGGCCGCTGGAGCGGGTGGTCAGCAGCAGCGTGAGAACCACCCGCCGCGCCGTGCTCCACCGCCCCCACCGGCTCGACCGGCAGTGAGCACCGGTCGAGGCGGACTCCCACGCGCCACAACGGGTGGAGCCCTCGGTGGTGGGTGCGGGCCGTGGCCCTCGGCCATCATCGACATCGGTTGTCGGTCTTCCGGCGAACGGGGTTCCGGTCGGACCGTGCGGCCGCACCTCGGCCAGCGGGCCGGTCCTGGACCTAGGAGGCGCCATGGTCGCATCTCTCACCGGCCGGGTCCTGGTGGTTGACGATGAAATCGATCTGGCGCGGTTGGTCGAGGTGTACCTGCGCAAGGCCGGCCTGGAGGTGGCCGTGCTGCACGAGGGGAGCGAGGCCGTGGCCGCGGTGCGAGAGTTCGCCCCGGACGTGCTGGTGCTCGACCTGGGGCTGCCCGGGATCGACGGGATCGAGGTGTGCCGTCAGGTGCGGACCTTCTCGGACTGCCACGTGCTGATGCTCACCGCCCGCGACGACGAGATCGACAAGATCGTGGGCCTGTCGGTGGGGGCCGATGACTACCTGACCAAACCGTTCAGCCCGCGCGAGCTCGTGGTCAGGACCCAAGCGATGCTACGCCCCTCCCGCTCCCGACTCGCCACAGCCCCTGCCGAGTCGCCGGGCCAGGCCCGGGTGATCGGGGAGCTGGCGGTGGACCAGGTTACCCGGGTGGTTCACATGGCCGGGGAAACGGTGGAGCTGACGAGGATCGAGTTCGACCTGCTGGCCGCCCTGGCCGCCCACCCCGAGCGGGTGTTCTCCCGCCGGCAATTGGCGGAGATGGTCTGGGACACTCGTGGGACTGTGGATGAGCACTTGGTTGATGTGCACATCGGGCGGATCCGCCGGAAGCTCGGGGAGGACGCGGGTAGCCCGCGGTTCATTCACACCGTCCGCGGCATCGGTTACCGCATGTGGCCCGGCGATGACCGCTGTCGCGCCTGAGCGCATCAGCTTGTCGGGCCATCTGACGGCGCGGTCGATGGCGGCGCCGATCTCGGTCCTGCTGACCGGTCGGATGTTCTGCCAGTGCCGGCGAGGCGAAAGGGAGTGCTTTACATATGGCGGACTACCGGCCACTTTTCACGTGCGGCCAGTGGTCTTGGGGTGGTGGGGTGTTGGGTTCCTGGTCGCGGGGGCTCAGTGTCCGAAGTGGGTGGCGGCCGGGCCGCGGCCCACGGTGGCGACCAGGTCGGAGGCGACCTGGCGCAGTTTGATGTTGCGGTGGCTGGAGACGGCCTTGAGGATCTCGATGGCTTCTTCCTGGGGGCAGCGGTTCTGGCCCATGATGATGCCCACGGCCAAATCGATCGTGGTGCGCGATGCCAGGGCTGCTTGCAGGTCCGCCTCGTTCTCCTGGTGGCGGGCCAGGCGCACTGCCAGGCGCAGGGCGCTGGAGGCCAAAGCGACCTCGTGCTCGATGGTGGCGATGGTCTCCGGATCGAAGTCGTGGGCGCGGTCGGAGTAGACGTTCAGCCCCGCCCTGGCTTCCTCCCCGAGATCGAAGGGCACCCCCACGATCGAGCCGATACCCTGAGCGGCGGCGGCCGGGAGGTAGCCCGGCCACCGGGTGTCGGTGGCCACATCCCCCACGCGCACCACCGTGTGCTGCCGGATCGCGCTCAGGCAGGGCCCGTCGCGGAGCCGGTTCTGCGTCTCGTCCAGGGCCACGGCCCGGGCGCTGGAGGAGGCGACGGTGGCGGCCTTGTGCTGGCGCAGCAGGTTCACCGCGCAGTCGATCGTGGCCTCGGCGGCTGACAGGCGCTGGGCCAGCACGGTGGTGAACTCGGTGAGGAACCCGGTGATGTCCTCAGAATGCACTAGCAGGTCTTGGAGTGTCTCGTGGGCGGTCCCGCCCGAAGAAGGGGCTGGCATGGCGCGGCGTCCGTCCGTAGCAGGGGCGACCCGCGAACCCGCCGGTCACCAGCCAACCCGTGCATGGCGCCAGCACGCCTCAGTCTACGCCCGGCGGCACCGGAGCAGCCCCTGAGGAAGGCAACCACCAGCCCTGCGCGCGGGTGGTCAGCAAGGGAGCCACCACGGCGATCCAGCGTCCCGCAGCCGCTGCCGGCCCCCCTCGGTGCAAGAACCAGGGCACCCACCGACGCCCCGCAGGGGCTCCTCACCCCCGCTAGCCCGTCGCCGGCACGTGCCCTCAGGCTGCCTGCGGCCGTGCGTCCGGGACCTGGAGGGGAGTGATCTGCAGATCCGTGAGGGAGGCCGTCGGCAGCAGCGCGAAGACCGCCCCGGCCAGCCGGTCCAGGGCCGACCGGCAGGCCCCGATGTCGTCTTCGCTCTGCACCTCGATCTGCAGCCACAGCCCGGGAATGCAGTAGGTCACCACCCCCCGCTCAGCGCGCAGCGCGTCCCGGAGCTGTTCCAGCACCGCCGGCCCCAGGGGCGCGGTGGTGCTGATCCCGGCCATGACCGTCCACCGGGTCATCGCCGGCTCCAGGACGTGGTGACCCGGCCGGTGGTCGGCCCGGTCGGTGGATCGGTCCGGGCGAGATCGGTGGTGTAGGGGGCGCGCTCGGGCGCTGCCGGGCCCAGCAGTCCGTTGCCGGCGTAGGCGAGCAGATTGCGCTGGTGGGCCGGCAGGTCCAGGCACAGGTGCAGGTAGGCGTCGACCTCGGCCTTGCCGGCGGTTCCCCCGAGCTGGAAGTACTGCCACCACAGCTGGTCCAACCCGATCCCGGCCCCCGCCAGGCACCGCTGCAGCAGATAGGCATGGGCGGCGGCAGTGCGCCCCTGCTCGAAAGCTCCTTCCACCGGTGACCGCCCCAGGACCGGTCGCGGTCGAGGGGCCTGGTGATCGGGCAGGACCTCCGGCAGGCGGAACTCGACCCGCCCCCCGGCCGGTGCCTCCCGGATCGCCCGGTGTACTGCCCGCAGGGCGGAGCCTTCGATGTGTCCGGCACCGGTGAGGTCGATGACCACCACCGACCCGGAGGAGCACAAGGACCGGGACCGGTCTACGATCCCCGGCAGCACCTGCTGGCTGCGCACGGTCAGGCACCCGGTGACGGCCAGGCACACGGCCGCCCCGTCCACATCCAGGCGCAGCAGAACGGACAAACGATGAGTACAGCATGAGACGTCCACGAAGCGCAGCCCCCCGGATGCACAACGAAAAGGACGGCCCATGTCTCGAGTCCGTCCCCCTACGATATGACAGCCGGCCAGGCGGCTGCCACACGGTGACGCACCGTGTACGGGGGTCCTCCGGCAACGACTCCAGTCGGCTTCAGGACCTCACGCGAGCGGTGAGCGCCCCGTCGCCGATCAAACGCACCAGCATCTCGGCCGCCCGCCCGCTGTCCACACCCATGGCTCCCTCGAGCATTGTCCCGAGGGGGCAGAGTCTTGGTGAGGTCCGACTCATGAGCGTCTTTACAGGGGGGGGCATCACCGGCGTTCATAGTGTCCGAGGTCCCGCGGGTACCGGTCACTGCCGGCACAGCGAGGCCGGCCGGAACAGCGGCCGCAGATCCAGACGGACGTCGGATCCGCTCGATGATGAGTGAAAGGCGGTGCTGTGCGCGAGGACCTCAAAACTGCCTGCCGATCCCTAGTCCACACCGCCGGTCTGCGCGGTGGGGACTCTCCCATCCGGGCCGGTTCGCCGGCGCCTACCGGGCGGCCTACGGAGTACCGCCGAGGCGGACCCTCCAGAGGTGACCCCATGGAGTGGAAAGACTCATTTCTGCGCGAGAGCCCGGGATCCAGAAATCCATGACGCGCGCCCATCCCCGTGACTGATCGAACGGCAGCGGATCTCGAGGCCGGAAACCCCTGAGATTGTCAACGGCGAGTGAAAACTGACCCCTTTCCGGCATCTGAAGGTTGACCCCCTGATCACTCATCTTCTTG
>NZ_JAVKPP010000028.1:0-19778 GCF_040980965.1 Kocuria sp. CPCC 205231 | reverse complement strand
TGGTGGAACCCGCTGACCTACGTCACCGACAGTGAGCGCGCCGCCGAGATGGCGAACAACTTCGCCGCTGGTTCCCGCGACGTCGGCGCCAAGGGCGATGGTCACTTCGACTCGGCCGGCAAGGACCTCCTGGCCGGGCTGCTGCTCGCGGCCGCCGTGGGCGGGGAGCCCATCGAGCGGGTGCACTACTGGCTGACCCGATCTACCGATGAGACCCCGGCGCTACTGCTCGATGAGCACGGGTGGACCAAGGAAGCCGATTCGGTGGCCAGCACGATCCAGCAACCGGAGAAGTACCGGGGCAGCGTCTACTCCACCGCCCTGCAGATGGCCGCGTGCCTGAAGAACGAGAAGATCGCCGCCTGGGTCAACCCCACTGGCCCGGACGACGATCGCCCGCAGTTCGATCCCCAGGCGTTCGTGGCCGGCAAGCACACCCTCTATGCGCTATCGAAGGAAGGGGCCGGCACCGCCGGTCCCCTGGTGACTGCCCTGACCGTGGCCACGGTGACCGCCGCCGAGGAGCACGCCGTCACCCAAGCCGGGGGCCGGCTGGGAACCCCGATGCTGTGCGTGCTCGATGAGGCCGCCAACGTCTGCCGGTGGGCGAACCTGCCCGACCTCTACAGCCACTACGGGTCCCGCGGCATCGTGGTCTCCACGTTCTTGCAGTCCTGGTCCCAGGGCGTGGACGTATGGGGGGAGTCCGGGATGCGCAAGCTGTTTTCCACCGCCAACGTCGTCACCTACGGCGGCAACGTCAAGGAGGAGGGCTACTTAAAGATGCTTGTCGAATTGATCGGCAAGTACACCTACACCTCGGTCTCCTCCTCGAGGCAGAAGGATTCCGGGTCCACGTCCCGGCAGGACGCCACCGACGACATCATGTCGGTGGCTGACCTGTCCGCCCTGCCCAAGGGGAGGGCCGTGATGTTCGGCTCCGGGGCCCGGGCCGTGCTGCTGCGCACCATTCCGATTGACCACCGCCCCTACGCGGATGCGTCCAGGGCCTCCGAAGAAGCCCACAACAACCCGACGGCGGCCACCGTCGACCAGGGCGAGGAGCCCGAGAAGCCGGCTGTTGGGGCAACGGCGGCCGCGCCTGCCGGGAACCGGTGGGCGGCGCTGGTGAAGGAGTAGACATGAACTGGGAAGAGGAAGCCGCCGAGGGCAACGAGGACGTCGAGGAACAGCCTCCTGCACAGCTGTTCTACGCAAACGTGGCGGAGTTCGTGACCGAGCAATTGGCGCCCGTGTACCGACGTCAGCTGGACCCTGCGGGCCGCTCGACCACGTTCACCTGGTGCGCCCAGTGGTGGCGACATGAAGAAGCGGTGAGCCGCCTGACGGGGTTGTGGCGGGCGTGGGAGCAGCTACGCACCGACCCGTCTACGGGATTAGCCGTGTGGTGGCGTGACTACGCCGATCCCACGATGCGTGTGCTCTTCGAGGAGAAAGGGCCCTTCCACGGTTGCACCCCTAGGACGCACAGCCCGAAGGGAGTGCCCCTGACCCTGGAGCCGCCGCCGGATGGTCTGTTCGACTGAACCTCATAGCGGAAGGGGCGCAACCTGTCACAGGTTGCGCCCCTTCTCTTGTGCTTGGAGGGCCTCAGCCCAGCTCCAGGCCCCTCTCCCGTCCCGCTGCGCGCCCGGTGTTCTTCCGCGCCTTGGGGCCGCGTTGGGTGGATCGCACGGCGTCGATCGGGGGCGTGCCCTGGTCCCGGTCCGCCGCCAGGCGTGCGCGCACGCCATCACGGCCTTCCTCGGTGCCGCCCAGGGCGTCCATGAGTCGACTGGCCAGGTTGGCGCGCCGGTCCCCGGAGTCCCACAGCTCCTCGGCCTCAGCGGCAGCATTGCGTGCATCGGTGTCGTTCTGGAGATCGCCACGGCCGGCCTCAGCGGCGTTCAGAGCGGCGGCGGCGTGGTCACGTTGGGCGTCCGCTGTCTCGCGTGCGGCGGTCTCTTGCTCCACGGACTCCGTGCGCTGACGCTCCGGAGTACGTTCCTCGAGGTAGTCCTCCACGCTCAACCCGTGGCGTTCCTTCACTTGCCCCTCGATCCGTCCTCGCGCGGCCTGGGCGACCTCGTCGTGCTGCTCCCACTGCCGGGCCAGCCCGTAGTGGCCGGCGATGTCTTCCGGCTTGGCGGTCTCCCAAAACCGGTCCTGCTCCACGGGGGCGAGCTCGGTGCGCATCACGGCGCGTTCGGCCTCGAAGCGCTCCTGAAGCTCACGCCGCCGGTGCTGCTGCTCCGTGACACGTTGGCGGAGTTGTTCGGCGCGCTGGCGGGCCATCATCTCGCCCCAGCGGCCGGCCACGGCCATCGCCGCTTGGAGGTCTCGGGAGAGCAGGTCGTTCACGCCGTCGGGTTGTGTGCTCATCTCTACAGCTCCATTCCGTGGTCCGTGCGGGGGGTGCGGTCGACATAGGGAGTGGGAACGGCCGTGGGGCCCTGGGTCTCGCGCAGCGCACCACGCTCACGCACCGGTCCGGCATGGGAGGCGGTGCGCGTCCGCGTGGGCTTCACGTCCGGCAGGGGCTCCGCCACGACCGCCAGGTGCTGCTGGAAGGCGTCCACGATCAGCTGCGTCTCGCGCAGCTCTTTGTTGGCCTGGTGCATGTCCTGGAACGCCCGGGTCATCCGCAGCATCTGCTGCATGATGAGCGCCTGCGCCATCGGGGACGGAGCCCGCGTGGCCGCCAGCAGGAAGGCCGTGGTGCCACTGGTGCGCAGCGGCGCCTGCAGCGGGGTGGTGATCTTCACCCCGGACCGGTGCGCGGACCGGGCCAGCACCCGGGCCGTGCGCCCTAACGGTCCTTGGCCGTCTTCGGTGGCGTGCGACCACGCGGCGAACACCCCAGAGGCTTCACGCGCCGCGTGCGCCCACGACTGGTGATCGTCCGGGGCGATCTTGACCAGCCGCCGGCGGACCTCTTTCAGCTCCCCGGCCAGCCGCCGGGCGGTCTCCTCGTCCAGTAACGCACCGGGGGCGTCCGGGTGGACGATGCGGCGGTGCCGCTTGGCCGCCATCCACTCCTCCGACGCCTCTTGGGCGGACTCGGGGGTGTCCGGCCAGCGGGTGCGCAGGGACGGCAGGGTGAGGTCTTGGGCGAGTTTGCCGCCACCGAACCACAGCGGCCGCATCCCCTTAGGCGGGCGCTCCGCCACCGAGTACCCGGTCACCACCGAGTCGGTGCCGGCAGCGAACCTCGGGTGCACCAGCAGCTTCGCCCGACGCATCTGCCGCACGAACTGCGCCTCCGATTCGGCGGCCACCGCGCACGCCCGCACGGTGCGCTCCAGCGTGAAGCGGGTCGGTTCCCTGGTGCTGTCCCGCCGCACCTCGCCTTGCTGCAGCCAGCGTTCGGAGTGGTTGCCGAGCTGGATGAGGTGGAAGTCCTTCTCGATCCCACGCGCAGCTTTCTGCGCACGAGAGAAGTCGTTACCCGAGTTCCATTTGGTGCCGTCCCCACGAATGGTGGAGGCCACGATGTGGATGTGGTCGTTGCCCTTGGTGGAGCGCCCATGGTGTACAGCAACCCACTGGCACGGAGCCTTGGCCCCGGCGTCGGTGAAGTCCATTTCGTCCATGAATCGCTGGGCGATGTCGGCCCATTCCTGGTCGGTGACTTCACGGTCCTGGTACGGGATCGACAGCGAGCAGTGCCAGATGTGCTTGGCGTCAGCGTCCACCCCGAAGGCGCGCCGGTTTAGATCCACCTCGCGGGCGATGGACACCGCGGCTTCCTCGTTGAGCTGCGCGTCGTCGTGCCAGGCCATGATGAGCGGCGATCCGCCCACCAGGTGTGGGTCGGTGTGCTCGTTGGAACGGCCTGGACCCACCAGGTACTTCATCAGCCCGATCGGCTTGTCGCCCTTGGTGATGTTTGGGATCACGGGATCAACTCTTCGATCTTGACCAGCACTTCCTCACCGAACCGCCGAGCCTCCCGCAACGTCTCTGCCGTCTCGGGCAGCACTTCACCGGTGCTGTTGGCGTGCCGGGCGATCTGGTTCACGTTGTTGGCGATCGTCGCCATTTGGTGTCGCATTTGAATCAGCTCGGCCAGCTGGTTTCGTCGTAACTGCACCGCCACCGGATCCGCCGATCCGAACACCGCCTCGACCATCAGCGCCGAGGGTGAGAGCCCGGTCTGCTGCTCCAGCACCATCAACGCAGCACGCTCTGACTCCGACATGGACACCCGGACGTACTGGGTCTTGCCCTCGATCCGCTTCCGCCTCGACTTCCACACCCGACGCGGATTCTCCTGCTCCACCACAGCACCTCCTCTCCTTGCCGGCCCAGCGCAGCGCCCCCACTTTCGTGGGCCCCACACGACCAGTGTGCCACCGCAAAGCCTCACGGGCCAGCGGTGGACCCCTTTATGGCACATAAAACATAGCTTTGCTCCACTGGGGCACCACGGGTGCAAAGCGCCGGCAGAGCAGGCGTGGTCTCTCAAACGAATCGTGTGCGTCCGTTAAGGTGGGGGCATGGCGAAGCTCACTGACCCCCAGCAGGCAGAAGAAGCAGCACAGCGGCTGCTCAACGATCGGATGGACTATGTCCGCCGGGCGATCACCGCACGAGGCGCTCTCGACGAGGCCCGCGAGGCCCTCAAAGAGGCCGAGAAGAACGATGCCCAGGCGTTCCAGGCCGCCGTCAACAACGGCGGATGGACCGCCGAGGAGCTACGCAAAATCGGGCTCGCTGCACCCGAAAAGGTACAGCGCGTGCAGCGGCGTAAGGCGGCTAAGAATGGTGCCAGTCCTTCGTCGGACAGTGCTCCCGAGGAGCTGGTGGAGTCGGCTGACACTGCCTCCTGACGGAGTGAATCGTGGCTGAGGCACTGGCCCCGTGCCCACATGGGCACGGCAAAAGCTCCAATCGCTCCGCGGCTTTTCCCGCACCCATGATGGACAGCGGGGACCCCCACCGACCACCCGACCACAGCCGGCAGGTCACCTCACGCCCGACCGTGGCACTTCCGTAGCCGCCAGCTGTGGACGGCTTCCCGAGCACGTGGTCACCACGCAACGACGGTGCCCGCTCCCCCAGTGGGGAGCGGGCACCGTTCATCTGAATAGACCTAGCAGAGCGAGTATTTACAGCTCCAAGCCGCCCTGCTGGGGACGCTGCTCGTCGTGCCGCCGCGCCACCTCGAGCGGACGCCCGGGGCCGTTTCCACCATGCCCGCCACTGCTGCGACCCGCGGTGGGAGCATCGGGGAAGTTGATGCGCATCCGCTTCTTCAACGCCTCCAGCTCCGGATCCAAAGTCGGTTGCGGCGTCTCTTCTCCGCGCATCGCGCGCCCGATCCGCTCGACCTCCCACCGGGCGGCCTCCAGCGCCTCCTGGTGCTTGAACGGCACGTCCAGCGCCTCCCGGGCGTCGACGGATTCCTGCCGGGCGGAGGCCAGTCGCGCTTCGCGCTTGGTGACTTCCTCAGGCAGTGCCCGTACCTGGTTCTCCAGGCGCTGGATCATCCCCACGCTCGGGTTCAGCGACGTCGCCCGGGTGACTTCCACGGCCACCCCGGGGGCGTCGTCGATGCGCAGCTCCACCGGGGACGCGCTGAGATCGGCCAGGTTCCCCGGCCGCTGCACCACCCTGACGTCGTGGCCACCAATGGCGCCGGCGACCCCGAGGTCGATCTCCCCGGCCCTCGGCGGGCGCGAGGTGGCGTGCACCCCGGCCCACTGCTGCCACGCCTGCGCAGCCTCGCTGCGCTTGTCGTAGGTGCGCCCGTCGATGGTCATCCGGAACCGTTCACCGCCGAGCTCATCGGTGGTCCGCTGCGCCGCTGCGCGGAGCACGGGGATCTCCTGCTCCAGCGCATCGGCGCGCACCTGGGCGGCGTCTTTGCGGAACACCAGCGAGGACTGGTTGCGGTGCCAGGCCCGGTTCAACCGCTCCAACCGGGCGAGCTCCTGGTCGGCTTTCGACTTCTCCAGGATCAACGGGTTGCCGCTGGAGATCGCCTTCACCTCGGCGAAGGACAGCGTGTTGTCCCCGACGTCCTCGATCTCACGCACGTCCAGCCGGCCGCGCATGATCTGGTCGATGAACTTCGACTTCCGCTCCAACGTCTGCCACATGAAGGTGTCAAAGGACCCCTTGGTCACCACCTGGGAGATCGCGACCTCCGGGTTCTGATTGCCCTGTCGGATGATCCGCCCGTGGCGCTGGGCGACATCGGCCGGGCGCCACGGGGCGTCCAGATCCACCAGGTGCACCGCCCTCGCTTGGATGTTGGTGCCCACCCCCATTTTCTGGGTGGACCCGATCAGCACCGCCACCTCCCCGGTGCGCGCGGCGGAGAACAGCCGGCCTTTCTCCGCATCGTTCTTGGCTTCGTGCATGAACCGGATCTTCTCCGCCGGCACCCCACGCTCAGCCAACTGGGCGCGCAGTTCCTCGTAGACGTTCCAGGACTCCGAGGGAGTGCCCAGGTCGCAGAACACGATCTGCAACGCACCCCGGGTCGGGTGCTCCTCCCCGGTCGAGGGATCCGTAAACACGTCCTCGCGGTGCTCCTCGTACACCCGGGCCATCAAGTCCGCGGCGGCGCTGATCTTGGTCTCCGCCACGACCGAGCCCAGCTGAGGGTCGACCAGTCGCAGGTCCAGAGCGGCTTTGCGCCCGTCGGAGCTGATCTTGAGCATGTTGTCCTCGGTCGGGGGCACCAACCGCGCCTGGATCGCCTCGGCGCGGCGGCCGATCTCTTCGATGTAGTCCTGCAGCTGTGCCGATGCCTCCACCGGGACCATGCGCGGCAGCCGTTTTCCGTCCTCCCGCACCACCAGGTCGGGGGTGGGGAGGTTGAGGTCCTCGGCGGTCTTCACGTCGGCGAAGGTATGGAACATCTTCAGCAGCTCCGGCACATTCTGGAACTTCGCGAAGCGCTCCTTCATCTTGAAGTGGTCCCCGCCGGCCACCGAGAGCTCCATCTCGGAGACCACCTGACCGAAGGTCGCCGCCCACGAGTCGAAGTCGTGGATCCCGGCCCGCTCCAACAGTTCCGGGCCCAGGTAGCGCTGCATCACGTACATCTCGGTGACCGAGTTGGCGATCGGTGTCGCCGTCGCTCCGGTGATCACCCGGTCCCCGTGCACAGAGCGCAGGTACTCCACCTTCGAGTGCAGGTCACTGGCCCGCTTGGAGCCGTCGATCGCCGCGTCCTGGATATTCGAGGCGGTGTCGAGGTTCTTGTACTCGTGCAGCTCATCGACCAGCAGGTAGTCGATGCCGGTCTGCTCGAAGGTGATCCCCGGATCCGTCGCCCGGTCGGTCTTGGCCTTGAGCTTCTCCTCCCTCGCCTGGAGGCGAGCCTCCATCCGTTTGATCGACATGGTGTCCGCCCCGGTTGCCGCGGCCCGTTCGTTGGCCGCTTGCAGCTCGGAACGCTGACGCTCGACCTCCGCCAGCTGGTAGGCCATCCGGGAGTCCGTGGAGAGCTCGATGCGCTCGAACGCGGTGCGGGTCATGATGATCCCGTCCCAGTCACTGGCCGCCGCCCTCGCCACGAACACCCGCCGCTTATCCCCGGCCAGATCCTCCGACGAGGCGGCGAGGATCTGCGCTTGGGGGTAAAGCTGCAGCCACTCCCGGGAGAACTGGTCCAGCATGTGGTTGGGCACCACGATCACCGGCTTGCGCGCCATCCCTAACCGGCGCAGCTCCATCGCACCGATGACCATCTCGGCGGTCTTGCCCGCCCCCACCTCGTGGAAGAGCCCCACGGAGGGCTCTGAGAGCATCCGCGCCACTGCGGCCCGCTGGTGGGGCCGGGGGGTGAAGTTCTTCACCAGCCCGGGGAACGTCAGGCGTTCTCCCTCGACCGTGTAGTCGCGCAGCACGATGGAGTTGAACCGCCGGTTGTACTCATCCACCAACCCGGCCGCCCTCCCCGGGTCCTCCCACACCCACTCCCCGAACCGCTCTTGCATCAGGGACGCCTTCTCCTGGGCGGCGGTGGTCTCGGTGGCGTTGACCACCCGACGGTTGCCCTCCGGATCCGACGGGTCCGGATCGGTGACCTGCACCCGGCGCTGCTCCAGCAGCTTCTTGAAGATGTCCCCGGCCGCCATCCGCTCCGTGCCCCAGTCATTGCGGGCCGCGAAAACATGGCGGCTGGCCTTCACCTCCCAGTTCGCGCCGCTGATTCGATCCACCCGCGCAGCAGAGTCCCTGATGAGGTGGCGCAGGAACTGCTCGTGAATCTCTGGGGACACCCACACGGCGCCGATGCGGGCTTCGATTTCATCGGCCCCCAACGGGGTCGGCAGCACCGCCTCCAGGGCGGTCACGTTGGGCTGGAACCGGTCATCGGCGGCCGCTGCGGCCCGGGCGGTGTCCAGTTTCTCCCGCACGTCCCCGGACAGGTACTCCGCGCGGGTCTCGTAGATCCCGTCCTCGCCGGGCACCTCGTAGACCAGTTCCCCCAAGGTCTCGCGCGCGGACTCCTCGTCGGTGCCCAGCAGGGCCGCGATGTGGGCCATCTCCACGGCCCCCAGCGTGTCCAGGGTGACGGCCAGGGCCTCATCCGGGGTGTCGACCCCGAGCACGGGTCGACGTGGCTGTACCTGCCGCTGCGACAGCAGACCGGCTGGGGCGGCGGTGCCGGTGCCCTCGTCGAAGTGCTCCAACGCTTTCACCAACGGCCCAAAGGGATCCCCGCGCAGCAACCGCACCGCCGGCGGGGCGACGCGGGCCAGGATGTCCGCCCCCGCCTCGTCGTATTTGCCGGTGCGGCGTTCGGTGAACCGGTTGATCGCCCCGTAGCGGTCGTAGTAGCTCAGGTAGGTGGTGCGCAGCTGCTCGCGCATGGCGTCGAGTTCCGGAGTGTCCTCGACGTTGGCGGCCTCCAAGGTGAGCACGGCCCGTCCTTGGTCACGCAGCCCGAGCAGGGCCCGGAGTTCGGCCTGCTGGGTGGTCGGCACCGGCAACGGTGCGTGCACACCCTCGAGGGTGACCTGAGTGAACGTCCCGTCCCCTCGCGCCGTGATGTGTCCGACCTGTTCCTGGTCGGTGGCCGGCACCAGGGCCGCCGCCTCGAGCTCCTGCTCACCCGTGCGCTCGACCATTCCGTATCCGGCCGTCAGGACCTGCTCGGTGATGTCCACCAGTTGCTCGTGCAGCCGGGCCCCGGTGGCCGCCAGGTCCTCAGACCGGACGGTGAGGGTGGCGGAGCCGTACATGCCATTGCCGATCACCGGCTCACCGAGCACCCGCTCAGGGTGGGCGAGGAAGTAGGCGTTCATCCGCCCTTGCTGACCATCCAGCTCCACCGAAGCGGTCTCCACCCAGGTCCGGTTCAGTGGCTCTTCCCCGGGCAGGCGGCGCCGGAAGATCAGCACGTCGGTCAGCGCGTCCGTGCCGGCCGCCCGACGGTGGGCGCCGGTGGGTAGGCGCACCGCACCGAGCAGGTCGGCGGTCTCGGCCATCTCCCGGCGGGCCGCGGGGTTCTGCGCATCCAGGGTGAATGCGCTGGAGATCACCCCGACCACCCCACCGGGGCGGGTCAGGGCCAGGGATTTGAGGATGAAGTGGTTGTGCATCGAGTGCCCGCCCGCGTTGTGCCGCGGGTCGTGCAGCGTGTTCCGGGAGAAGGGGACGTTGCCCACCGCGGCGTCGTAGACGCCACCGGGCATCCGGGTGTCGGCGAACGACTCGGTGCGGATGGTGGCCTGCGGGTAGATGGCCTGAGAGATCGCCGCGGTCACCGGGTCCAACTCGACCCCGGTCATCTGGGCGCCTTCAGGTGCCAGGCCGATGAAGGTGCCGGCACCGGAACCGGGCTCCAGCACCCGCCCACCCTCGAACCCCAGTCCGGTCAGGGCGCCCCAGACCTCGGTGGCGATCGCCGGGTCGGTGTAGTGGGCGTTGATCACCGTGCGCCGTGCGGCGGCGTACTCGGCCTCATCCAGCAGCTCGCGCAGCTCGGCCCGTTCGGCTTCGTACTCGGTGCGGGACTCGTCGAAGACCTCCGCAACCCCACTGGCACCCCAGGACCCCCAGCGGGCTAGCGTGGTGCGCTCAGCCTCGGTGGCGGCCCGCTCCTCGGCCTGCAGCGCCCGCAGCACGCGCAGCGCTGCCAGATTGGCCCGGAACCTCGCCTGCGCCCCAGACGGGGCCAATTCGTCCTGGGTACGGGGGACGAAGCGCCCCGGCACTGCAGGCTCAGCAGCGTCAGGCGTTACGCCTGTTCCGCGTCCAACCGGTTCACCTCTTCCCAGTACTCCCGGTCCTCGCGGTTCGACTCCTGGATCGCCTGAAGCATCCGCGCCACCCCGGACTCCTCCTCGTCCTCCTCCTCCGGCTCCTCCTGCACCGACGGATCCGGGGTCAGCATCTCGGCGCGCACGATCTCCTCGGCCTGCATCTTCGCCGCGTTCAACCGCCCCCACTTCTCCAGGAAGCTCTCCCCTTTCCTGTCCGGGCCGGCCAGCGCCGTCGTCAGATCCTCCACCCTGATCGAGGCCTCCTCCCCCAGCTGCTCGAACCACTGATCCGGGTCCGGGATCAGGGCGTACTCCGCCGGCGCGGTCGTCCTCCACGCTTCCTGCGCGAACTTGCCGTACGTGTTCATCACGAACCTCCTCGGGTTCCGGGAAGAGAAAGGCATCAATGCTCAACTGCCCCTCGACTTGTGTCCTCTTGCGGGCTCGGGCCATGGGGGATCTCCTGAGTGCGATCGGGAATCTCCCTCACACGCTACCCAGCAACCCTTATGCCATCTTCGAGAACACGCACCAGCTAACCCTTCCTATGTTGATATGTCAACATAGCGGTTGAGGTGTTAGCCACTCCCCACTCCCTCAAGAGAACGCCTACGGCCTTATGAGGAATATGCAGCAGTCACTCGCGCGGAGGCGATGGGTACAGAAGCCGCCATCGCCGGATCGACCCCACCCGTTGGCCGTTGTGCCAGATCGGCTTTTCGTAGTCCTCCAGCCGTTCAGCCTCCACCAGCGCGGCGCGCACCTGCGGCCACCATGCGCTCAGCGCGTTCGACGGCGCATGATCCCACGGGGCGGACTCGGTGCCCTCCCACGGGAGGCCATCGAACAAGGACCCTGAACGCGACACGGGAGGCGGGAGCCTGGCACCCGGCGGTAGCGAGAGTTTCTCGGCGGTAAGCAACGGGGTGGACGTTGACGCAGGCGCGGGCGAGGCCGCGGGCAGAGGAGGCACATCAAGTTTGGAGGTGGTTGAAACGCGGTCGGACTCGGAGGATGTTCGCGTCGACAAGATGCGGCCGGCTTCGCGGTCCTGCCTTCGCCACTCTTCGCGTCGCCATCGTTCCTCCCTGCTCCATCGCTTCTCCCGCTTCTGTTCCTCCAGGGCCAGACGCTGTTTCTGCAGCTGGACCATTCGCTCCTGCCGGGCCCGTCGCTTCTTCTGGGCCTCCTGCGCCTGACGTTGCGCCTCGGCTCGCTGAGCGGCTTCCCGTGCCCGGCGCGCTTCGGCCGCACGCCGCTGAAGCTCGTGCCACTCCAGGGTGGCCGCATCCTGTGTTCGGCGCGACTCAAGGGTGGGGTGAGTGAGAAAGGCAGTCTCCGCTCCCTCTCCATGCACCGGGCCGATGCGCCACTGACTCAGCGGTGCGGTGACTGGGGCCCGGTGCCGGTGAGTTATGGGGTCCGGGGATGCGTCGCCCAGGATCAGGTCGTAGCCGGTGGGGGTGAGGGCCATCTGGAGCACTCCGGGCATGAAGGGCTGGGCATAGGAGGCAATCCACTGCACCGCATCGGCACCCTCCAGGTACCGGGCATGACGGGCCTCGGTGCGCTCTCGGGTCTGCGGGCTGATCTGAACCTCGATACCGAGTGATATTCCGGCCAAGTCCCCGCCCTGAATCAGGACATCGGAGCGAGTAGCGTTCTCATGGCGGTACTCCAGAGACGCCTCGTAACCCAGGGACCCGAGGTGCGAAGCCAAAAGTTGCTGGACCCTGATGTGATCCTGGTTGCGCTCAAAGTCAGGATCCTCACACGACGCACCGGCCGGTCGTTTCCGCAGGTGGCGGAAATGGGGGACGTTAACCTTACCTGCGGCCACAATCAGTTCCCCGCCGCACCCGCCGAGGGCACGGGGGCAGTAGAACCCACCAACCCCTACGGCGCGGCGATCGTAACGGCGCTTGAACTCCAATGCACCCTCACGCTCCACGGGCAGGGCGATGAGCCCGGTAGCGGCAGAATCACCGACCACGGCATAGCGGTTCTCTCGGGTCCGGCTCATGAGCGCCTGGCCCAGCTCATGGGAGTCACTTCGAATCAGCCGACGTGGAACATCTGTTCCTTCGACCCTCCTTGTTCCGTCCAGCGGACGGTGATGACAGGATCCCCGGATCCCATTGCCAGTTCCATGGGGAAGCGCCGCGACTGGCCCACATGGATGACCGTCGGCCGATCGGGACCGGCGATGAAGACTCCCTCTTCGGCGGGTTCAACAGTGAGATCCATGGCGTCGACGCCGCCCCGGTTGTGCAACTCCACCCATCGCTTGGTCTGGTAGCGGGTCCGCCCTCGTGAATCGGTCTTCGGAAGACGCTCCTCTCCCGGCTGGGCGAGCAAGTCCACGCCGGCTTGCTGCGCTTCCGTCGCAGGAGCGGTGGCCTCCAAGGCCTGAAGGTCGTGCTCGATGGCCTGCCAGACGTGGGCGCTGAGTTCCTCGGCGCTGAAGAACGTCCCGTACAGGCCACGGGAGTCCAGTTCCGTCTTGAACTCTTGCAACAACTGGAGCTGCAATGCATCCACGTCGTAGGGGTGCGGCGCCGTGGAGAAATAGAGGTGGACGGGCTTGCCGGCTCGTTGAGCTTCTTCGATCTCCTCTGCTGTTCCGGAGGCCGCCGACGGGGTCGCACTCCCCAGCTTGCTCCCGAACAGGGCGAACACGATGTCGGCCTTCGCCACGAGCTGCTGATTAATAAGCGCCTGAGGGTGATCCCCCAGCATGGGAACAGCCGTGGTCTCCCACCGCAACGGCACCAAGGCCACATTGCGGGTCGCTGTGTTCGCCTCGTTCCACCGCGTCAGAGCGTTATGGACGGCGTCTCGGGCTTCGGGCACATCGGCTGGGGAAGCGATCATGACGTGAAAGACGGTTGCAAGGTGCGACATGCCTGAACGTTAGCGATGGCAACCGACAAGCTAGGGATGCGCTGCCGCAGAGAAGGCCCGCAAGGGGTCCGACCAGGGCCGACATGACTCGCCACACCTAGTAGAAGGTAACGATCTCTCCCGTGTGGTCTTCGGTTAGGTACTTCATCCCAACCTGGTACCGCTTCGGAGCTCCGGTTTGGTCGGGAAAATCGACCTGAACGGTGAACATCATCGCATCTAACGCTGGGATTAGAACCCCTTCACGGAAGCCTTCTACGAATCGAAGCCTGTAAATCAACCCGTTAGCGAACTTGTCCTTGATCGCTGCAGCGAGTGCATCACGGTCGAGACCAGCGAGGCCAGCATCATGAAGAGGGGGAGCGTGATCCCTCCCAAGGTACTCGATACGTGACTCGTTGATGATGACGTTCATACTTGTCAC
The DNA here is from genome assembly GCF_040980965.1 of Kocuria sp. CPCC 205231. Taxonomy (NCBI): domain Bacteria; kingdom Bacillati; phylum Actinomycetota; class Actinomycetes; order Micrococcales; family Micrococcaceae; genus Kocuria; species Kocuria sp. CPCC 205231. The sequence continues at coordinate 6,221 of NZ_JAVKPP010000028.1, read as the reverse complement.
TGGTTGACGCTCGCCACCGAGAACGCTCAACGCTATCGCCGTATCGTTGTCCGCCCATTCAGGGACGCCGTTGTCGAGTCGATGTCCCAGGAGCGGCCCGTAAAGCTCCTCGTCCACGCCCAGGACCCTAAATCCGTACTCCTCCAGCGGGTAACCGACCTGATTCGCCGTGCCCCCGTCGTCTATGTCTGTGATCACAGTGTCGCGAAGGCGCAAGCCGATCTGGGGAAGGAACATTCCGCTCTTGAGTGGGGTCCAGGTTGAACAGTCCACGTACCCCAGGTAAGCAGCGCTGGCCGACTTCATCGCGGCATCGATAGAACGAAGTTGCCCGCGGGAGAGGTTCGTCAAATACACCACGTAGTACAGTTCGCGGGCCCCTCGGGGGAAGTCTTTTGCGCCGACGAGATGCCGCTCGAGCTCACGCCACACAAACTCGTTCGGCAGCTGGAGGATGTTTCCGTGCCGAATCACGGTCTTGTCTGGGCCATGGTCGCGGAGCGCAGGCAACCATACCCTCGACAGAGCATCGCCGTACATGTCGCTTCCGACGCGGGTCGAGTCGAACATGAACGCGACCTCATGCCGGCTCCGCTGCGGAACGAGAGCGTTCTGCAGCTCGGCGTAGTCGATCCCGCCTGCTTCCAACCGGGTCACCACCTGGTGGTGCATCACCCGGATCATCTTCTGCAGATGCTCGGGCCGTAGCTCCAGATGATCCGCCAGGCTGGACAGGCCCGTATGGGTGTACGCGTTGATCGAGTGGATCGTGAACGGCTGCGCCAGCAACTGGTCAACGGTCGACGGGGCAGAACACATACCTCATCCTTCCACGATTCGATCTCTTTGATCAGCCCGGGGATTCCCGCCATTCCACGACGCTTGGCTAAGCGGAAGAATGGGCGCATGACCCCGAGCGATCTCGCCCCCATCGAGACCATCGCCCTCGATATCGCCCGGGCTGACATGCACTACGTGGCCACCTCGTTGCTCGGCCTTTCTTCGACCGCTGCGGCTGAGATCGCCCTCCTGCAGTACGGGGCCATGGCCGCCTACGAGGCTCAGCTGCATTTCGAGAAAGCGCTCGGCTGGCGCCTGTCTGCGGAGTGGGATGCGGACACGGCGAGGGCCGCCCGAATGAGTGGCAAGTTCTTCGCTGATACCAAGCGCAATCTGGAGGGTGTAGTCACTCACTTTGAAGAGCTTCTCCAGGCGAACCACGGCGCATTTTTCCCACCCAACCGACGAGGCAGACTCTTCGATTTTCTCCGCGATGACCTGTCCGTTGTAACCCTGGATGGTAGTCCGTATACAAGCCTCGTCAGCGCCCATTATTTGGCAGGCCTCAGGCCGGAACAGGTCGGAGACTTGGCAACTGTCAGCCCCGCCGTCGGACAACTGAGCGTCGGCATCGGGAACGTAGCAGGCATTCTCCTGCAAAACTCCGCTATCGCCCCCCATCGGCACGGACCCATCCCACCCTTCAGATGGTTCGATGGAAAGAGCAGGGTCGCTTTGCCTCGACTGTTCGGAGGCGAACTTGATCCTCCTCTCGCGGCAGCCCTCCTAACTGTGCAGAGCACCTCTTCTTCCGCACTACAGAGTGTGTCCCGATCACTGTGCTCGTGGTGCGAGGCCGCTGCTCGCAAGCACCGATTCATAGCCCTTTTCCAGTCGTTGACAGCCCTCGAGATAATGCGACGAGACGGATTTCGAAGCGCTCGGTCCACCGATATTATGACGTTTCTGGACGACCCTGAGTCAGTGTGGATCCTGGGACAATCAAGGCTTCGGAACGGACTGGTTCATCTCGGGCTTCAGGACATCGCTTCACACCTTGGGCCAGGGAGCTCAATCGACGATGCCATACGGGCGTACACCGGGCTGGAGCCAGATGCAGTCGCAGCCCGAACCCTGAACCACCTCACCCGATTCGTGAGCCTCCTAACGGCTTGGATGCTGTCTCCAACCGCTGACGGCAGCCTGTTCCTCGCCGCTCTGCGTCCTGCCCCTGTCGGGTGATCGCGGGTCGTATCCGGGAACGAACCGGATCCGCCTTCGCCGGAACATTCAGTCCGCGCTGAATACTTCTAGGGGGCAGCTCGGTGTGCAGGACAGCGACTGGGGCGGAGAGTGCGTCGTGAGGAACCTAAGCGAGCGGCGTGGCGGGCGCCCGGGGAGTCCGCCACGCTGGATCATAGGGGCATTATGATTTCCAAGGTCGTTATCCAGGGATACCGAAAATTTCGTTGTTTCTCCATCGAGCCCGATTCCTCGATGAACATCATCGTCGGCGACAATGAGACCGGTAAGTCGACCTTGCTGGAAGCAATCACCCTGGCTCTCAGCGGGCGGGTCGACGGCCGGTGGGCGAACGAGGAGCTCAATCCGTACTGGTTCAACGCCGAGGATGTGCGCGACTACCTCACTGCGTACGCGAAGAACCCACAGACGCCCGCACCGTCGATCAACATCGAGCTCTACCTCCACTCCAAGGACCCCGACATTCAGCGGCTGCGCGGGATTCACAATTCTCTGCGGATCGACTGTCCTGGCACCAAGCTCGAGGTCGCCCGCAACCCTGACTATGACGAGGAGTTCGCTGCCTACATGGCGGACCCTAACCGACCAGACGTTCTGCCGACTGAGTACTTCGAGGCAGTGTGGAAGGACTTCAATGACCTGCCACTGCGCCGCCGTCCGACAGCTCTGGGACTATCGGTGATCGACTCACGCACGATCCGGTCAAAGGCGGGAGTCGATTACCACACGCGGGAGATCCTCAGTTCGTTCCTTGAACCGAAGGAGCGGGCGACGATCTCGGTGGCCCACCGCAAGTCACGCCACGAGCTGACAACTTCGGCACTCCACAGCCTCAACGAAAAGGTGCGAGAGGGATCCGAGGCACTTCACGACGCTCCGCTCGGCCTGACGATGGACCAGTCCGCTCGCGCTTCGTGGGAGGCCGGTGTCGTGCCTCAGGTGGACGACGTTCCGTTCGCCATGGCCGGGCAGGGCCAGCAGGCATCGATCAAGGTGGCACTGGCGATGAAACGGCGGGCCGAGTCTGCCCGCACGGTGCTGATCGAGGAACCCGAAACTCACCTTGCCTATAGCCGCCTCCAGAAGTTGCTCGACCGGGTCGAGACCCTCGCGGGCGAGAGCCAGCAACTGTTCGTGACAACCCATAGCTCCTTCGTTCTCAACCGCCTCGGCCTCAACAAGCTGATCTGCCTGCACGGTGATACCCCCACCCGCATCACTGACCTAGACGACGAGACCGTTTCTTACTTCAAGCACCTTTCGGGCTACGACACCCTGCGTCTCGTTCTGGCCACCCAGCTCGTTCTCGTTGAGGGGCCGTCCGACGAGATGATCTTCAAGCGAAGCTACTTCGACAGATTTCAGAAGTCCCCTGAGTCCGACGGCATTGACGTCATCTCGATGAACGGGATCACCTTCAAGCGGGCACTTGAGCTGTGTGCTCGCCTCGACCGCGATGTCGTCGCTCTCCAGGACAACGACGGCACCCCAGTTGCCGAGATCCTCGAGGAGCTCGGCGAGTACATGTCGGCGAGCCGGCAGATGTTCGTCGGAGACCCTGTACTCGGTAAAACGCTTGAACCACAGCTGATTCAGGCCAACGGCGTCGATAAGATGCGGTCGATATTGTGCCTGCGCGAGCATGACAACCCCGACACGTGGATGCCCAACCATAAGACCGAAGGCGCTCTGCGGATCCTGGAGTCGAAGGAGGCCGTGGTCATGCCCGCCTACATCCAGCAGGCGGTTGAGCACTTCGCATGAACCGTGTCATCTTGGCGGTAGCCGGCGGACGCAAGACCCAGTCAATTGTCGACGACTGCAAGTCGTGCCCTGAAGGCCGCCGCATCCTTGTGCTCGGATACACCACAGCAAGCCAGGACGAGCTCACCACTCGGATTCGATCGGCTGGCGTCCACGGCCGTCGCGTAGAAGTGATGGGGTGGTTCGCCTTCCTCCTGCAGCACATGATCCGCCCATACCTTCCCCTCCTTTACGAGGGACACCGGTTGACTGGTCTCAACTTCGATGGTGATCCTGGCCGCTACGCGACAGGTGCAGAACGGTTTCTCGACGACGACAACCGCGCGTACAAGCTCCATCTCGCCAAGCTCGCGCACGACGTCATGATTGCGAGCAAGGCCGGCGCGATCGATCGTCTGGAGCACATTTACGACGAGGTCTACATCGACGAGGTGCAAGACCTCGGCGGATGGGACCTGGAGGTCGTCGAAGCCTTACTGCGGTCTAGGCTGACGGTCACGATGGTCGGCGACATGCGACAGGCGTTGCTCTCTACCAATATCCGAGATCCGAAGAACGCAAAGTATCGCAAGGAGAAGATCTTCGCGTGGTTTCAGGTGATGGAGAAGAAGAAGCTCTTGGAGATCACGCAGAAACCAACTACCTACCGTTCAAATCAAGTCATTGCGACATTGTCAGATGCCATTTTTGACCCAGCTCTCGGCTACGCACGGACGGTATCGGCGTCAACAGACTTGCATGCGCACACTGGCCTCTTCACCGTCCGAAAAGCCGACGCCATCGAGTACGCCCAGAGACACGGGGCCTTGTGCCTCCGTTACAGCAAGGCGGTAGCCAAGCACCTGGACCTCCCCTTTCTTACCTTCGGCGTAGCAAAGGGCCGCACCGTTGATCATGTGCTGATCTTCCCGACCGCGAAAGCGCTTGAGTTTCTCAAGGGTGGCGCCCGGCTTGAGGGCCTTGCCGCCTGCGCCCTCTACATCGGTGTCACCCGTGCGAAGCACAGCGTCGCCTTCATTACCGACGCACAACTTCCCAACTTCACCGTTTGGACGAGGCAGCCATCAACTTCGCCGAGCTTGAAGCCGCTGCTCATATTTCCGTCCCGGTCCTTGACGGCCGAGCCGCCCTGCGGATTCAAAAACTCTGAGACGCTCTTCCCCAGCCCGAACCCAACCTGAACTGCGGCACGGTCCGCCGGTAACCGGCCATATGTAAAGCGGAAACGACTCCACCCGCGCTTTGCGCACATCGTGAGGTTCCGGGTAACGGCGTCCTTGCATCCTGAGGTGCCCTTGACGTGGGCCGATTCTGCCGTAGCACCGCAGACGCCGGGTCGCGCATGGCGCGAAGAAAGCCTGCGCCCAGTGGGCTCATTCGTCTTCTGACCTCGGCATTCGTTGGCCGCGATTGCGTTGCGCGCAATCTGTGTGCGGGGCCGCAATCGGTTTCCGGAGCCTCAGGACGGTCTTCTGGGCCAGGATGGCGCCGACGTGCGGTTCGCTTCCATCGGCGGACACGCCCCCGCTCCTGAGGTGTTCCTTGCCAAGACCATGAACGGACGCGCTTCTCTGCAGTCGGCGAAGGCCTTCTCGTCGGCGGCAGCATGGGTCCGACGCAATGTTGTGACGAGTCTCGTGGATCTCACTTGAAGTGCCCACAGCCCCGATGACCTGCGTTTACCGAAAAACCGGATAACACGCTTTCCCATCAAGGACATGGCGTCCGCCTCTGACTTCGATGACCGATGCGTGTTGAGGACGCCGTTTCTGCGGGTCCTCCAGCAAGGTGGGATGCCCGAGGTGGGCGCCCCGGATTCACGCCTTGTGGGCCGCAAGACACTGCGTCGCCGTATGACAACGCACCGAAGTGGGCAAGCCGTATGCTCAAGAGCATTGCCCGTTCACTTAAGCGCATTCTGGGTCTCAGTACCTCGTTCTGTCGCTCCGTTCTTGCCGTCGCTGCCCGCGGCATCCTGGGGGAAACACCGTCATGCCCCGCGACTCCTCTCGCCGCCCCGCCCGCCCCGCTCTGCGGCACCGCGCGTCCTCCCCGGTGACCGCGCTCACCGCGTTCTCGGCGCTGGTGGCCGTCAGCGTGGCGGTCAGCTCCGGGATCAGCCCGGACCCGGGGCAGGGCCGGGGCTCGGCCTTCGGCGCCCCGGCGGCCTCCGCGGAGCGGACGGAGCAGCGGGACAGCGGGTGGAGCCTGCTCGCGGCCGGGCAGGAGCGGACCGCTCCGCCGGCCGGGCCGCTGCGGGACGAGCGCACGACCTCGCCCGTGCGGGACGGCGGCGCGGGCCAGGGCTCCTGGCGGGCCGGGGCGGGCCGCGGTGACGGCGGCCGCGAGTCGGCCTCGACCGTGCGCCCGGGCCGGCAGGCGCCGAAGCTGTACCAGGGCGAGCTGCCCGTCAA